>CALFFK010000112.1 GCA_937957975.1 uncultured Neomegalonema sp.
AGACGGGGCGCGAGCGGTTTTTCGCTGAACATGGCTGGTCGGTTGCCTTCGCCTTGCTGGTCTTTTGTCTGCTGCGCCCTCTGGCACAGATCATTCAGGGCGCATTCCAGACCCTTTCGCTCGGCCCCAATCTCTCGGTTCGTGCGCTCTGGCGGCTGCATCGGCACACCCTTGGCCAGACGCTGGGGTTCTTTCAGGATGATTTCGCCGGGCGCATCGCGTCAAAACAGATGCAGACGGCGGGGGCGCTCGTCACCGCGACGATGGACACGATCATGGCCCTTGGGATGCTGATCGTGTATGTCATTGTCATGGCGCTGGTGCTGCTTGGCACGAGTGGATGGCTGGCGCTTTTGACCGTGATCTGGTTCATGGGTCTCGGTGTCTATATCGCCTCGCAGCTCAAGGTTATCCGCGCCACTGCAAAGGCCCGTGCCGAAGCGCGCGCCGGGGTGAACGGACGCTTTGTCGATAGCTTCACCAATTTCGCGACCGTGAAGCTCTTTGCCCACGAAACCCGCGAAAAGGATTATGCACGGCATGGTCTGGCACAGATGCACGATACCGCCATGCAATTCGGGCGTGCCTCGCTGAATGTGCGCATCGGCCTCAATATCATCAACACGCTCGGCAGCGCGGCGATCATCGCAGTGGCCCTCTGGCTCTGGTCCGAAGGACATGCGAGCATTGGCGATCTGGGCGCGGCAACCGCGATGATCCTGCGCGCCACCCAGATGAGCGGCTGGGTTTCGTGGAGCGCCATAGGCGTTTTCGAGAACCTCGGCACGATTGAGGATGGCGCAGGAACGCTGGCCAAACCGCACGCCATCACCGATGCAAAAGCCGCCACCGACCTTCCCGCCGTCAAGGGCGCGATCCGTTTCGACGATGTGACGTTCCAGTATGATCGCGGCGTCGGCGGGGTGACGGGTCTGTCCCTCGCCATCGCCCCCGGCGAGCGGGTCGGGCTGGTCGGGCGCTCCGGCGCAGGAAAGTCCACCATCGTCAGCGCCCTGTTGCGCCTCTATGACATCGAAACGGGCCGCGTCAGCATCGACGGGCATGACATCCGCGATCTGGCGCAGGAAAGCCTGCGCCGACAAATCGCGGTCGTCACGCAGGAAACCGCGATGTTCAACCGCTCGGCCATGGATAATATCCTTTATGGCTATCCCGGCGATCACGATTCTGCTGAGGCCACAGAAGCGGCAAAAACCGCAGCGCGACAGGCCCGCGCCGATGATTTCATTCGTGACCTGACAGACCCAAACGGGCGTAACGGCTACGACGCCCATATCGGAGAGCGCGGGGTAAAGCTGTCCGGTGGTCAGCGGCAACGCATCGCCATTGCCCGCGCCATTCTCAAGGACGCCCCCATTCTGGTACTGGATGAAGCCACCTCCGCCCTAGATTCCGAGGTCGAAGCCGAAATCCAGTCTGAACTGACCGATATGATGCGCGGCAAGACCGTTATCGCCATCGCCCACCGCCTCTCGACCATCGCCCATCTCGACCGCATCGTCGTGCTGGATTCTGGCCGCATTGTGGAGGACGGCAGCCACGATGCCCTGCTCGCGAAAGACGGACTTTATGCGCGCTTCTGGAACCGACAATCCGGGGGCTTCCTCAATCTGGCGGCGGAGTGAGGGTCGCGGTACGGTAGGATCATCGATTCGATGATGTGAGGCCCGTGATGGCAATCCTGACCCTCTCCCCCGGAAATGCCCTCTATTACGAGCATACCGCCCCGGTCCGCGAGGGCGCGCCGACTTTCGTGTTCGTCAATGCGCTGACCGGCAACACCGGCGCGTGGGAGGGCGTTGTCGCCCCGGCCCTGCGTGAACAAGGGTTTGGCACTCTCAGCTATAATTTCCGGGGGCAGGACGCATCGCCTTTCACAGACGATGTGGCCCTGACGCCTGACCTTATCATCGACGACCTGCGCGCATTACTGGCGCATATCGCCCCGGCACGCGCCATCCTCGTCGGCCTTTCCATCGGTGGATTATTCGCGGCCCATGCGATCCTGCGCGGGGCAAAGGCGGACGGCCTGGTCCTTCTCAACACCCTGCGAAAGATTGGCCCGCGCATCGCATGGGTGAACGATGCCCTGCCGCATCTCGTTTCGCGAGGCGGGGTGCGCCTCTTTCTTGATGCGATGTTTCCCTTGCTGGTGAACGAGGAATTTTCGGCCAAAGCGCGCGACGGATTCCTGTCCGACGATCCCTATGAACCCATCGACCCCAACCATGGCCATATGAATCTCATGGCCCATTCCACCGCCGCAGACTGGGATGTGCCTTACGAAAAGCTGACCCTGCCCATCCATTGCATCACCGGACTACAGGACCGGGTTTTCCTCGACAGAACCGATGTCGATACCCTGTTCGCCCGCTTGCCCGATGCCACCCGCGAAGATTGGGATGATACCGGCCATCTGATCCCGCAGGAGCGCCCCGAAAAACTGGCGGCAGCATTGGCCGCTTTCGGGGAGCGCCTCGCATGAGGATTCCTGCTCATCTCGCCTATATCGCTGTATTTATCGGCGTCTGTGGCCATGCCAGCTCCGAGTTTTTTGCTGTTCTTTCAGGGGTGAGCGGACCGGAAGCCTCGGTCTGGCGCTACATCATCGGGGCGGTGGGCCTGGTGATATGGGCGCTGATGACCCCCGGTTCCCGCGATCTGCTGGCCCCGCTTCGGGCCGGGGCGGGGCGCTTCATCCTGCTGTCACTTATTGGTGTAACCGGAGCCTACCTTGCGTTCCACTGGGCGCTCGATTTTGCCTCTGTTGTGCAGGTGGCCACACTGGTGACGACCATTCCGATTTTTGTGGGCCTCAGCAATCTGCTCATCAATGGTATCCCGCTTTCGACCGTGAAGATCGTAACGGGGATCATGGCGACTTTGGGTGTGCTGGTCCTTCTGACCGATGGGTATCTGGGTGATCTGTCCGGGGACGGGCGCTCGTTGATTGGTGTGTTGCTGGCACTTACCTGCGCGGCCCTTGCGGCAATCTACTCGGTGCTGGTGAAACCCTTCATGCAGGAGCATGGCGCGTTGACGGTAACGACCACATCCCTTGTCATCGGGGCGCTCGGCCTTTGGGTGACGGTTGGATTGGGCTGGGGCATCTGGGTCAATCCCGTCTCGCTGTTTTCCCGACCTTCGGGGGAAAGCGTGTCGCTATTGACCCTCGGCCTCTGGAACACGACCCTGACGCAGGTATTGTGGCTCGGTGGATTAGCGGCGGCGGTGGATATAACGCGCGCCTCCTACCTGTTTTTCCTGAAACCCGTGATTGCGGCGATCCTTGCGTATATAATCCTCGCGCAAGCCATAACCGGCCTGCAACTCCTCGCTATTGCGCTCGTTACCGGCTGTGTTGCGGTGGAGATTTTCTGGCCACGCCTGACAGGCAAGGAAGCAAAACCATGAGCGGACCAAGGATATTCCGGGTCGATGATCCGGCACTGACCAACGCGCCACCGCCCACAGTGATCGAGGAAGACCCGACGCTGCCGGTCGAAGAAGAGTTCATCGAACCCGAAAGCCGGTATTCAGCCCTTTCTGCCCTGGTCTGGTCAGCGGTTCTTGGGCTGGTAACGCTGGCTATCGGGGCCGCAGCGTGGGATCTCGTTGCTTCGATGACCGCGAAGAATATCTGGCTTGGGCGTCTTGTTATCGCGCTGCTGGTCATTGTTCTCGCCGGATTGGCGTTGTTCGTCTTTCGCGAATTGGCCGCCTTGTCCCGTATCTCGAAAGTGGATGGTCTGCGTCGGCTTGCCGACGATGCCTGGGAGACCGGCGACCGATGGATTGCGGATCAGGTGCGAGGCGATTTGCAGGCGCTTTATCGCCATCGCGAAGATTTCGACCGTGCGCGTGAAACCATTGACCTGCGCAAGGGTGACGCCCCCGATGCGCAAACCTTGCTGACTTTGGTGGAAGTCGAAACCATGCGCCATCTTGATGCCCGTGCGGCGGATGCAGCGCAACGTGGTGCGCGCAGCGTTGCGGCGGCGACGGCCCTGTTACCGTCCGGCATACTCGACGCGGCGGCGGTGCTTTATATGAATGTGCGGATGGTGCGCCAAATCGCCGTGGTCTACGAGGGCCGGGCCGGGTGGCTTGGGTCGTGGCGATTGCTCAAGAAAGTCATTGTCCATCTTGCTGCAACCGGCATGATCGCGATGGGCGACGATTTCTTTGGTGCGATACTTGGCGGTGGTGCGCTTGGAAAGCTGTCGCGCCGTGCGGGCGAGGGGGCGATCAACGGTGCGCTGACCGCCCGGATTGGCATTGCGGCGATGGAAGTCTGCCGCCCGTTACCATTTCGTGCGTTGGAGAAACCCGGTCTGCGCAGCATCGCGGCGGGCGCCTTGACCCGCTTTCGCGATGCTGCAAAGTCTTAGGCTTCGTTCAGATCCCAGTCATAGCGGTCCCCTGAGATCGAGTTGATGCTGCCGAGGGCAGCGGCAAGGTTGCCAGTGGCATACTTGCGCATATGCGCGATGACACCAGCGTCATTGCCGCCGAAATCGACCTTGTACCAGTCAAAGATCGACGAAACGATCAGCCGACCACCCTCAACCGCCGCGCCACGCGGATGGTTGATGTAGTTGCGTGCAGCCTGTTCGAGCATCCCTTCGAGATTGCCGGAATTCCATGCCTGCGTTGCAAGGTTCGGACAGCCAATGGACGCACAGTTGACCGCATAGTGAATGCGGGGGTCGTTCCAGAGTGGGCGCATGATGCCATGCTCGATCTCATTCAACGACAGGGTGCGGCCTTCAACGGTCACGACCTTTTCGTCCCATGGACCAAAGCTGAACAATCCGCCGATCTTCGTAATCGACTTGACCGGATAGTTATCCAGGATCAGGTCAACCGTCTTGGCGTTGTAGAGGTTGGTCCAGTACGCGAACGCAGCATTGGGGTTCATCGCGGTTGGTCTGGCGGCTTCCAACGAGGCAATATAGGATTTCAGTGCCTGTTTGTCGGCAGGGGAAACACCGCCATAGTTGACGAGGTTTACACCGTTCGAGCCAGTCTTCACATAACGGGAAAGAAAGCTGTTCCACGACGTATTATCCACATCGCCACTGGCTCCCGACTGGCGCCAATATGGGTCCAGCAACTTGGCCGACGGGGCGGCGATTGCGGGTGCGGCGACAAAGGTTGTGGCGGCGGCAAGGCCAAAAAGTGTGGTGCGACGGGTGATAGACATAAGAGGCACTCCTGTTCGTGGGTCTGGCGATGAGATGGCGACTTCAAACGCCGACGTCCAGCATGACAACAAAGTCGTGAGGACGTGTGAACCTACCTGAAATACAATAACAAAACGCCGCCCCGGAAGCCGGAGCGGCGCGGAAACAAAAGCGATCATCAATTAGTGAAAGTGACGTCCATAGCCCCGGAATCCACCGCGAAAACCGTGCCCACGATGGCCGCGAAAGCCAAACCCGCGATGGCCCCGGAAGCGATGACCGCCATAGGAGGAGCCAAATCCGAATGTGATGCCTGAATTATAGCCCGAACCATAATAGGAGCGTGGGTAATACACTGGCGCAGGTGCGTAATAGCTGTTGCCATAACCTCCACCATATCGACCCGAATTCGCGACCGATCCGATAATCGTTCCGAGGATCAACCCCCCTGCGATCCCGGCGACAACGCGTCCGCTATTATCGGCATGAGCCGGTTTTGTGTGCACCGATCCTGCGGCGAGCGCCAAAACAATTGCCGCAGCCTTGATGGCCTTTCCGAAAATCTTCATATCCGATGTCCTCTGTCGTTTGTCGTTTTCATCAACCAACCCCCCATTTTATATATGCGAAAATCCGTCACAAGAAAGGCGGGATGGTTCAAAAAGGGAATTTCCCGGATGGCGCATTGGCCATCCGGGTCAGTTTGATTACTGGAAGTAGTATCTGCGATGTCCGCCAACGACGCGGTCGTTATTGGCAAGACGGCGGATACGCTTGCTGTTGCGATCGAGCATCCGCATCAGTTCGGCTTCTTCCCAGCGACCGATCACACCGTCATTGTTGCGATAGCTGCGAAAAGCATGGCGAATTTCGCGCAAGCCATTGCGAAGGCGACGCTCTTCACCCCGGCGCAGATCACCGCGCGCCTCGGCACGCTCAATGCGACTGCGTTGACGCTTGATACGATCCCGAACCCGATCCCGTCCGTCATATTCGGGCGTATAGGACGGTACCGTGTAGGCCGGTACCGTGTAGGCCGGTGCAGGGGCGTAGACGGTGTTCGGCTGCACATAGGATGGCGTCGTATAGCTGGGGGTCGTTGTCGTATAAGTCGGAGTTGTGTAGCTCGTGCCGACCGACGTGCCATAGGTCTGCGGGATGTAGGTTGTGCTCGGAACCGTGCTGACCGACGTGCCATAAGTGGTGGCAGGCGCATAGTAAGTGGGGCTGGAATACGTCGTCGTTGGAACCGTGTAGGTTGTTGCCGGGGCTGCATAAGTCGTCGTAGAGCTGTAGGTATTAGGCTGAACATACGTCACGCCCGACGATGTATAGTTGGTGTTGGCTGAGGGGTAATACGTGCCACTTTGCCAGTATGTGTTCGCCGAAGCGGCGGTTGCAGTCAGGGCGAAAGCGGCAGTTGCTGCGACAAGGCCAAGCGTCTTCATGGTATAGTCTCCTGTGGCGTCGGCAACGCAAACCCTGCGTCGTTCCGAAATAAATCCATCGAAAGGGCGGTGGCCTGACCCGAACCGAATGAGACGATGTCTCTGTCGGTGATGCGGGGTCGGTTGAAGCCCGTTCATGGTTCTCAAACGCGGCCCAGCATGATTTCCGTCGCAGGAAATTTGAAAGACTTGAAAATTAATGTAAAAACAGAATCTTACGCACCAGAAAAGTTGCGCGTCAGAAAATCCTGCACGCTTTTTTTGTCGGGAATTGGAGTGATTGCACCATAGCCCTGTACCGAGAGCGCCGCCGCGTGGACAGCATAGGTGGCGGCGTCAACAGGGGTTTCTCCGGTAAGGATGCGGGCGAGGAAAGCTCCATCGAAGCAATCCCCTGCGCCGCTGGCATCTACGGCTTCAACGGTACAGGCGGGAATATGCGTCATACCGTTCGCGTCGCCTATGATCGCGCCATTCTCGCCGAGGGTCAGCGCAACCAATCCAGCGCCAAGCCCCAGATAAAACGCGATGATCGCTTCAGGATCGTTCAATCCTGTCAGTAAAACAGCATCATCAAGCCCCGGAAGGAAAATATCGCACAGGGCGGCTGTATGATGGATCGTTTCGCGGGCGTCTTCCAGCGACCAGAGCGAGAGACGCAGGTTCGGATCGTAGGAAACAATGGCTCCGGCGTCTTTTGCCTCTGTGATTGCGGCATCACAAGCCGCGCGTGCTGTTTCTCCGATGGCTTGTGAAATACCGGAGAGGTGCAGGCATCGCGCCCCCCTGATAGCCGCGCGTGGCAGGGTATCCGGCGACATCCGGCTCGCTGCCGACCCTGCGCGTCGATACTCGAAACGATGACCGTCAGGGCCATGACGCACGAAGTAGATGCCTGTCGGCGCGTCTGAATCCCTGATTACCGCCATGGTATCAATGCCCTCATTGGCCCAAAGCGCCATGAGGTCATCACCGAAACTGTCTGTTCCGACACGTGTTGCCATCCCGGCGCGTACGCCCTGTCGCGCGACCGCGACCGCGACGTTTGAAACATCGCCGCCAAAGCCATACAGGAACGTGCCATTTCTCTGGTCGTTGAACTCCACCATGGGTTCGCCAAGGCAGAGGATGTCGATAGGGCCTGTCATCGCCCCATCCAGCCGCCATCCACGACCAGCACTTCACCATTTACGTAATCAGAGGCGGACGAAGACAGGAAGACGGCGGGGCCACCAAAATCTTCCGGCCTTCCCCAGCGCCCCTGCGGGATGCGTTCAAGAATGGCCTTTGAGCGTTCCGGGTCATCCTGCAACGCCTGTGTGTTGTCGGTTGCGATGTAACCGGGCGCAATGGCATTGACGTTGACGCCACGGCCAGCCCATTCATTGGCCAGAGCCTTGGTCAATTGACCGATCCCGCCTTTGGACGCGGCATAGCCAGGGACAGTGATACCCCCCTGAAAGGTCAGCAGCGACGCTGTGAAAATGATCTTGCCGCTGCCGCGTTCCAGCATCCCGCGTCCAATTTCGCGGGCGAGGATGAACTGTGCCGACAGATTAACCTCGATCACCTTGTCCCACCAGTCATCGGGGTGTTCAGCGGCGGGCTTTCGCATGATCGTGCCCGCGTTGTTCACCAGAATGTCGGGCGCAATACCGTCATCGTCGATCTGTTTGGCAAAGGCCCGCACGGCTGTGCGATCCGCAAAATCGCATTGATAGGCGCGAAAGCTGCGCCCCATATCGGTTACGGCTTTTTCAACGTCGCTGCCGGATTCTTCCAGCGAGGCACTGACCCCGATGATATTGGCCCCGGCGCTGGCAAGTGCTTCGGCCATGCCGCGCCCGATGCCACGCTTGCATCCGGTTACGAGGGCCGTCTTGCCGCTAAGATCGAAAGCGGAGAGAATATTCATGCGTCCGCTCCCACCTTGATAAGACTCTTCATCGCCGTCGGCGTCGTGTCGAGCGCCTCAAAAGCGGCCTGAATATCAGCCAGCGGGCTGACATCAGTGATGATTGTATCGGCATCCACACCGCCACTGGCGATAATCGCAATGGCCTTCTCGTAGTCTTCAGGTTCATAGACCCGCGCGCCGATAAGCTGCAATTCGCGCCAGAAAAACTGGAAAAGATCAATCTGCGGTTTCTTGGCATGGATGGCGACCATCACGATACGGGCTTTTGTTCCCGCCACAGCCGTCATGGCGTCCACGCCCGGTTGTGTGCCGGATACCTCGAAAACGACCTCCGCGCCCTTGCCGCCCGTGCGTTCCTGAATGGCGGCAGGCAGATCGTTCTCTACCGGGTTCACAGTATCGAAGCCGAGCTTCCCGGCGATAGCGAGGCGATGGGGGTTCACTTCAGAGATCACGACCTTGCCGCCCGCATCCCGCGCCACCATCGCAACGAGGATGCCGATGGGGCCGCCACCAATAACAACAACGTCTTCACCGGTCGTGAGGCCAGAGAGCCGCACATCATGGCACGCAACCGCGACCGGCTCTATCAGGGCCGCATGATCCATTCGCAGATCATCGGGCAAGACGTGCAGGGTATGGGCCGGAACGGTCCAGATTTCCTGCATCGCGCCATCAGTATCGAGGCCGAGGAACTTCAGCTTGTGACAGATATGCTGATGCCCTGCCTCACAGGCCGGACATTGGCCGCAATGATCGAGCGGTCGAACGACGACTTTCTGGCCAATGCTGACGTTATCGACGCCCGCACCGACCTGCGCGACCGTGCCGGACATCTCGTGCCCAACCGTGCGGTTCAGCCCGACACGCGCATCCATATTACCGTGATAGACATGCATATCCGTTCCGCAGATGCCACAATAGGCGACCCGGACAGCAACTTCGCCCTGCATCGGCGCTTGCGCCGTGGTTTGCTCGACCGCAAAGGTCTTGTCGCCACGATAGAAGGCGGCGGTGATCGTCTCGTTCATCGGTTTTCCCCAGCGGTTTATGAGCGTCCCGCATCGGGGAACGTGGCTGCGTGATCATAGGTGTTAAAACTGTCGAGTGCTTGCCGGTCGCATTGTTCCTGCCATGGAGTGCCGGGAATGACAGCAGAAACACAAGGATATTGCGCCCGGTATTCTGCCGTGCGGGCGTTCGTTTCGATTGCAATGGCCACCATCCCGGCGACCTTGCCCTGCTGTTGCTCCACAAGGCGGATCGCGCCGTCCATCGTGCCGCCGGTTTCGACCCATTGATCGACCAAAAGAACGCGGGTTCCGGGGGCAAAGGCTGGCAAGCGCATCTCCATGTCCTGCGTCCGGCCCGAATAGTTCGAGAAGCTCACCTTGTCGGTATCCACGCATAACTTCCCGGCCTTGCGGATGGGCAGAAAGCCGCGCTCGATCCGTGCGGCGATCCCCGCCGCCAGCACGAATCCCATCGCGTCCAGCCCCGCCACAACGTCAATTTCTTCAGCATCAAGTTCCGCTGTAATATCGTCCAGCAGGTCAGTGAAAGCGGTGGCATTGATGTAGATTGATGTGGGGTCAAGCCAGGCGAATTTGTCGCCCTTTGTGTTCGGTGACATCAGTTTCAGATACCAGCGATCTTCGCGTGGTCCCTTCATGGCGTGGCTCCCATTTCCCGTGTGATGGCCATCAGCGCGTCGAGGCGCGCCGGGTCAATGCTGTAGAAATCTCCGGGCGGCGCGATCCCTGTGGCGACCAGAAAGCAATCAACATCGCGCCCGTATCGTGCCGCGTTCTCAGGCGTTATCCCGGAGGCCAGCGCAAGCGGTGCATCATCCAGACCCCGCCGAAAATCAACGATCTTTGTGCCGTCAGCCTCTTGCCCTGTCGCGGGGCCGGAGGTGGTGACAACATCCATATATGGCCGCGCAATCACTGCCGAATGTTCGTATTGCGAGGGATCGACAGGGCGTTGTTTCTTGAAGGCCGTGCCGCCAAAATACATCCCCGTCCAGCCGCTTGCCGCACGGATGGCGGCGATTTCCTCCGCTTCGCGCTGCACATCTTCGCGCTCATCCATCCGGGCATCATCGGCCCAATAGGCATCGACGGAACAGCCCTCGCCCTCCAGTTCGCCAAGTACCGGAAAGGCATCGCGCCCCGTCACGGCAAGGAAATTAACCCCCAGCCACAATCCCGGCATTGCTGCGCGCACGTCGCGGATAATCGGGACCAGCCGTTCTTTCTCGAAATCATGGTTGATGAGGAAGACGCCAGCCACCCCTGCTTTTACGCAAATCTCAACGCCGCGCATGGTTTGCGCCGTGTCGAGAACGTGGATCACCGGGGTCACGACGGGACCGGGTGATTTGAACAGCTTGTGGAATTCATGTCGGTTCATGTTGTTACGCTAGTGGATCGACCGGGACATTTGAACCCCACAATCTTGCGCGGGCCTCTCGGTTATCTTGTTCAAATGTCGAGATAAGTCGATC
>CALFFK010000113.1 GCA_937957975.1 uncultured Neomegalonema sp.
GGATCAACACAACAAATAATAATAGTAGCAGTAGCACTACGAACAACAATACGACTAATAATAGTAGTAGCAGTACGACCAACAACAATGTAAGCGCTAATACTAATAATAACAGCACGACTAATAATATCGTCACGGCGAATAACAACACAACTAATAACAATATTAACAACACGACTAACAATACAACGACAAGCAGTAGCAGCAGCTCCTCGTCTTCTTCCTCGTCTTCTTCCTCGTCTTCTTCCTCATCTTCAGGGGGTGGATCTTCGACGTCTTCAAGCTCCTCTTCGGGTGGCAACGCTTCGTCGAGCAGCAGCTCGTCTTCGGGCGCTAGCGGTTCCTCGTCGTCTTCGAGTGGCGCAAGCAGCTCGTCTTCGGGCGGCAGCACCGGTTCCTCGTCGTCTTCGAGTGGCGCAAGCAGCTCGTCTTCGGGCGCTAGCGGTTCCTCGTCGTCTTCGAGTGGCGCAAGCAGCTCGTCTTCGGGTGCTAGCGGTTCCTCGTCGTCTTCGAGTGGCGCAAGCAGCTCGTCTTCGGGTGCTAGCGGTTCCTCGTCGTCTTCGAGCGGCGCAAGCAGCTCCTCTTCGGGTGGTAGCGGTTCCTCGTCCTCTTCGAGCGGTGCAAGCAGCTCGTCTTCGGGCGGCACCACCGGCTCCTCGTCCTCTTCGAGTGGCGCAAGCAGCTCCTCTTCGGGCGGTACTACGGGTTCCTCGTCCTCTTCGAGTGGCGCAAGCAGCTCCTCTTCGGGTGGTAGCGGTTCCTCCTCGTCTTCGAGCGGTGCAAGCAGCTCCTCTTCGGGTGGTACTACGGGTTCCTCGTCCTCTTCGAGTGGCGCAAGCAGCTCCTCTTCGGGCGGTACTACGGGTTCCTCGTCGTCTTCGAGCGGTGCAAGCAGCTCCTCCTCGGGCGGTACTACGGGTTCCTCGTCCTCTTCGAGCGGTGCAAGCAGCTCCTCTTCGGGCGGTACTACGGGTTCCTCGTCCTCTTCGAGTGGCGCAAGCAGCAGCTCTTCCTCGGGTGGCATGACCTCCAGCGGTATGACCTCCAGCGGCATGACTTCGGGTGGCATGACCTCCAGTGGCATGACGTCCTCGACGTCGAGCAGCAGCGGCGGCACTGCCAGCTCCAGTGGTGGCGCAGGTCAGGTTCCAGAACCTGGTCCGCTCCTCCTGATCGCCCTGGCGGGTCTTGCAGGCTTCTTCCGCCGCAAGAAAAGCTAAACGGTCACACTGATCCATAAACGAGAACGGCCCCGCATCATGCGGGGCCGTTTTTCGTTGGATAACAAGAATAGTGCCGCGTCAGAGCGTCCCCGCCAGTACCGTCACGGCCTCGGCCACATCGATTGTGCCATCATAGATTGCCCGTCCTGAGATCGCTCCTTCCAGCGCCACGCCACAATCGCGCAGCGCCCGCAGGTCATCCAGAGACGACACCCCGCCTGACGCGATTACCGGCGTCGAGATCGCCCCGGCCAGAGCGGCGGTTGCGGTCACATTTGGCCCCTCCATCGCGCCATCCTGATCGATGTCGGTAAAGATGATCGCGGCTACTCCGGCATCTTCGAATCGCTTCGCAAGCTCCAGTGCGGTCAATTCGGTCGTCTCGGCCCATCCCTCGACCGCCACCTTGCCGTCCCGTGCATCAATGCCGACAGCGATGCGCCCGGGATGCCGACGCGCCGATTCCCGCACGAATTCAGGGTTTCGCGCCGCTACAGTCCCAAGTACCACGCGCCTGATGCCGCGTTCCAGCCACAGGTCCACGGTCTTTGCATCGCGCACACCACCACCAAGTTGGACGGGTACGGAAATTCCCTCTACGATGCGGCTCACGATACTGTCATTGACCGGCGCTCCACTGAACGCCCCGTTGAGATCGACCAGATGCAGCCAACCGGCCCCCGCCTTTTCAAACGCTTGCGCCTGCGCGACAGGATCGTCGTTATAGACGGTCGCGTCCTCCATGCGTCCGCGCAACAGGCGCACACAGGCTCCATCTTTGAGATCGATGGCAGGATAGAATGTCATCATTGGATTGGTTCCCCCGGATGGACGGCATGAGACGCATATCGGCGCGCTGGGCGGCCTTTGGCGCGCTATGCGTTTTTATCGCGCTTCTGGCAAGCCCAGGGCGCGGTATCGAGCCGAACCTCTGGCGGGTTGTCCCCGCCGCAATGGACAAGGCAATTCCGAAGACCAAGCCCGACCGCAATGCTGATCCGGCCCTACCCGAAGGTGTTTCTATCGAGCGTCAATGCACCGCCTCGACCATGTTCTCGCGGGTGGTTGATGCGGATGGTACGCGTGTTTTCTATGCCCGTTTTTCCAAAACTGCTTTCAGTGAGATGATCGGCCAAGGCTGTACCCGCGTTCAGCAGGGCTGCAATACCTGCATGATCACTTATACCGGCTGCACCGATGAACAGCGCGCGGCCTGCACCGATGGTGATTGTCTGGCACGGGTCTGCAAGCGTCGGATGCTTTGCACATCCAAGCGTTGTTCAGCTTATTCAGAAACAGCGCCGCCATGCCGGGCGCGTTTTGCAAGACAGGCTTGCCTCGAAACTGCATTCCCCCCACTCGACAGGACGCTTCTTCCGCGCGAATAATCTTCTCTGATAAATGGGGAGAGATTGCATGGATATGGGACTGAACGGCGCAAAAGTCGTCATCACGGCGGGCGCAGCCGGCATCGGGCGGGAAATCGCGCGTGCATTTCGGGAAGAGGGTGCTGAAGTCGCCGTCTGCGATATTGATGCCGGGGCCGTGGCGGCCATTGGTGATGATGGTATCCGTGCTTCGGTCTGCGATGTCAGCGACCGCCCTGCCTTATGCGACTTTATCACCAGCTCGGCGAAGGCAATGGGGGGGATTGATTGCCTCGTCAACAATGCCGGAACCGCAGGGCCGACCGCACGGGTTGAAGACATCGACCCGACCGACTGGGACCAATGTGTCGATATTTGCCTCACTGCCCAGTTTATAGGAGTACAGGCTGCGCTGCCCTATTTACGCCGGAGCGCCAATGCCTCCATCACCAACCTTTCCTCGGCGGCGGGGCGTCTGGGCTTTGCGATGCGCACACCTTATGCGGCGGCGAAATGGGGTGTGATCGGGTTTACGAAATCCCTTTCGGTGGAATTGGGGCCGGAAGGTATTCGTGCCAATGCCATCCTTCCCGGCCTTGTCGCCGGAGACCGCATCCGCCGCGTCATCGAAGCCAAAGCCCAACGACAGGGCAGGGCGTTTGCGGAGGCTGAAGCCGATGCGCTGGCTTTGACCGGAATGCGCTCCTACGTCACCCAACGCCAGATCGCTGACCAGATCGTCTTTCTCGCCAGCGAGCGGG
Source organism: uncultured Neomegalonema sp. (assembly GCA_937957975.1). Classification (GTDB taxonomy): domain Bacteria; phylum Pseudomonadota; class Alphaproteobacteria; order Rhodobacterales; family Rhodobacteraceae; genus JAHDDY01. Next base: position 3,352 of record CALFFK010000113.1, read on the forward strand.
GCCGCACAATCTCTGGTCAGGCCGTTTCCATCTGCGCTGATACCCAGGCATTGCTGTGAAAACGCCATTTCCGCGCAAGCGGAAATCGGTCGCCATGACGCCTGACCTCTCTTTTGAAAACGGCTTTTCCGGCATCGTTTGTGGCGTTGATGAAGTGGGGCGTGGGCCATGGGCGGGGCCGCTTGTTGCCGCTGCGGTGATACTCGACCGTGCGGCTATTCCAGAGGGTATTCGCGACTCCAAGACCCTGAGCAAAAAACGTCTGGGTATCCTTGCGGGTGAAATCCGGGCGAGTGCTGTCACAGGCATCGGGATGGTCGAAGCGCCTGAACTTGATCGCATCGGCCTGACTGCTTCAAATGACCTTGCCATGGCCCGCGCCGTCGCTGCCCTGTCGGTGAAGCCCGATTTCGCCCTCACCGACGGTAAACGCGCACCGAAGGGAATGCAATGTCCCGCACATCCCATCATCAAGGGCGACGGTAAATCCCTCAGTATCGCCGCCGCCTCCATCATCGCCAAGGTTCATCGCGATTCCCTGATGGCTGCACTGGCACTGCGTCACCCTGGATATGGCTGGGAAACTAACGCGGGATACGGCACCCGCGCTCATGCTGATGGGTTAGCAAAGCTGGGGATAACCTGTGAGCATCGCCGCTGTTTTCGGCCTATTCAGGAATTTATATCTTAGCAAAATGCCATAGATTCCTGAAAAATATCATTTTTTTATTGACCAGTGAATCCATTTCGGTTCATCTTCACAATGAAGATCAATCGAATGAGATAAGTCATGGTAAATAAAGCAAAAAATAAAATTCCTGTGGCAAATCCGATTTCCCTGCCTCTCGATAGCATCATTGTGGATGATTGCATCGCGGCGATGAACCGCCTGCCTGAGAAATCCGTCGATCTCGTTTTTGCTGACCCGCCATACAACCTGCAACTCGGCGGTGAGCTGAAGCGCCCGAATGAGAGCGTCGTGGATGGCGTAACCGAGAAATGGGATCAATTCGGTGGCTTCGCGGCTTATGACCGCTTCACAAATGCATGGCTCAAGGCAGCGCGGCGTATCCTTAAGGATGATGGTGCGCTCTGGGTCATCGGCAGTTATCACAATATCTTCCGCGTTGGCGCACTGCTTCAGGATCTCGACTACTGGATTCTCAACGATATCATTTGGCGCAAGACCAACCCGATGCCGAATTTCCGAGGCAAACGCTTTACCAATGCCCATGAGACGCTGATCTGGTGCGCCAAATCCCCCGATGCGCGCTACACCTTCAATTACGAGGCGATGAAGGCTTTGAACGAAGACCTTCAGATGCGCTCTGATTGGGTTCTTCCAATCTGCACTGGCCATGAGCGGATCAAGGACGCCGATGGACGCAAGGCCCACCCAACGCAAAAGCCCGAAGCCCTGCTGCACCGCCTCCTGCTCGCCACTACCAAACCCGGCGACGTGGTTCTCGACCCCTTCTTTGGCGTTGGTTCGACGGGTGCGGTCGCAAAGCGTCTTGGCCGTCGTTTCATTGGTATCGAGCGTGAGGAAGGCTACGCCTCCGTCGCCCGCGACCGTCTTGCCTCTATCGCGCCTTATGAGCCACGCGCCCGCACAGTGACGCAGCCCCGCCGCTCTGCCCCCCGCGTTCCCTTCGGCACTCTGGTCGAGCGTCGTATGGTCAAGCCGGGAACCACACTCTTCTGCCCCAAACGTCACCATAGTGCGATGGTTCGCGCTGATGGCACGCTGGAGGTCGGCAAGGACGAAGGATCAATCCACCGTATCGGCGCGTTGGTGCAGGGCGCGGAAGCCTGCAATGGCTGGACGTTCTGGCATGTAGAAACCGAGGGTGGCCTCGCTCCCATCGATACGTTCCGACAGGCAATTCGCGACGAGATGGCCGCTGCCGCCTGAACTCCAATGTTATGAACTGGAATGCTCGGTGGCGTTTCCTAAATCGGAATATCGTCCCCGAACATCATCTCCTCCAGACTGGCGGCGGCTTCGGTCAGGCGCGGTACCCAGGCTTTCGCCTCGTCAAAGCGCATCCGTTGTATCGGCGCATGGAACGCGAGGGCGGCAACGAAGCGTCCTTCGGTGTCATGGATCGGCGTTGCAATTGCGACCATCCCCGCCATGAACTCTTCATTATCCCACGAATACCCGGCTTCGCTGACGGCATCCAGCTCGTGCCGCAACGCCTCAATATCGGTGATCGAATTTGGCCCTTCGGCTGTAAGAGACATCGGGCGCAACAGTTGCTCGCGCGTCCCCGCATCGTGGCTTGCGAGAAACAGCTTGCCGCCCGCTGTACAATGAAACGGCACTTCCGCCCCGATGGGTAGCTGATAGCGCAGTGGCCACGGCGTATCCACGCGGTCGAGATAGGTCATGCCACTTTCGCCGGGTACGGAAAAATTACACGTCTCCCGAATTTCCCTCGCCAATGCCGACAGCACCATGCGCCGTGCTATGTGTAGCTGCGATGCCATCAACAGGCCGGATGCGAAAAGCCGGGTCCGGCGAGCCGGGCGCATCCGCCCCCCTGCCGAATCGCGGATCAGGAATCCTTCTTCTTCCAGAGTCGTGCATAATCGGTGCAGGGTCGGCTTGGGCAAGTCGACCTCTTCGCCGATTTCGGCAACCGACAGCGGCCTTGCCGCTTTTGCAAGGGTTTCAAGGATGAGAATCATCCTCATATTCGTAGGAATGCGTTCGTGGCTTTCGATCATTCCAATAACTTATCGTCGTTCGCCAATAAAATCGCTTTTAAAATTTTGAGAAGTATGGTCTTAATTTTTGAAATTGCGGGGGTTTGCGGTGGAATTCGATTATATCGTAATTGGAGCTGGATCGGCAGGATGTGCTGTCGCGGCGCGGTTATCGGAATCAGGGGACGCAACGGTTGGCCTGCTCGAAGCAGGTGGACGCGACTCGAATCCATGGATTCATATCCCGGTCGGCTATTTCAAAACGATGAATTCATCTCTCGACTGGAAATACATGACCGAGCCAGACCCCGGCCTTAATGGTCGCCAATTGCCTTGGCCACGGGGAAAAGTGCTGGGCGGCTCCAGTTCACTCAACGGCTTGCTCTATGTACGCGGACAACCGCAGGATTATGACGGTTGGCGTCAGGCGGGCAATGTCGGTTGGGGGTGGGATGATGTACTCCCATGTTTCCGCCGGTCGGAAAAGCAGGAACGCGGTGCTGATGAATACCATGGCGGCGATGGACCGCTCTCTGTCTCGAATATGCGTTTGAAGCGACGTATCTGCGATGAGTGGGTCGAGGCGGCCCAGAATGCAGGGTACGAATACAACGAAGATTATAATGGCGCGACGCAGGAAGGGGTAGGGTATTTTCAGCTTACCACTGCGAACGGCTTCCGGTGTTCTTCGGCGAAGGCTTATCTGAAACCGGCCCGCAACCGGAAAAATCTCGATGTCATTACCAAGGCGCATGTCAAACGCATTGTCTTCGATGATGACAAGCGCGCAACCGGCGTCGAAATCCTGCGCGGAAACGGCAAGACCGAGATCATTCACGCCCGGTCGGAGGTCATTCTCTGTGCAGGGGCAATCGGGTCGCCGCAAATCCTGATGCTTTCGGGCGTTGGTCCCGGTGGGCATCTATCCGATGTGGGTATCGCGCAGGTACATGACGCCCCGGCGGTCGGCACGAATTTGCAAGACCATCTTCAGGCCCGTCTGATTTATAAATGTACGCGCCCGACGATGAATAACGAAGTGCGCAGCATTTTCGGGCAGATGAAGATCGCCGCAGAATATGCACTCAAGCGGTCTGGCCCGATGACCATGGCGGCCAGTCTCGCCGTCGGCTTTATGAAAACGCGGCCCGAAGTGGCGACCCCGGATATCCAGTTTCATATCCAGCCATGGAGTGCAGACAGCACCAGCGAAGGGGTTCATCCATTCTCTGCGTTTACGGCATCGGTGTGCCAGCTTCGCCCGGAAAGCACGGGGCATTTGCTGCTCAACCCGGAAAACCTGCTCGGTGCACCCAAAATTCACCCCAACTATCTCGCCACGCCGCTCGATTGCGCCACGGCGGTTGCGGGAGTGAAAATCGCCCAGAAGATTGCGGGTTTTGAGCCGCTCAAGGCGGCGATCACCGAAGAATTGCGCCCCGGCCCGACGAATACCACTGACGAACAGCTTCTCGACTGGGTGCGCAACACGGCATCGTCGATCTATCACCCGACCGGCACGTGCCGGATGGGGCAGGACGATCACGCAGTGGTTGATGAACGTCTTCGGGTGCGCGGTGTGACTGGACTGCGCGTGGCCGATTGCTCGATCATGCCGCAGATCGTCTCTGGCAATACCAACGCCCCCGCCATAATGATCGGCGAGAAACTTTCAGACATGGTACGCGAGGATTCGCGGCAGATGGCAGGAGCCACCTAATATGTGGGATACAATCGCTGATTTCGGCGCGATCATCATAGCCGACCTCGTGTTGTCGGGTGACAACGCCCTGATTATTGGCATGGCGGCAGCGGGCTTGGCCCCTGAACTTCGCAAGAAAGCCATTCTTTATGGCATGGTCATCGCGGCGCTGTTGCGGATCGTCTTTGCCGTCATCGCGACCAAGCTGCTTGGTATTCCCGGCTTGCTGTTCATCGGCGGGGTCTTGTTGCTCTATGTGTGCTGGCATCTTTACAAGGACATCCGTGACCATACGGATGACAAGGCCTATGATGCGCTGGAGGAAGCCGAAGAGGGTGGTTATGATGGCCAGCCCAAGAAGACGATGCGTCAGGCGCTCATCACGATCACCATCGCTGATGTGTCCATGTCGCTCGACAACGTATTGGCCGTTGCCGCCATTGCGGATGGTGATACCACCAAACTGGTATTTGGCCTTGGACTTGCCATCCTTTTGATGGCTTTCGCCGCAACATTGATTATGAAATTACTGGCAAACTATCCGGCTATTTCATGGATCGGGCTGGCTGTGCTGCTCTACGTCGCGTTCGAGATGCTCTACCGGGGTATCACAAATTGCGACACGGGTATTGGTCCGCTGATGGGAATGCTGTCAGAGGCTCAATGCGTTCCCAGTGGCAAAGGGGGCCATTGACGATGCAGGGAACGACTCCAGTGAAAGCGATGCGAGCATTCATGTACCAGTAGTCTTGTATAAGAATATGCACCCATGCTACGAATACGGACTGGTACAAACGAATACGGATGGTTGCGCGATGTGATAGCGTGGCCAGACGGTAAAGAACGAACAACAACCCAGGGAGACGATGATGGGACTTTTTAAAACTGCTGCACTAGGGCTAAGCCTTGTAGCATTCACGGCGGGTGCGGCATTTGCCGAAACCGTTATTCGTGTTCAATCGGTGATTCCTTCGAAGGCTGATGAAGTCTTCATGCTTGGCGAATTCGCCAAGGATGTCAGTGATCTGACTGAAGGTAGCCTGAAAATTGAAATCCTGCCTGCTGGCGCGGTCGTCGGTGTGAAAGAAACTCTCGACGCGGTTGATAAGGGCCTGATCGAAGGCGGCTTCGCGTGGACGCACTACTGGTCCGGCAAGCACCCTGCTGCCATGCTGTTTGGCTCGCCTGTTGCGGGCGCGGGCGTTGGCATTGACAACATCGCGTTTCTGTCGTGGTTCCAGTACGGCGGCGGTAAAGAGCTGTATGACCAGCTTTGGGACGAAATGGGCGTCAATGTGAAGGGCTTCATGCTCCAGCCCGTCGGCCCCGAAGCTCTCGGTTGGTTCAAAGAGCCAATCAACTCGATGGATGACTTCCGCAAGTACAAGTTCCGTACGCCTCCTGGCATTCCCGGCCAGACCTACAAGGACATCGGCGTTGCATCGGTTGCCATGGGTGGCGGTGACATTCTTCCCGCTCTTGAAAGCGGTCTGATTGACGCGGCTGAATGGTGCTGCCCGAAGCCTGATTCGGTCTTCGGTTTCCAGAAAGTTCTGAAGCACTACTACCTTCAGGGTCTGCACCAGGTTGTCGTGAACGCCGATATGTACATCAACGGTGATGTGTATGATGGTCTGACCGACCGTGAGAAAAAAGCTCTCGAAGTCGCGGCAAATGCCTCGCTCTCGAAAGCAATCTCCTATCGTATCTATGAAAACGGTAAGGCACTGAAAGACTTGACCGAAAACCATGGTGTGCAGCTGCATGACACGCCTGCCGATTACTTCCCCGCCTACATGAATGCTGCTAGTGCTGCGCTCGAAAAGAACTCGGCAGAGAACGCCTTCTTCGCCAAGGTCTGGCAGAGCCAGAAAGACTTCGCCGCCATCGCTGTTCCTTTCTGGGCCGGTGCACAGGCGTCGAATGCCGCACTCGGCAAAGCCTTCGCTGACAGCATCGCGAAGAAGTAAGCGACTACTTCCTGCCCCGGCCAACGAGCCGGGGTCCGTTGGAAATTGATGACCTTCGGAACCCCGGTATTGCCATTTTAGCGTGCCGGGGACAGGTACTTAAAGATCAAAAAATTCAAGGGGAATGACCGATGGCGAACGAGCCAGGTATCGGTGAACTCGACATTACCGACGAGTTGATCGCTGAGCGCCGAGCGGAAGAACCGGGGCAAACGCCAGAGGATATGACCTCTTGGCAGCGTCCAATCACCGCGACCATTGATGTCATCAACCTTTGGGCAGGGCGCATCCTTTGTCTACTGCTCGTGCCGTTGATTTTCGCGATTGTGTTCGAGGTTTTCTCACGCACCGCATTCGGAATGCTCTCAGCGCAGGGCATGGATCAGCAGGCTCGCGATTGGGGTCTTGGGCCGACGCTGTGGGTTTACGACATCAGCCGCATGACGGGCGGCGTGCTCTTTATGGGGGCGGCGGGCTACGCGTTGATGCGTGGCGTCCATATTCGCGCCGACTTCCTGTTCCGTAATTGGTCGCCGAAGACACAGGCGACTGTTGATGCCATTCTCTATATGCTGTTCTATTTCCCGGCGATGCTGTTCTTTTTCTGGAGCGCGTTGGACTTTGCACTGGATTCGCTTGGTTGGCGTGGCTGGGGCAAACCCTTGGGCATCGTTGAAAGGGCCAGCGATTCAACCTGGGCACCGATCCTGTGGCCCGCCCGTATCTTTATGCCCATTGGTGCGTTCCTGCTGTTCTTGCAAGGCTTTGCTGAACTGTTCCGCGCCTTTCATCAGATGGGCAAGGATCGCGAGGCGATTTTCCTCAAGATTTTCTTCCCGTATCTTATCCTGCTGGCCATCATCTTTGTCGGTGTGTTCTACCCGAAAATCCTGCCACTCGGTGACTGGTTGGGCGGTGCATTCGGCGGGCTTGGTGACATCTCACGACCCACCATCGGCCTCTACATGCTGGCGGCAATGCTATTCTCGATCTTTGTTGGTTTCCCGATCTCGTTCACTTTGATCTTCCTTGGTTTTGTGTTCGGATCGTGGGGATTCAGCAGTGATTTGACCTTCTATCTGCTGACGCTCCAGACGAACTCCACTATGTTGGACGATCAGCTTGTCGCAGTGCCGCTGTTCATCTTCATGGGCATTATGATGGAGCAGGCGGGCCTGATGGAGCGCCTGTTCAACGCCGTTCAGCTAATGATGTCGCGCACACGCGGCGCATTATTCCTCGCGGTGCTGTTCGTCTCGACAATCTTTGCCGCCGCAACCGGTATCGTCGGCGCATCGGTCACGATCCTTGGGATCATGGCTGCGAAGACGATGAATCGTTCAGGCTATGATGTTAGAATGGCCGCTGGTGCGATCACCGCTGGCGGAACGCTTGGCATCCTGATCCCACCGTCGATCATGCTGATTGTCATGGGGCCGGTGCTGGAAGTACCGGTGACTGACTTGTTCCGCGCTGCGATCATTCCTGGTGTGATGCTGGCTGGCCTCTACATGCTCTATGCTATTGGGCGTTGCTGGCTGAACCCAAACCTTGGCCCGATCCTGCCACCTGAGGAACAACCAGAAACCTCGCCATACTACCTGCTCGAAGTCACGCTGGTCATGGCGGCACTTGTGGCCTTTATCTGGCTCATCACATTGGGCGCGGCAGGTAAGCTGGCGTTCTTCCCCCTGGGCGGGTTGGTGATTCCGATCCTCTGGGTCGCATTCATGTTCGTAACGTTCAAGATAATGCGAGTGGTCAAACCCGGCGGCTTCTACTTCTCGGATCTTTGGTACGAGTTCTTCATGGGGCTTGTGCCGCCCACTGTGCTGATCGCTTTCGCTCTCGGCTCTATCCTGCTTGGTTGGGCGACCCCCGCAGAAGCCGCTGCCTGTGGCGCTTTCGGGTCAATCCTGCTGTCGCTGATGTACCGGAAGTTCAGTATCAGCGGCTTCTATGATGCGCTTATCAAGACACTGGAAATCACCGTTCTCATCATGTTCCTCGTGGCGGCGTCCAATTTCTTTGGGGCGGTGTTCTCGAACCTCGGTACGCCAAAGATGCTGACGGAATTGCTGCTGTCGATGGAGTTGTCGCCGGTTCTGACGCTGATCTTCATAATGGCGCTGATCTTCCTGCTTGGCTGGCCGCTGGAATGGGTACCCATCGTTCTGATTATCGTCCCGATCCTGATGCCAGTGGTCGAAACCCTTGGCCCCTCCTTCGGGCTGGACCGGATCGAGCTTTTGGTATGGTTCGCAATTCTGGTGGCGGTGAACCTGCAAACGGCGTGGCTATCGCCGCCCGTTGCACTCTCGGCCTACTTCCTCAAGGGTGTGGTGCCTGAATGGGATCTGAAGGACATCTATTTCGGCATGATGCAGTTCATGGTTATCCAGGTCATCGGCCTGACCCTGATCTTCATCTTCCCACAGATTGCGTTGTGGCTGCCGGCATGGCTTGCTGGCTGACCACCGCCATCCTCTGAAATAAGGAAAAGCCGCGCCGGGATAACCAGCGCGGCTTTTTTCGTTCTGGTGAAGACCGCGCGCAGCACATACACGCGCCTATGGTGGTGTTCTCACCAATCCGCCGCGAACTCTGGAAAAGGCGCTGGCCTTTCGGGTTCCATGCCGGGCATCACGCCTTTTCCTGTAACCGTTCCTCCAGAACTTCCAGATCAGCCTCCAGCTTGCGCATGGCCACTTCATCTGCCTGTTCCGTCATGCGCCCCAACTGGTCGGCGGCGCGGGTGAGGGCATCGACGCTGGCGGCGATCACGGCATCGCGCTCCTCACCGGGCGAGCGATGCGTGGCGCGCGCCGCGCGCTGGACCACGCTATAGAGCGCCAGCAACAGCCGCTTGACCGGCTGATGCACCCGCCGCGCAAAGCCCTCATCGGCCCCCACACGCCGTTGCAGCCCTGATGTCTTTTCTGCAAGCGACCCAATGGCCGTGCGCACGGAATCCGCTCCGACCGCAATATCGCCCCGCGCCTCCAGAAATGCCGCCACTGCATCGCCTAATTCGGTTTCCAGCGGTGTATCCGGTATAAAGGGTTCTTCGGGCTTTTGTTCAACCGTCGGTACACTGGCGTTTCCGGGCAAGCCTTCTTCGCGTTTCAGCGACCAACGCAACCAAAGGCCGACCGCAATGATGGTTCCGATCAGGATTAAAAAGCGCATGAATGCCTCTCAGGATGGGTTTTGGGGTTTATTGCCTTCAGGTATTGATGGCAGGAACCGTAGGGGAAATTGGATGGGATAGAGCTTCCATGGCGTTCCTTGTGGGGTAAGCAGGGCGCAAAAAGCATTTGCGCCCTGCTTTAGGTCAATGAACCGTCAGGGCTTCTCCACCATCGCCCGGCGCAGGAGCGGGGATAACAATGGCATCGCCCATGACCAGCCCGTGTTCATTGGCTGTGACCTCAACTGTCTCACCATCCTTCACCGCACCGGCAAGGATGCGTTCGGCAAGCGGGTCTTCCAGTGCCTTCTGGATCACGCGCTTGAGGGGGCGTGCGCCATAGGCCGGATCATAACCACGATCAGCCAACCATGTGCGCGCCGCATCGTCCAGCGCAATGCCGATCTTGCGGCCCGCTAGACGCTTTTCCAAACGCCCAAGCTGAATATCCACGATCCCGGCCATATGCTCACGCGCCAGCCGGTCGAAGATAATGATCTCGTCCAGCCGGTTCAGGAATTCAGGCCGGAAATGCCCGCGCACCGCTTCCATCACTGCGTCGCGCGCCGGTCCCATCGCCGCCCCATCCGCAACTTCCGTCAGCGCATGGGCACCGAGGTTGGATGTCAGGATGATGATCGTGTTGCGGAAGTCCACTGTTCGGCCCTGGCCATCGGTCAGGCGGCCCTCATCAAGCACCTGAAGCAAGACGTTGAACACATCCGGGTGCGCCTTTTCCACCTCATCGAACAGCACAACCTGATAGGGCCGACGCCGAACCGCTTCGGTCAACACACCGCCCTCATCATAGCCAACATAGCCCGGAGGCGCGCCGATCAGACGGGCAACGGAGTGTTTTTCCATGAACTCGCTCATGTCGATCCGCGCCATGGCCGTATCGTCATCGAACAGGAACATCGCGAGCGCCTTGGTCAACTCGGTCTTGCCTACCCCGGTTGGACCGAGAAAGAGAAAGCTGCCCAACGGCTTGTTTGGGTCGGAAATTCCGGCTCGCGCACGGCGCACGGCGCTGGAGACGGCGGTTACTGCATCCTCTTGCCCGATAACGCGCTTTGCGATTTCCTCTTCCATTCGCAACAGCTTTTCGCGCTCGCCTTCAAGCATCTTGTCCACTGGCACCCCGGTCCAGCGCGAGACGACCGAGGCGATATGCTCCGGGGCCACCGCTTCCTCGACCAGCACATCGCTTTCCGCACCTTCGGCTTCGGCCAGCTTTTTTTCCAGATCAAGAATAGTGCCGTAGGACAGTTCCCCCGCTTTCGCGAGATCGCCGCGTCGTTTTGCATCATCCAGCTCATTACGGGCTTGGTCGAGCTGTTCCTTGATTTCCCGCGCATCGGCCAGCTTGTCGCGTTCTGCTTCCCATTGGGCCGTCAGGGCCGTGGATTGCTCCTCCAGCTTGCCCAGTGCTTCCTCCAGCTTGGCGAGGCGGTCGATGGACCCCTGATCCGTTTCTTTTTTCAGGGCTTCTGCCTCGATCTTTTTCTGGATGATCTCCCGATCCAGTGCATCCAGTTCTTCGGGTTTGGAATCGACTTCCATGCGTAGCCGCGATGCCGCCTCGTCCATTAGGTCGATGGCCTTGTCGGGCAGGAAGCGATCCGCAATGTATCGGTTCGACAGCGTAGCCGCCGACACCAACGCGGCATCCGAAATACGAACCCCGTGATGAACCTCGTATTTCTCCTTGAGGCCGCGCAGGATCGAGATGGTGTCCTGCACTGTCGGCTCGGCCACGAAGATCGGCTGGAACCGGCGGGCGAGCGCCGCGTCCTTCTCCACATGCTTGCGATATTCATCCAGCGTTGTCGCGCCGATACAATGCAGCTCCCCCCGCGCCAGCGCGGGTTTCAACAGGTTTGAGGCATCCATGGCCCCGTCTGCCTTGCCTGCCCCGACCAGCGTATGCATCTCGTCGATGAACAGGATGATCTGCCCGTCTTCGGCTGTCACCTCGTTCAGCACGGCTTTGAGGCGTTCCTCGAACTCCCCGCGATATTTCGCGCCCGCGATCAGGCTGCCCATGTCGAGAGACATCAGCTTTTTATCGCGCAGGCTCTCTGGCACATCACCATCCACGATCCGCCGCGCCATCCCTTCGGCAATGGCGGTTTTACCCACCCCCGGCTCGCCGATGATAACGGGGTTGTTCTTTGTGCGACGGGACAGCACCTGCATCGTCCGGCGAATTTCTTCGTCGCGCCCGATGACCGGATCAATCTTGCCTTCGCGCGCCGCTTCGGTCAGGTCGCGCGCATATTTTTTCAGCGCATCAAACCCGTCTTCCGCGCTGGCCGTATCGGCTGTGCGGCCCTTGCGCAGTTCATTGATAACAGTGTTCAGCGATTGGGCATTCACCCCCGCATCACCGAGGATTTTTGCACTGTCTGACCGCTGCACCATCCCCAGCGCCTGAAGCAGCCGCTCGACGGTGACATAGCTGTCGCCCGCTTTTTCGGCCAGTTTCTCGGCTTGCTCGAAAACGCGGCTCAATTCGGGTGACAGGTATACCTGTCCCGCGCCATTGCCGGAAACCTGCGGGATTTTCCCTAATCCCAGTTCTGTATCGCGCAATGCAGTGGCAGGATCACCTCCCGCCTTGCGGATAAGGTTTTGTGCCAAACCCTGATCGTCATCGAGCAGGACTTTCAGCAAATGCAGGGGCGAAAAGTTCTGATGGCCTTCGCGCAGCGCCATGCCTTGCGCCGATTGCACAAAGCCTTTTGAGCGTTCACTCAGCTTGTCTACATTCATGTCGTTACTCCCAAGCGTGAAGCTGTCTTCGTCCTCTACAGGCACGAAACTTGCTCCACCTCATATCAACGAAATTGGCCGATCTGGCCGGTTGACACTCACGTGGGTGTGAGGCGGGCATTTTCCAAGCCCGACCCCGCATCGAAAATGTTAATTTCCTGTCTTTATAATGGGGTCGGGGATTACGGGATGGACATGGGGATAATGGGGAATCGTATCGTACCGACACGACGGGCTGTGCTGTTTGGCATCGGGGTCAGCCTTGCTGCGCCTGCCCTGGCGAAGGCGCGGATTCCAAACACGCGCTCGCTGGTATTGCAAAACACGCGAACAGGCGACCGCTTTGACGGGGTCTATTACGCTGATGGCGTTTACGAGCCAGAGGCCATGGCGGCTCTGGACCGGCTGCTGCGCGATCATACGGCAGATGAGGTCACGGTCATGGATGTGCGCCTTTATGACCTGTTTTCACGCCTGCAAGGCGCGTTGGACAAGACCGACCCGCTGCGCATCACCTCCGGCTATCGCACCCGCGCGACCAATGACGCCTTGCGCAAGCGCACCCGTTGGGCCGCAAAGAACAGCTTGCATATCGAGGGCATGGCGGCGGATTTCAAACTCCCCGGCACTTCCTCGCGCACCCTCTCCCGCGCGGCCAAAAGCCTCCAGATGGGCGGTGTCGGAACCTATCGCGGGGCGTCCTTCATCCATGTTGATGTGGGTGATGTCAGGAACTGGACGCGGTAGGCTGGTTGCACCCTGACACAAGGGTTTCTGCCCCCTCTCCACTTGGGGAAGAGCAGGGGACGGCAATTTTGACGCCGGTTTTTCTGATGGGCATCCCCCCTCCCACCCCCTATCTTGCTCCTCAGCACAGGAGCGCACTCTCATGGATACCCCCGAACCCATCACCCTCCCTACTGTCACGCGCCCGGAGCGGGAGAAGACGGAAGGCGGTATCCGCTTTGAGATGGTCAGCGAGTTCACCCCCGCCGGAGACCAGCCTACGGCCATTGCGGAGCTGTCGAAGGGCGTCAATGACGGAGAGCGGGATCAGGTGCTTCTTGGGGCCACTGGTACGGGCAAAACCTTTACCATGGCCAAGATCATCGAGGAAACCCAGCGCCCCGCCATCATCCTCGCCCCCAATAAAACCCTCGCGGCCCAGCTATATGGCGAGTTCAAATCTTTCTTTCCGAACAACGCGGTAGAATACTTCGTCAGCTATTACGACTATTACCAGCCCGAAGCCTACGTCCCGCGCACGGATACCTTCATCGAGAAGGAATCCCAGATCAACGAGAACATCGACCGGATGCGCCACTCCGCGACCCGTGCGTTGCTGGAGCGCGATGATGTTATCATCGTGGCCTCTGTGTCCTGCATCTACGGTATTGGCTCGGTCGAGACCTATTCGGCCATGACGCAAGACCTGAAATCCGGCAACAGCTATGATCAGCGAGAGGTCATCAACTCTCTCATAGCCCAGCAATACCGACGCAATGACGCCGCCTTCGGGCGCGGCACGTTCCGCGTTCGTGGTGACAGTATTGAGCTATGGCCCGCCCATATGGACGACCGCGCGATCCGGTTGTCGTTCTTTGGCGAAGAACTGGAGAAAATGGTCGAGTTCGACCCCCTCACTGGCGAAACCTTCTCCAAACTCGAAACCCTGCGCGTTTATGCCAACAGCCACTACGTCACCCCGCGCCCCACGCTCAATCAGGCCATCGAGAAAATCAAGGCCGAGCTACAGGTCCGCCTCAAGCAACTGGAAACCGAAGGCAAATTGCTGGAAGCCCAGCGCATAGAACAACGCACCAGCTTTGACATCGAAATGCTGGAGGCCACCGGCGTCTGTCAGGGCATCGAGAACTATTCCCGCTATCTCACAGGCCGAGCCCCCGGCGAGCCGCCCCCCACCCTGTTCGAGTACATCCCCGATAATGCCATTGTCTTTGCGGATGAGAGCCACGTTACGGTCCCTCAGCTTGGTGCGATGTACAAGGGCGATTACCGCCGCAAGTTCACGCTGGCCGAGCATGGCTTCCGCTTGCCGTCCTGCATGGATAACCGCCCGCTGAAATTCGAGGAGTGGGACGCGATGCGCCCCCGCTCCGTTTTCGTCAGCGCCACCCCCGGCAAGTGGGAGATGGAGCGCACGGCGGGCGTTTTTGCGGAACAGGTGATCCGCCCCACCGGCCTGATCGACCCCCCCGTCGAAGTGCGCCCCGTAAAGATGCAGGTCGATGATCTCGTTGATGAATGTCGCAAGAATACCGAAAACGGCTATCGCGCCCTCGTCACCGTGCTGACCAAACGCATGGCCGAAGACCTGACCGAATACCTGCATGAACAGGGTATCCGCGTCCGCTACATGCATTCCGACATCGACACGGTTGAGCGGATCGAGATTATCCGTGACCTGCGCCTTGGCGCTTTTGACGTGCTGGTCGGCATCAACCTGCTGCGCGAGGGGCTGGACATCCCTGAATGCGCGCTGGTCGCGATCCTTGATGCGGATAAGGAAGGTTTTCTGCGCTCGGAGACGTCGCTGATCCAGACCATCGGGCGCGCGGCGCGAAATGTGGATTCCAACGTGATCCTCTACGCCGACCGTATCACCGGCTCGATGGAGCGGGCCATGGCCGAAACCGACCGCCGCCGCGAAAAACAGATCGCCTATAACGAAAAGCACGGCATCACACCCGCGTCGATCAAGAAAAACATCTCCGACATCATGGACTCGATCTACGAAAAAGACCGTGTGACGGTGCAGATCAAGGGCAAGGCCGGAAAGGGCGAACTGGTTGGCGACAACCTCCAGAAGCACCTCGATCACATGCGCAAGAAAATGATCAAGGCCGCCGAAAACCTGGAGTTTGAGGAAGCGGCCCGCCTCCGCGACGAAGTAAAACGCCTCGAAGCCGTCGAACTGGTCGTAGCAGGCGACCCCATGGCCCGCCAAAACGCCATCCGCTTGGCCGAAGAAGAAGCGGCGTGGCAGTCGGGGCGGAGTACCGCCGGGAAAGGCGGGACGCGGGGGTTTAGAGGGAAGTCGAAGAGGAAGATGAGGTGAAGAGTTTTCGTGATGAAGCCGTAGAATCTGTCACGCGTGCGCGCGCAGAGTTCAATAGTGGAGAGTCTCATAGGCTCAGATACGCTGCTCTCGAATTGCGATTTGCTATTGAAACACTCGTCTATGATCGCGCCCACTCTTACGGGGATGACTTTCCTGAGGCTGAACGACTGGCTTGGCAACCACAGCAAGTTCTGCGAGCTTTAGTCCTGCTCGATCCAATGACTTCAGAAGACTTCAGTATATGCATCGAGCATGAGTCCCTCCCTGAAGGAGGGATCAACCTTGGCAAGGCTAAATCCTTAACTATGCGGCATGTGAACACGCATTATCACCGATTAGGAAACTTTCTGCATAGCGAGACGCTAAAGCAGAGGACGCAGGACTCAGAAGAGCGAAGCGCGCAGGTTCGTTCCAGAATCGAAGGAACCCTTGAATTTCTTGAAGAACGACTTGATGCGCAGATCATCAATATGATTGCTGGTAGTGCTGTGGATTTTCCTTGTGAACGTCCTGGCTGTGGCAACACCGTTAGACGGTTTGTTCCAGAGAGCGCGGAGGAAGTTTGGGCGGAATGCGTCGTCTGCAATGCCAGATATCGAATTCTCCTGCGCGAGAGGGAATTTGAGGTTCGACGAGAAGGTGTACGGATCGACTGTCCAAACCCACAGTGTGGACGCGAAGAGTTCGTCTGGCCAGAAAAGGTTGAAATAGGAAATCTATGGACGTGCACCCATTGCAATGAGGAGGTCAAATTCTTCCATGTTATAGCAAGACCGAAAGGTCCGCTTGCGAACACAGATACATTCTCTCTTGGATTTGATGAGTTGAAACCAGAAACCGCGAATAACTCGAAAGCGGTCCAAACCGAAATGAAGTGAAAGCATCCACCTGTGGGGTGGATGGGTGCGGCCCGCCTTCTATACGTTGGTCCATGACGGCAACCACCTATCCTCTTAGTTCCAAAACAACTCCGGTTATAAATGGCAGGCGTGCAGGCGTCACAAAATCGCTTTCCTTAACTCGCCCATACCCCTCACTCCCCGGCTCCGAATGCCGATGCAAAGTTTCGCTCTCCAGATCAAAAACCCAGTAGTCCCGCACCCCATGCACCGCGTAGAGACTGGCTTTCTTGCCGAGGTCGTAGCGGCGGGAACTGTCTGAC
>CALFFK010000114.1 GCA_937957975.1 uncultured Neomegalonema sp.
TCGCTGAAGCGTTGAGTAGATCGACAGTACGGCTGCCTTGGCCATCACCGTAATCAGCGGTATCGATGCCGAGACCCCCGTTGATGAGATCGGCTCCCCTCCCACCATTGATGACGTCGTTGCCGAGACGTCCGAAGAGAAAATCGTTGCCGTCGCGGCCAGAGAGAGCGTTGGCGGCGTTGTCGCCCCGGATATTATCGGCATTGTCGCTGCCTGCGATATTTTCGATCCGCACATAAATGTCGCCGCGTGCATCGCCGGTATTCGCTGAAGCGTTGAGTAGATCGACAGTACGGCTGCCTTGGCCATCACCGTAATCAGCGGTATCGATGCCGAGACCCCCGTTGATGAGATCGGCTCCCCTCCCACCATTGATAACGTCGTTGCCGTCGCGCCCGAAGAGGAAATCATTCCCATCGCCGCCCGTGATCCGGTTGTTTTCGGCATTGCCGCGCAGGTTGTCAGGGGCGCTCGATCCGAGGATGTTTTCAATGGAGATGTAGGTGTCGCCAGCCGCTGCAACCCCCAGATTGATAGAAGGGTTTTGTAGATCGACGAGGCGCGACCCGGAAGCGGGTGCATCGGAGTAATCTGCGGTATCGATCCCGTCACCGCCATTCAGAATGTCAGGACCAAATCCACCTTGCAGGTAGTCGTCTCCGTCACCACCATCCAGAAAATCCTGTCCTGAACCGCCTTGTAAATGATCACTCCCTTCCCGCCCGAAGAGTGAATTCGCATTGCCGTCACCGATCAGGGTATCAGAGAATGCCGTGCCGGCGAGTCCTTCGATGAAACCCCATGCGGGAAACGTGTGTCGTCCAGATGCAGGATCGGGAACGCCAAGGTATCCTTTTTCCAGAGTTCCCTGCGCTGAAATCAATCAGGAAAAATCGTTGATTTAGGCATCTTTCTTTATTGAAACAGCCGCTCTGGGGTCGCGGTCCCTTGCCCTGTTGGCGTGGTCCTGTAGATTGGCGTTTCTCACAAGATCGGGGCGGTTCAATGCAAAGAGTTCTTACGATTAACCGACGCAGCGTGCTCGTCCTCACCGGCGCGGGCCTCCTGTCGGCATGTACGCGAGACAGATTCAAGACGGAGCCGGTTGTTCTGGGTGGTCAGAGCGTGCTGCCGGACATGACGATCATGCAGGCTATCGAAGCCTCCGCCGATCATACACGTCTCGCGGCTGCCTTGAAGAAGACGGGCCTTTCGGAGGCGCTCGCTGGCCCCGGCCCTTTCACACTGCTCGCTCCCACTGACCGCGCCTTCGCGAATATCAGGCCAAAATCCGAAGGGGCGCGGATCAATGCTGATCCTGATATTTTCAAACGCACTCTTCGCGGCCATGTTTTTCCCGCGAAGGTGTCTGGTGTAGACATTGCCGCTGGAATCGACGCTGGAACCGGCGAAACGCGGGTGCTGGGCCTGAACGGCATCCCCGTGGCGTTTTCGGCAGAGGGTGGTGTGACCAGTGCTTATGATACACGTGGTAGACGGGCCATACTCGGCCCGATGGATGCGATTGCCACGAACGGCTTGATCCATGTGATTGATGAAATCCTGTTGTTACCCGCTGACGATGCTGACGCGGATGAAACCGCCGAAACCTCGCAATGATGACCCTTCCCGATTTCCGGTTGGAAACCCATTTTTCGAAATGGGAGTTCAAGGCACGGCATCATCTGACTGCCTCGGATGCCGAAAGCATTTCCCTGCGTGATCTTCTCGCGATGGCCAGCCCGGAGGATCGGGAAGCGTTCGAGGGGATGTGGCTGGGATATACTGAAACTTTCGGTGCGCCCGACCTGCGCGAGCGGATCGCAGCGACCTATGCGCACCGTAGTGCTGCGGATGTCTTGTGTTTCGCCGGGGCAAGCGAGGGAATATTCGCGGCAAACGCTGTGCTACTGAACCGGGACAGCCACGCCATTGTCGTTACTCCGAATTATCAGTCGCATGAGACATTACCGGTCGCGCTGTGCGAGGCGACGGGTGTGCCGCTTGATCCCGATGATGGCTGGTCCCTTGATATTGACCGCGTGGCCGCAGCAATCCGGCCCAATACGCGGCTGGTGACGATTAATTTTCCACATAATCCTACGGGCGCAATCCTGCCGCTTGATCGTTACGAAGCGTTGACCGAGCTGTGCCGGAAGCACGGTATCTGGATATTGCATGACGAGATATTCAACGGCCTCGGTCCGACCGGAACCACCCATCTGCCCTTCATTGCGGATATATATGAGAGGGGTCTGAGCCTCAACGTCATGTCGAAATCGTTCGGATTACCGGGATTGCGTATCGGTTGGATCGCTTCACAGGATCATGGATTGTTGTCGGAAATGGAGCGGATGAAGCATTACCTCTCCATCTGTAATTCCGGTCCAAGCGAGCGCCTGACGATGATCGCCCTGGCAAATCGTGAATCACTGCTTGCCCGCAATTGCGCCATCGTGGACGAAAACCTGCCAAAATGGGAGGCATTCTTTGCACGGCACCCGGATTTGTTCGAGTGGCGACGGCCTGATGGCTCCTGCATGGCTTTCCCGCGTTATCTGGGGGCGGAAGGCGTGGAGGAATTCTGCCGGACACTGGTTGAAGAGAGCGGGGTGCTATTACTGCCCAGCACGATTTATTCCTCGGAATTGGGGCCAACCCCGAATGATCGGTTTCGTCTGGGGTTGGGGCGTACAGGTCTTGATGAGGGGCTGGCGGCGATGAATGCTCATGTGATGCGGAATCGGGTGTGAGTGTTTGCCCTGTTTGTATCTTTGAGGCCGGCTGATGCGAATGCCTGATCGCCTCAAATAGTGCCACTGCCGTCCCCACTTCGGTCAGGTTAATACCTCATTTGCGAGAGGTTTTGTAGCCGGGACTGTTATTCTTCGATCTTCGTTATAGATACATATATCACGAAGATTTGGCGACAGATGCAATATGGTTTCCGGGAGCCAAGGATAGTGGCGCACTATGGTTCGACATAATGTTACGCTTTCTTACAGGCTTGTCACATACGCTCAATCCAATGTGATTTCCCCCTGAAACGCTAACTCATCACCCCCTTTCTTGCGTTATGCGAAGGCAAGCCAAATGGCATCGCCGTGTGACGGTACGAAAGGATTGAGAGGAATGGCTGATATGACACAGGACGCAGCACCGGAACCAGGGCAGGGCGCGTGGAAACGCTGGCTTCCTCTTGGGGTTATCGCGTTGGGCGCAGGCTTGGGGACATGGCTGTTTGGCGATTATCTCAGCTTTGAAGCCTTGCGCGAAAACCGGGAAGCGTTGCTGGCATGGCGCGACGGGAATTATCCATTGGCCGTGCTCACCTTCATGGCGCTCTACGTCGCGGTCGTGGCGTTCTCGCTGCCCGGTGCGTTGATTATGACGTTGACGGGGGGCTTTCTCTTCGGATTGGTTCCCGGCGCGATCTATACAATAACCGCCGCAACCATCGGCGCGACCTGTATCTTTATTGCTGCCCGTACAAGCCTTGGTGCGACGCTGAAGGAACGGGCGGGGCCGTGGATGGGGAAATTCGAGAAGGGCTTTCAGGAAAACGAACTGAGTTTCCTGTTCCTGCTGCGCCTTGTTCCCGCTGTGCCGTTTTTCATCGCAAATCTTTTGCCAGCCTTCTTTGGCGTGAAGCTGTTCACTTATGTCTGGACGACGTTTGTGGGCATCGCTCCGGGATCGGCGGTTTATACCTCGGTCGGCACGGGATTGGGTGAAATTCTGGCATCGGGTGAAGATCTCAGCCTCAATGTCTTTGCTGATCCCTTAGTTTGGGGACCGTTTCTCGGCTTGATCGCCCTCGCATTGCTGCCCATTATTATCAAGGCCGTACGCGGCAAGCCCGTAGGAGAGAACTGATGACGGATACGCTCAAGGTTGATCTCTGCATCATTGGTGCAGGGTCGGGCGGTTTGTCCGTGGCCGCCGGTGCTGTGCAGATGGGTGCCTCCGTTGTGCTGATCGAAAAGCACAAGATGGGCGGTGATTGTCTTAACTATGGGTGTGTGCCCTCCAAGGCATTGCTGGCGGCAGGTAAACACGCTCAGGCCCACCGCACAGGCGCGCCCTTTGGCGTGGCTGTCCATGAGCCGGAAGTCGATTTTGTTGCTGTGAATGCGCATGTGAAAGGCGTTATCGCCACTATCGAACCCCATGACAGCGTGGAACGGTTCGAGAAACTGGGCTGCACCGTCATTCAGGATGGAGCACGCTTCACTGGCCCCCGCACTGTCAATGCGGGTGGCAAAACCATCGAGGCACGCCGGATTGTCATCTCGACCGGCTCCTCACCCTTCGTGCCGCCAATACCAGGGTTGGAGGACACGCCGTATTTCACCAACGAGACGATCTTTGACAATACCGATTTGCCTGGCCATCTGATCGTGGTCGGTGGTGGCCCTATCGGGATGGAAATGGCGCAGGCGCATCGGCGACTGGGGGCTGAGGTCACTGTGCTTGAAGGGGCAAAGGCGCTGGGCAAGGACGACCCGGAGATTACCGCCATCGCGCTGGATAACCTGCGCGCTGAAGGTCTTGATATTCGCGAGGGAGCCATGGTCGAGCGCGTCGAACAGGCTGGTACAGGAGTACGCGTGCATCTCGGCGGTGGCGATGTCGTCGAAGGAACCCATTTGCTCATGGCGGTGGGACGCAAGCCCAATGTCGATGGTCTCGATCTGGAAAAAGCCGGTATTGAATATGATCGGAGGGGCATCAAGGTCGATGCCAAGCTCATCACCACCAATCGCAAGGTCTTTGCCATAGGCGATGTGGCGGGCGGTCTGCAATTTACGCATGTGGCCGGGTATCACGCGGGTATCGTCGTGCGGAACGCGCTGTTCCAGATGTTCTGGGCCAAGGCAACCAACGATCACATCCCGTGGGTTACTTATGTCGAGCCAGAGATTGCGCAGGTCGGCCTGACCGAAGCGCAGGCGAAGGAAAAGCATGGTGATGCGGCAACCATTCTGCGCTGGTCACTGGACGAGAATGATCGCGCCCAGGCAGAACGGGCAACGAATGGCATGGTCAAGGTCATGCTGAACGGCCAGCGTATCGTCGGTGCCTCTATCGTTGGCAAGAGCGCGGGTGAACTGATCCAGATATTTGCCTATGCGGTTGCCAATAAGCAGAAGATTGGTTCTATCGCTGCTTATGTTGCGCCGTATCCCACGCTGGGCGAAGCGGCAAAACGCGCGGCGGGGCAGTACTACACGCCCAAGCTCTTTAGCGATCGCACCCGATCCATCGTGCGCTTTCTGGCGAAGTTTGGCTGATGACCAAAGCAATGTCATTGCTGTGCGAATGGGGATGCCTTTCTGTACAGAAGGATTTCCTCCTGCGCGGCAATGATATTGTTGGATGGGAGGGTGTACTCCCATGTCCTTGATACGCTCACTTTCAGGTCGATTGCTGATCCTGACGATCATTTTCGTCATGCTCGCAGAGATCCTGATCTTCGTTCCTTCTCTTGCACGGTATCGCGAGGATTACCTTCGCGAGCGGCTGGATGCGGCGAATATCGTGGCCATCGCGATGGAAGGGAATAAGAACCGCGCTTCCGGGGAGGAGACCGACTATTCAAATGTTTACGAAGACGATTATTTCGCCGTTCCCGAAAATGAGGATGACTTGCAATCGCGTCTGTTGA
Organism: uncultured Neomegalonema sp.; assembly: GCA_937957975.1. Taxonomy (GTDB): domain Bacteria; phylum Pseudomonadota; class Alphaproteobacteria; order Rhodobacterales; family Rhodobacteraceae; genus JAHDDY01. The sequence continues at coordinate 5,669 of CALFFK010000114.1, forward strand.
ACTCTGCGCAAGTCCTTTCCATTGCTCTGAACGATGGAGCGCGTCGGACGCCGGTCTTGCAGGGTGTTTCGAAAGAAATGGTTAGCGCGACCTTTACGCTTGATGACGACTCCTTCATCGACAAGATCAAGGACGCCGTTATGGTTCTGGTGAAGCCGCAATCGGATCGCGTGATCCGGGTTATCGGTGCCCCCGATTTTGACCGCTCGCCTATGAGCAATGCTATTGAGATAACGCTCCAGGAAGAACAGCTTACCACAGCAATGCGTGACTTCGCGTTGCGTATTCTCAAGTTATCCTTGGTGATCTCGCTGCTGACGGCGGCATTGGTGTTTCTTAGCCTGAATCGCTGGCTCGTGCGCCCCATGCGCCGTCTGATTGATGCCATGACCGATTTTCGGCGTTCGCCCGAACAGGCCCGTATTCTCGATCCGGGATCGGGGCAGACCGAATTGGACGAGGCGGGGCGCGAATTATCGACCATGCAGACAGAGGTGCGGGCGGCACTCCTTCATAAGACCCGGCTTGCCGAACTCGGAGAAGCGGTCGCGAAAATCAATCACGACCTGCGAAACATGCTCGCCAGCGCACAACTTCTCGCTGACAGGCTGGAACGAAGCGACGATCCGATGGTTCGCCGCACGGCCCCCAAGCTTTTGCGATCACTGGACCGGGCGACGGACCTTTGCACCCGGACATTGGCCTTTGGTAAAGCCGACGAACCCCCACCATTTCGGCGCCGGGTACCTTTGTTGAAGTTGGTTGAGGAAGTGCGTGAAGCAGTCTTCCTGGAAGAGGGGGCTATCCAGATGGCGATGGAGGTTCCGCCCGATCTCTATGCCGAAGCCGATCCCGACCAGCTTTTCCGCATTATCCAGAACCTTTCGCGCAATGCCGAACAGGCGATGACGGGAACAGGGCAGGGCAGCCGTCTGGCTGTTTTGGCCTGGCGAGAGGGCGATGGAGTTGTGATCGACGTAATGGATGACGGCCCCGGTATGCCTGTCGCGGCCCGTGAAAATCTGTTCAAGGCATTTAGGGGAAGTGCGCGCAAGGGCGGCACGGGCCTTGGCCTTCATATCGCTCGCGACCTCGCGCGGGGGCACGGTGGGGATGTTTGCCTTCTCGAAAGCACAGCCGAAGGAACGACATTCCGGGTGACGATACCGGATACGACAGGATAGCATATTGCTCCGCATCGGCCATGCCCATGACGTTGCCGCGCGTACCGGCGTCACAGTTTTGCTGCCCAATGAAGCGCTTGCCTGTGCCGTCGATATGCGGGGTGGAGGTCCGGCAACGCGGGAAACGGATGCAGTAGGGCCGGATGCAACGCTGGGCATCGCCCACGCTATTGTTCTGTCTGGTGGATCGGTCTTTGGTCTTGGCGCCGCGGATGCGGTTGCGACCAGCCTTTCGGCGGGGAAAGTCGGGCTTGCACTGGTCCCCGATACACCGCCCGTGCCCATCGTGCCCGCCGCCTGCCTCTATGATCTGAACAATGATGGTGCGAAGGATTGGGGTGAGGAACCACCCTATGCCGCATTGGCGCGAAAGGCTCTCGCGGGCGCATCCGGGGAAACCACGAGTGGTAGTCTTGGGGCCGGATATGGCGCGATGGCCGGGAAATGGCGGGGGGGCTTTGGCGTCGCCTCGGCAACCCATGACGGGATAACTGTCACAGCCTATATGGCCATAAACGCCATCGGATCGCCCCTGATGCCGGAAGGCCACGCTTTCTGGGCCTGGCCTTTCGAGCGGGACGGGGAGTTTGGAGGGCGATGCCCCGGCGCGATTTCACCTCCCCCGGCATTGCCTGCCGACACCAAGGGTGCAGACATCACGGCCACCTGCATTGGGGCCGTCACGATCTCGATTCCGCAGACCCGGACAACACTGCGCCGGATCGCGGTTATGGCGCAGGACGGTTTGGCCCGCGCCTTGCGCCCCAGCCATGCGCCCTTCGATGGTGATACGATCTTTGCACTCTGCCCGCAGGGGACGGCCCTGCCGGTTTCTACGATGGCAGGTACTAACAATGATACCCGGATGACCATGGCTCTCGGCTCTCTCGCTGCTGATTGTGTGGCGCGAGCTGTGGCGCTGGGATGTTGGCATGCAGAAGAAGGCTTTGCGCCAACTGTGCGGGGTTCAATTCAGGGAAATCCTGCCCTATAACGCGGCCAGCATCCGAAATTCGACGCGAGGGTTCCATGGCCGGTCACTCAAAATGGGCAAATATCCAGCACCGCAAGGGGCGGCAAGACGCAGTCCGTGCGAAACAATTTTCCAAGTTTTCCAAGGAGATCACCGTCGCCGCCAAGATGGGCGACCCCGATCCCGACAAAAACCCGCGCCTGCGCCTTGCCGTCCGCGAAGCGAAATCGCAATCGATGCCCAAAGACAATATCGAGCGCGCGATCAAGAAGGCCATTGGCGGTGACGCCGAGAATTACGATGAAATCCGCTATGAGGGGTATGGCCCCGGCGGCGTGGCGATCATTGTTGAGGCCTTGACCGACAATCGCAACCGCACTGCCTCCACTGTGCGTTCGACCTTCACCAAGAACGGTGGAAATCTGGGCGAAACCGGCTCGGTTGGGTTCATGTTCGACCGCAAGGGCCAGATTCTCTATCCTGCCGATGCGGGGGATGCTGACGCGATCATGGATGCCGCCATTGAGGCCGGAGCCGAGGATGCCGAAAGTTCGGAGGACGGCCATGTCATCCTGTGTGACGGGAGTGATCTCAACGAAGTCTCGACTGCACTTGAGGCAGCATTGGGTGAACCGCAAAGCGCCAAACTGATCTGGAAGCCCCAGAATACCAATCCCGTCGATCTCGATCAGGGCCGCACGCTCTTTAAATTGATTGCGGCGCTGGAAGATGATGATGATGTTCAGTCGGTCACGGCAAATTTCGAGATGTCCGATGAGGTCATGGAAGCGTTGTCGAGCGAATGAGAAACAAGGCGCATTATTCTGTCAAATATCATTTCCGCGCGCCCGGAAATGACAGGAAGTGCGGCGGGTAACAACAGGCCATGACTCTTCTGTTTGAGCATCCACCCAGGTTTTCGTTCTCCGCTGTGTCGCGCTGGTGGGAGGCAGTAGATAAAATATTGTTTGCGGCGATCCTCTTCCTGTTTTGCTCAGGTCTGGTGATTGCCTTCTCTGCAAGCCCGATCCTGGCATTGCCGCGCGACCAGCCTGCGTTCTACTATGCAGAGCGGCAGTTGATCTTTGCGATACCCGCCGCGATCCTGTTTGTGGCGTTTTCGATGCTCACCCCGCGAGAGATACGGCGTGCAGGCGTGTTGTTGTTCCTGATCGTCATGGTGTTGCTGGTGTTCGTATTGGTTTTTGGGGAAGAGCGGAACGGATCGAAGCGGTGGATTTCGATGGTGTTCTTTTCCATTCAGCCCTCTGAACTGGCGAAACCGGCGCTTATCGCCATGTCGGCATGGATGTTCTCGCTACGCCCCGGTCCTGGTGTGCCGCCGGGTGGCGCGGTTGCTGCCGGATGCCTGGCCCTTGTTGCCCTGCTCGTCGGGGTTCAGCCTGATTACAGCCAGACGGCGCTGATTTGCGGGGTCTGGGGGATCATGTTTTTTATGACCGGAGCATCGTTCGTGTGGGCGGTTTCTGCCGGATTGATCGGGGCCGCCGCGATTGCGGTCGCTTTCGCTGTTTCGCCCTATGTCGCGGATCGCATCAAGCTGCTGTTTGATGCAGAGGCGACCGGGGGCGGTGGACAGATCCGGCGTATGCTTGATGCGATCCAGAATGGTGGGCTATGGGGCGTGGGGCCGGGGGAAGGCACGGCGAAATTTCGCGTCCCGGATGCCCATTCCGACTTTGTGATTGCCGTGGTGGCAGAGGAATACGGCTTTGCCTTTACACTCGTGTTGATCGTCATCTTCGCCTTGATTGCGGTTCGGGGGTTCCTGATTGCCTTGCGGCTGAAAAGCCTGTTCGCGCGGTATGCGGTATGCGGATTATCCGCGTTGATCGGGTTGCAGGCATTCATCCATATCGGAGTGGCCGCGCGTATCCTGCCACCCACGGGAATGACGTTGCCGTTGGTCAGCTATGGCGGTTCATCCCTGCTGGCCATGGGGATCGCGTGTGGAATGTTGTTGGGATTGACCCGCAAGGATGTGGAGCGGGTGCGTTGACTTCCCATGTGGGTCGCCACGCCGTTCTCGCCGCCGGGGGGACGGGGGGGCATATGTTCCCGGCACAATCACTGGCCGAGGAATTGCTGCGCCGGGGGTGGCGTGTGACGCTGGCATCTGATGCGCGGGGGATGCGCTATGCGGAGGGCTTCCCCGAAGCTGTGGCGCGACAACAGCTTCATGCGGCCACCATGGCGCGCGGCGGGATAACGGCGAAGTTGGCTGCGCCCGTCACGTTGCTGCGCGGGGTGTTACAGGCGCGGCAATGGATGAAGGCTGATCCGCCTGATGTCGTAATCGGTTTCGGTGGCTATCCGGCGGCCCCGTCAATGGCGGCGGCGATATCATTGGGTATTCCGCGCTTGATCCATGAGCAGAACAATGTTTTGGGGCGTGCGAACCGGTTGTTTGTGAAGCGGGTTCAAATGCTCGCGTGCGGGATCGGCGTGCCGCATAATACACCGGGGGGCGTGCGGGCGGTTGAGGTTGGCAATCCGGTGCGGGATGCGGCGCTGGCGGTGTCTGGCCGCGATTATGCGCCGCCGGGGGACGGGCCGGTTCGATTGCTCGTCTTTGGTGGTTCGCAAGGCGCAAGTGTCTTGTCGGAGATGTTGCCCCCTGCGTTGTCTTTCCTGCCGGATGCCCTGCGTGCGCGGATAAATGTGACGCAACAGGCGCGGTCGCTGGAGGTTGTGCCGCTGGAGGAAAATTATGCGGCGGCAGACATCACACAGGTAGAGGCCGCGCCGTTCTTCGATGATATGCCCGAACGCATCGCAAACGCGCATCTGGTGATTGCGCGGGCGGGGGCTTCGACCTGTGCAGAGTTGGCGATTATCGGGCGTCCATCCATCCTGATCCCGCTGCCCACTGCCATGAGCGATCATCAAAGCGCGAATGCGGCGTGGTTGGCTGAAGCTGGGGCTTCTGTCGTCGCGCCACAGCCGGGGTTGACGCCGGAAGCATTGGGGCGAGAGATTGCCGCGCTTCTGGGCAATCCGGCTCGATTGTCGGCGATGGCAAATGCCGCAAAAGCCGCTGGTCGCTCGGATGCGGCAATGCGGTTGGCGGATATGGTGGAAGAGGTGGAGAGGGGGCGCAACAATGGCACCCCCAAACAGTAACGTCAGAATGAGTATTTTGCGCCAATTGAGATGGCATCAAGGCTGAGATCATTGGGGTTTACCCGGCCTGTTCCACCAGCGACCTCAGGAAGGCCATCGAAATCCGCCTCTGTTGTCTGTGTGTATTCGACAAAGACACCAATGTTATCGGTTATTGCGTATCCTGCGCCAACCCCAAAAGAAAAGGTTGCTTCACTTTCGGAAGAAGTTCTGACAGGGGGAGCAAATGTGTAGGAATTCCGTACATCGAAATCCAGAACTGTCACACCGCCGTGAACATAAAGCGACAATCTGTCGGTTGCATTAACACCGGCAAGCAAACGCCCACCATAACTCGCATCCAGATCAACATTGGTTACAAGAACGCCATTAATGTTTGTTGTGGAGCTGTTTTCGAGATTGTAGAAGCCTTCAGCCGCAACAAAATATCTTTTTTCAGCAAAGCTATGCTTGTATCCAAGTGCGAGTCCTCCAGAAAGATCTGTAGAATCCGCTGTTGTGACGCCACTTGAATCAGGTACAGGAAGTCCTGCAAAACCACCTGTATTACGGGTAATTGTATGATCGAAGCTTGTTCCACTCAATTTTCCGGCAACGTAAAACTCACCGCCAGCATAGGCTGATGATCCGGCCATGGTGCAGGCTGCAATTGCTGCCCCGGACAGATACTTTATCAGTGACATCTTGCTCATCATTAATTCCTTTAGGGGATAGTATTATTCAGGATTGTACGCCGGTAGCGACTCGCTAGCCTTTGGTAGTAAAGCTATCCAATGAAAATATTTCTTAATTCTGAATGGGCAAATCAATATTGATCACAAGAAGTTTTGAATTTTGTTATTTGAATATTTTGATTCGCATTTGCAGCTGGTGGGACAGATAATCCTGGCAATAATGCAGCATATGCCCAGCATTATGGGAATGGCTATCGCCACTTGGTTTGAAATCCCATGCACGATTTTATCGCAGGGTTCATTTCGTAAGCAATTGCAGTTATTCCGGTTGATAGATGGATTTTGTGCGCCGTAGGCGAAGCCGCAGAGTGACAAGGGATTCAAACTTCGTCAGGGTCCAGTTCGACCAACGTGTCGCCATCGGCGACCTGATCGCCCTCACCGATCAGCATGGCTGCAACGATTCCTGCGCGAGGGGCTTTGAGCGATTGCTCCATTTTCATCGCTTCCATGACCACGAGAATCTGACCCCTTTCGACCCTATCCCCGACCACTGCCGCCACGCGGATGATGGAGCCGGGCATCGGGGCGAGGATGGCATTGCCGCCGGGGCCGGCCACTGCGGCAACGGCGAGGGGGTTTACAGTTCGATAAGTCCAGGATTTCCCGTCAATCATCACCAGAATATCGTCGCCCCGACACAAGGTCTCGGCGGCGAGGCGGCGGCCGCCAATCTCGACGCGGCCTTCATCGTCGAAGGCCACGTCCTGCACCGTCCCGTTGATCTTCACGCTGTAACATCCCGGCGCATGGATGCGAATGCTGGCTTCGATCGGCTCGTTGCCCAATAGAACGGTAATGGACTGCTGTGCCGGACCCCATGTGCGAAAGCCGCTGAGGGATTGCCACGGATCACCCGGATCGCTTTTGCCGGGCAGGCCCATCGCCCGGAGAGCCGCGAGGGTATGCGCTTCGGGCAAGACCGGCATAACAGGCGCAAAGCGGTCCATACCGCGCTCAATGAGGCCGGTATCGATATTCCCCTGGGCAAAATCGGGATCAGCGGCAAGGGCGCGCAAAAAGTCGAGATTGGTGATGGTCCCGGCGATCTGCGTTGCGTCCAGCGCCGTGCACAACTTGGCCAGCGCCGTCTCGCGAGAGCGGTCATGGACAATGATCTTGGCAATCATCGGATCGTAATGAGTCGTAATCGTATCGCCTTCACGCACGCCCGTATCGATCCGCGCCTTGCCTTCGGGCATTGTCAACCGTTCCAGCCGCCCCGTGACGGGCATGAAGTTTCTTGCGGCATCCTCGGCATAGATGCGGGCCTCGAAAGAATGGCCAAGAAGGATGAGATCGTCTTGCGGTGGGACGACATTTTCCCCTGCCGCCGCGCGGATTTGCCATTCGACCAGATCGATTCCGGTGATGGCTTCGGTTACGGGATGCTCGACTTGCAGGCGGGTATTCATCTCCATGAAATAGAAACGATCCGTGCGTAGCCCGTCACTGGCATCGACCAGAAACTCGACCGTTCCTGCGCCTTCATATCCAATGGCCGCTGCTGCGCGCACTGCCGCTTCGCCCATCGCTGCGCGCATTCCGGCGGTCATGCCGGGGGCGGGTGCTTCCTCGATGACCTTTTGATGTCGCCGTTGCAGTGAACAATCGCGTTCAAACAAATAGACGGGGGGATTATGGCGGTCAGCGAAGACCTGCACTTCGACGTGGCGTGGACGTCCGACATATTTCTCGACCAGAACATGCCCGTCCCCAAAGCTTTTTTCCCCTTCGCTGCGGGCGCTGATGAGGGCTTCAGCGAATTCTTCCTTGACATCGACGCGGCGCATTCCCTTGCCGCCGCCACCCGCGCGGGCCTTGATGAGCACGGGAAACCCTATCTGCTGCGCCTCAACCGCCAGTGTCTCACTGTCCTGCTCTTTGCCATGATAGCCGGGCACGACCGGAACACCCGCTTCTTCCATCAGGCGCTTGGCGGCATCTTTCAGGCCCATTGCGCGGATCGCAGATGGGGAGGGGCCGATGAAGGTAATCCCTTCTGCCACCAGTCGTTCCGCGAAGTCGGGGTTCTCGGATAAAAAGCCATAACCGGGGTGAACAGCTTCGGCCCCGGTGCGTTTGCAGGCTTCGATGATGGCATCAATCCTGAGATAGCTGTCGGAGGCCGGGGCAGGGCCAATCCGCACGGCTTCGTCGGCAGTGACGGTATGCAATGCACCGGCATCGGCATCGGAATAGACTGCAACGGTTCGGATGCCCATCCGGGTCGCTGTGCGCATGACCCGGCACGCAATTTCACCCCGGTTTGCGATCAGGATTTTTCTGAACATGAATGCGTGCCTCAATGATCGACGTCGTCGCGGCGACATTGGCCCTTTCCATACAGTCATACAAGGGTCACAGCGACGTCACACGTCGATGGTTGCCGTACGTCCTCTTTCCGGTCTAGCGTTGGAATACGGAAGAAATCAAAAATCCGAATTGGGAGAATTCCATGACCGAGATGACAAAGTTTGAAAAACTCGCAGGCGAAGGACGCGTTAGTCGCCGTGAGTTCATTCAGGCGGGGTTGGCCGCTGGCGTCAGTGTTGCCGCCGCTTCTACCGCTTTTGACAAGGCCATTGCGGCCACGCCCAAAAAGGGCGGCGATTATATTCAGGCACTGACGGGCGGTTCGTCCTCTGACAGTCTTGATCCTGCGACGATCCTTGACAGCTTTATGATTAACGTCAGTTCCGGCCAGCTTCGTAATAACCTGACCGAGATCGGCCCTGATAATCAGCTTCGTGGCGAACTGGCCGAAAGCTGGGAAGCAACTGCCGACGCCAAGGAATGGACTTTCGCCCTTAGAAAGGGTGTCGAGTTCCATAACGGCAAGACGATGACTGCTGATGATGTGGTTCAGAGCTTCCAGCATCATATGGGTGCCGATAACAAGTCCGCCGCCAATGGCCTGATGAAACAGGTCGAGGCGGTGAAAGCCGATGGTGACAATATCGTTTTTGTCCTTGAAGGCGGCAATGCTGACTTCCCCTTCATTGTCTCGGATTATCACCTGAATATCTGCCCTGCCAAAAGTGGTGGTGGCATTGATTGGGAATCGGGCGTGGGTACGGGCGCTTATATGCTCGAAGAGTTCGACGCCGGTGTGCGCGCAAACATGAAGCGTAACCCGAATTACTGGAAAGAGGATGCCGGGTACTTCGACACGGTCCAGAACCTTTTCGTCGCGGATGCAGCGGCGCGTACGGCGGCTGTACGCACAGGTGAAATCCACTCGATGTCAAACATGGACATCGCCACCGCACCGCTTCTGGAGCGGGACAAGAACGTCACGGTGCTGCCGACCTATGGCAACAAGCATGTCGTGCTGCCCATGGATTGCCGCGCTGATCCCTTTACCGATAACCATGTGCGTCTGGCGTTGAAATACGCCGTTGATCGCGAAGAAATGCTCCAGAAGATCACGCGCGGCTTTGGCGAGGTCGGCAACGACTTCCCGATTGGCCCCGCCAACGTGAATCGCGCGACGGCGGAAGAAATTCCCCAGCGGATGTTCGACCCGGACAAAGCCAAATTCCACCTCAAAAAAGCAGGCATGGACAGCCTTGCGCTCAAACTGCACCTTGCTGACTCGGCGTTCGAAGGGGCAGTAGATGCAGGTCAGCTTTATTCCGAAAGCGCCAAGAAAGCGGGCATTGACCTGCAAATCGTGCGTGAGCCGGAGGATGGTTACTGGTCGAATATCTGGATGAAAAAGCCATTCCTTGGTGGCTATTGGGGTGGTCGCCCAACGGCGGACTGGATGTTCAGCCAGGTTTATTCGTCCGGCGCTGAATGGAACGAAAGCTATTGGGAGAACCGGACGTTCAACAAACTGCTCGTTTGGGCACGTTCCGAGCTTAATCCTGAAAAGCGGCGCGAGATTTATGTCGAGATGCAGCAGATCTGCCACGAAGATTGTGGTTCGGTGATCCCGATGTTCATGGCCTATACTCACGTTATCCGTAACGAGATCGGAATGCCCGATCAGGTTGCGTCCAACTGGGAGCTCGACGGTCACAAAAACGCCGAGCGTTGGTGGATGGTGTAAGTTTTATTACACTATCGAAAGCAGAAAAAACCCACCCCCTTACCCGTATAGGGGGTGGTGAAGCAATGGAGACAATTTTTACTATTTTTGATCAAGTGTAATTTAACAGAGTTTAGTGTGTTTATTGCATAATCATTTCATGGCAATGCTCATCCAACAGTTCAAAAATCATCTGCGATGTTTAGACCGCGCCCTTGCCCAGGCGGATGCGAGAATCGTTTTTGTGTTCATGTTGACGATGGCTGCCATTCCGGCGGCTTTGGTTATGCGTGGTCTCTATATGATTTCGGGCGATCCAGCCCCCGCGCATATCAATATGATGTCGGCACTGACTGCGATGATCGTCGCGGCTCCGCTCGTCATTCATTCGATTCGTGCGATTGGTCGTCTTAAGCGTTCCAAGGGTGCCTTTCGCGAACAGGCCACACTTCTCGACCAACGCAATGCTGAATTGGCAACTGTCGAAGCGCGTCTGCGCGAGATCAACGGAAGTCTCGAAAGTCGCGTTCAGGCCCGTACTGCTGCACTGGAAAAGGCGCGTCGGGTTGCTGAAGAGGCGAATGCCGCCAAATCTGACTTCCTCGCCAATATGAGCCACGAGCTTCGCACGCCGCTCAATGCGATCCTCGGTTTCTCCGACGTGCTGCGTCAGCGCCGTGCGCTTTTCGGTAAAGTCAGTGAAGAAAAGGTCGATGACTACGCCGAATCGATCCATGGGGCAGGTACTATTCTTTTATCGCTTGTTGATGACCTGCTCGACCTTGCCCGGATCGAAGCGGGTCGTGTTGACATCGTGCCCGAACGTCTCAACATCAAGCGCCTACTTGGGGATGTGATGCTTCCACTGAACCCAAAGGCGCAAACACGGGGGCAGACAATCGAGACCGTAATCGATTGTAACTCGCGCTATATTGAGGCTGATGCCCGCGCGATCCGGCAAATTCTGATTAACCTGCTGTCAAACGCCCTGAAATTCTCATCGGATGGTTCGGTCGTGCGTCTTACTGTATCGGATGTTGATGGTGGAACCAGATTCGACGTAACCGATACAGGCATCGGCATGACGGAAGAAGAAGCGCAATCGGCGTTAAAACCTTTCTCGCGCTTGTCTGAAGCACATATCGCTGCCGGAGAAAGCATTGGCCTCGGCCTGTCCATCGTCACGGCGCTGGCAACGCTGCATGGCGGTTCCTTCACACTGGAGAGCGTGAAGGATCAGGGAACCAGAGCGAGTGTTCATATACCTGTCTCGATAGGGCGTGCCGCACAAACCGCCGCCTGACTTTTCCAATCCCTGACACTTTCGATATTGCCCCGCGATCCCGAACGCGCAACACTTTCCCGGTAGAATACCGCGAAAGGATTGTTCCATGGACGCCGTTTTCTCTCGTCGCAACCTGATCGAACCCACAAAATTACGGGGGATGATGAAACGATCCGACCTGCGTGGAGCCATACAGGCCGGGTCGCATTTCGGGGCGATCCTGTTGACCGGGGTTTTGCTCTATATGGCTTGGGGTAGCCTGTGGGCAGTGCCGATCTTCATGGCGCATGGAACGCTCATCAACTTCCTCTATGCGGGGCAACATGAACTCAGCCATAATACGCCGTTCCGCACGAAATCGCTGAACGAGTGGGTGGGGCGGACCATCGGATTTCTGATGCTCTATCCGCGTACATTCGACCAGATCCAGCACCATGCGCATCACCAATATACGCAGGATTGGGAAAAGGACGGGGAACTGACGCGCCAGCCCTACACGCTGCGCACATATCTCATGTGGTTCCTTGGGCCGAGCTATTGGTTCAGCCGGATCACCCGTATCCTTCGGCTGGTGCGGGGGATCGTGGTGGAGCCGTATGTCCGGCCCGATCAGGAGGCGATTGTTGTGCGTGAGGCACGGTGGCATGTGGCGCTATATGCGTTGATCGCGATTATATCGGTGGTGACGGGAAGTTGGGCGGCGGTGATGTACTGGCTTGCGCCAATGATCGTGATGAAGCCAATCCATCAGTTGCAGAACACCATCGAGCATCTCGGTCTGAGCCACGAAGACGATATTCTCCAGAATACCCGCTCAACAGATACCAACGCGCTGATGCGCTGGATGTGCTGGAACATGCAGTACCACACGGCCCATCACAGCTTTCCGGCAGTGCCATTCCATGCCCTTCGCGGCCTGAACGATACCATCGAGGGGCGGCTGGGGCATGAAGTTCACCGTATGGGCTATATCGAATTTCAGATCGAGGTGATCCGCAAGCTGTGGGGGGGCAAGTCCGAGGCCGATTACCCCAGCGACGAGGTGTGGATTACACGCGGGCCGAAGGGTGGCGCGATGGTGGTGGATTGACCATGAGCATAGTGCCGGGTCGCTTCGTCCCACTATCCGGTGAAACTGCCGGTATGTATAATGAGCGCGTAGGAGGCCTTGAGGGAAGTGAAGCCTATCACATCAAAGCCTTGATGGATCACTACGGCATGGACGAACACGAGGCGAAGGCGCTCTCCTTGCAATCCCGATCTTTCTGGACCCGCTTCCTGACGGAGAGAGCAAGAGAAATTCATGCCCGTAACGGTGCTCGCTATGGCGCGATAAATTTTGCCCGACGAAAGGTCGATTGGCCGATTAAGGAGATTGAAGCGTTGGTTGACTCGATAGGCGAATGGAAACGATGATCACCACTCTCCGCGTCTTTCAATCTATTTGGGCCATGCAGCCCTATACTGACCTTGGCGAGGCGTTTGACCGGGTAAAGGACGCCGGGTTCGACGGCATGGCCATTGATCTTGGTGCGGCTGATGTCGCTGCCGCGCGGTTGGCCGAACCCCATTTCGGGCGTACCGGCCTGACGCCGCTGATCGTTGCGTTTCCCAAATCGGTGGCGTCCTTGCGCGAGACGCTGGTGATGGCGCGGGACTTCGGTGCGCCCTTTGTGGTGGTGATCGGGCAGGTTTTTCCATTGACGGTGGACGGCTCGATCCCTGTCATCCGCCGCTGGATGGAGATGGCGGACGAGGAAGGGATGCCGATCCAGTTCGAGACGCATCGCAACTGTATCACCAACGATCTGTTCACTATGCTGCAACTGATGGACGCGATCCCGGATATGCCGGTCTGCGCCGACCTCTCGCATTATGTGGTGGATCGTGAATTCTGGTATCCGCTGTCGGATTTCGACCGGGGACTGGTCAGCCGGGTATTAGCCCGCGCTGACAGCTTTCAGGGCAGGGTGGCAAGCCGTCAGCAGATCCAGCTTCCACTGGCGTTTCCACAGCACCGTAAATGGGTCGAGCTGTTCGAAGGCTGGTGGGAGGAAGGCTTTCGCAATTGGCATCGCCGCAATCCGGGCGAAGCCCCGGTATTCCTGTGCGAGCTTGGCCCGCCGGAATACGCGATGACGGGGGCAGATGGCGCTGAATTGTCGGATCGTTGGCATGAGGCGCTGATATTGCGCGACACGGCACGGGCGATATGGGCGCGGGTTTGCGCTGAAAGTTAAGCCGACATTCACTGGCGAAGCCGGGAATATCGGCTCAGTTTTCTTTCGGTGGTTCCGGTGGGACGGGCAGGATGCTGATACCGTCTTCCACAAGGGATTTCGCTTCTTCGGGGGTGGCTTGTCCACGAATGGGAGCCTGGTCGATGATCCCCTCATGCATATCGCGCACCTGTTCAGGGAATTTGCTGCCCACATCGGTCGTTTCGGCCATCACCTTGGCGCGGTATTCTTTAATCATCCGGGCGATCTCGCGCGGGGCCGGAGTATTCGTCATCGCCTGCGGCTTTTTACTCTTGGCAACACCGGGGGCCATCAGCGCCTTCGTCACTGCCGTTGAATCGCATTCCGGGCAGGAGACATGCTTCTCCCGCGCCAGTGCATCAAAGGTGTCGCTATCGGCGAACCACATATCAAAATCATGGTCCTGATCGCATCGAAGGGCGTAGCGGATCATCGTCTTTCCCGGTGTGGCTTTCTCCCTGTCAAATAGGGCCGGGAGGAAGGGCTGGCAATGGCGCTGATCTGTATACGATGTTACAGCGGGTATATGGGAATGACTGCACCTTTCGTGCGCGCAGTAATGGCGACGCGGCTTCACGACATGGTTTTAACCGGCCTTGCCGCTGCCCTGGGGGCGTGGATTGCGCCGTTGGGTAGTCCATTGGGTGGTGCGGTGGCGGGGGCTGTGCTCGTGACCATGTTGCGTCTGGTAATGCCAAAAGGGGATTGGTTGTGGCAGGGTGAACGGCTTGCCATGCCACCCGATACCCGCCGAATTGCCGAAGACAACACAGTGCTGGATCGACTGCCTTTGCCGGTCCTGCTGCTGGATGCAGAAGGGCAGGTGACGTTTGCCTCCGCCGAGGCCCATACGTTGCTGGCCCGCGATCCGGTGGGTGAGCCGGTTGCCACCGTTTTCCGTGCCCCGGCGATCCTCGCCGCTGTAGACCGGGTTCTGACCGAAGGGATCGACGAGACGGTCGAGTTCACGGCCCTGCGCCCCCGTCGTCGATATCTGCGCGCTACTGTTCGGTCGTTGGAGGGCAAGACCCGCGCAGTGCTGACCTTGGCTGATGTGAGCGAGGTTCACCGGCTTGATGCGATGCGAATGGATTTCGTTGCCAATGCGAGCCATGAATTGCGCACACCGCTTGCTGCGATCACGGGGATGGTTGAGACGCTGCAAGGCCCGGCAAGGGACGATACGGCCAATCGTGACCGCTTTTTGGGCATTATCGGGCGGGAGGCAGCGCGCATGGCCCGGCTGGTGGATGATCTATTGTCATTGAGCCGGATTGAATTGCAGGAAAATGTGGTGCCGACAGCGCGCGAGGATTTGCGCCCCATTGTTGCTGAAGCGGTCAGCGCAACCGCATCGCTGGCGTCCGGGAACGGCAATGTCCTGCAAGTGGCGCTGGGCGATGGACCGCTGGAGGTACGCGGAGAGCGGGACGAATTGTTGCAGGTTTTTTACAACCTCATCTCCAACGCGATTCGGTACGGCGGTGGGGATCGCCCCATTGATATTATGCGCACAGAGCAGGCGGAGGGCTGGCTCGCCATCACCGTGCGCGACCATGGCGAGGGGATCGAACCAAGCCTTGTGCCGCGCCTGACGGAACGCTTTTTTCGCGTGAACAAGCGCGAGAGTATCTCGCGAGGTGGTACGGGCCTTGGTCTTGCCATCGTCAAGCATATCCTGACCCGCCATCGCGGCGAATTACGTATTTCCAGCACCGTGGGCGAAGGGTCGGCCTTTACGGTCCGTTTGCCGCGCGCTTGATGCTATTTGCCGATGCTGCAATCAGGATTTTCGGAACACCGCCACCAACGCCCTGACATCTGCATGGTCATGCGATCCGTCTGCATAGACCGGGCAATCCACGTAATCCGGCGCAGTGATTTCTGCTGCTTCTGTTAATCGTGTGAAGGCGGCTCCGAAGCCATGCTCCTCGAAATATGCTCCATTGATTCCGATGACGAACAATGCGCCCACCCTGGCGATCCGCAATACCTCATCCAGTGCTTCCGGCCCCACATGGCCATGGGTGAAGGTTCCTGCGCTCAGCAACGCGCCGTAAGTGTCATCGGGAATCGGCAGGCGGGTCAGCAAATTGCCTTCGATGGTCTGCTGGTACAGCCCTTTTTCTTCAGCAACCCGCAGCATCTCGGCGGATAAATCCAGCCCATCAATTTCAACCGGACCCAATGTGGCCACGGCTTCGGCAACAGCGCCCGAACCACAGCCTATATCGAGGGCCGGTGCATCCGTGTCCGTCCGCCGTTCAGCGAAAACCCGTGCCACTTCGCGCGGATAGATATAGCCCATCGCCTCCACGAAATCGGTATCATAGGTTCCGGCCCAATCGCGGTAGAGAGCTTTGACATCCTCTACACCATCAAGCGCATAGGCGGCGTTCACATCCGGTTTTTCGCTCATGTCAGCACCCTCTGCATCCGCGCGATGGCCTCGCGAATGTTGTCTTCTGAATTGGCATAGGAAAACCGGATATTCCCCGTTGCCGTCTCGCCAAAGCTGGCCCCTGCAATGGCCGCGACCCCTGCATTTTCCAGCAAACGGGTCTGCAGGGTTTGTCCGTCAAGCCCTGTCCCCTCGATATTGGGAAAGAC
Organism: uncultured Neomegalonema sp.; assembly: GCA_937957975.1. Lineage (GTDB taxonomy): Bacteria > Pseudomonadota > Alphaproteobacteria > Rhodobacterales > Rhodobacteraceae > JAHDDY01. The sequence continues at coordinate 21,896 of CALFFK010000114.1, forward strand.
GTAGAATGCCCCGCCGGGATCGGGACAACGCACACCGGGCAGGTCATTCAGCAAACCGACGATGATGTGCCGTCGCCGGTCAAACGCCTGCATCATGCTATCAACCGCGTCCTGCGGCCCGGTCAATGCCTCGATCCCTGCATGTTGGGTGGCGGCATTCACGCAGGAATGGCTGTTCACGCATAGCCGTTCGGCCACGTCCACCAGCGTTTCGGGCCAGACTGAATAGCCGAGCCGCCAGCCGGTCATCGCATAGGTTTTTGACCAGCCATCCAGCACGATCAGCCGGTTTTTCAGTGAAGGGTAATTCATCAGTGAGACATGCTTGCGCCCACCATAGAGCATCCGGCTGTAGATCTCATCCGACAGCACCGCGACATCGGGCCAATCCTCCAGCCCTGTTACCAGCGCGTCGGTTTCTTCCCGCGTCATCACTCCGCCGGTTGGATTATTCGGATTATTGAGGATCAAAAGCCGCGTTCGTGGGGTCAGTCTTGAGAGAATATCGGCGGCACGATAGCCGAACCCGTCTTCTTCGCGCGGACTGACTGGTACAGGGGTTGCGCCGCTATAGTCGACCATGGAGCGGTAGATTGGAAAGCCGGGATCGGGATAGACGATCTCGGCCCCCGCTTGCCCGAACATGCTGATCGCAAAAAACATCGTTGGTTTGCCGCCGGGCATGACAAGAATGCGTTCAGGGCCGACCTCCACACCCCGCCGGGCATGAATATCCGCCGCCACCGCTTCGCGCAGGGGCAGGATGCCTTTTGCGGGGGTATAGCCATGGTGGCCATCGCGCAGAGCCTTGATACCGGCTTCGACAATATTGTCGGGGGTTGGAAAGTCCGGTTGGCCGATCCCAAGATTGATGATGTCGCGCCCCTGGGCCTGTAATTCGGCGGCGCGGGCGAGAACGGAAAAGGCGCTCTCGGTTCCCAGGCGGGCGAGGGCGGGGTCGGTCTGCATGATGCGATCCTCGGTCGAAGGCAGGTTGAAACGTGACTTTCGGGCATCGTCTTGCGCCTGTCATCCTGAAAAGACCGCCGATGAAGACTCCGTGACGACGGGAATCGAATCATTGCACGTGTAAGGTAATACGTTATCACATAATGTTAGAAATCGATCAGAGGAGATTGAGATGTTTCGCGTAATCGCCCTTATGGCAACGGTCGCCGCCGCCGGAACCCTGGCCGGAACCGCCAGCGCACATCCGCCAGACCTGTATGATTCGACCCGCTATTCTACGGGTAGCTATGGAACGACTTACACGCAGCCTTACTACGGTGGAAGTACATCCTACAGTACGCCGTCTTATGTTGCGCCTACCTACAGTGCTCCCACCTATTCGGGCTCGACCTACAGTGCGCCTGCCTATTCGGGCTCGACCTACAGTGCGCCTGCCTATTCGGGCTCGACCTACAGTGCGCCTGCCTATTCGGGCACGACCTATAGTGCGCCTTCCTATTCGGGCACGACCTACGGTGCATCTTCCTACGTCGCACCATCCTATTCGGGTACGTCGTCATATGGCGCGACCTATTTGCCGTCCTTTGACGCCACGCCATCCTTTAACGCTACTACGCCGTCCTACACGGCTCCCCTGGCCCGCAGCAACGGATACTCCAGCCCCGGTTTTGGGTATCGCCAACGGTATTCGCGGGCTTATGGCAGCTATAATGGATATAATCGGCAGACCTATGTGCCGACGCGCAATGCCTATGATTACCGGCCCCTTCCACGTGATCGTCACCGCAGCTTTGGTCCGATTTCTTCCGTACCATCGACCGAGGGGCTGAATGTGGGGTATGCGGGTGGCCCGACTTATGGAACTGACAGCAATCCGGTTATCAATGGTGTCAGCCTAAACGGCCCGCCAAACTAAGCGACTGGCGGTCAGTTCAACCAAACTAATGTCAGGAACTACGCGGTTTTGGGCGGGTTCCTGACATAACGCTATGGCAATGCGGCGGTATTGCCCCGTATCTCGCCTGCTTCTACCCACCATTGCGGTTCTGCGGCTCTGAGGGTTTGAGCACCTTTCAGTGCTTCGCCCCGTTCGGCGAAAAGCGCAAAGCAGGTCGCCCCCGATCCCGACATACCAACATAGAGCGCCCGCGGCAGGGCGCGCAGCGCGCTTTCGATATTTTCGATTTCCGGCAGGATGGATTTAGCTGCGGCTGACAGGTCGTTGCATGTTTCCGCCGACAGCCACCCGGCCAGCATGGACGCCGATGTTATTCTTTCCGGCATCGTCAGGGGGATCGAGACATCCTTTGGGCTGCGCGATGCGAAGACGCTGCGCGTATCCAGTCCGCGTAACGGATTGGCCATAACGATCCAGATAGGAGGCAGGGCAGGGACGTTGTCGAGATTTTCCCCAATCCCGCTCATCATACGCGCCCGCGAGCCAAGGCAGACCGGCACATCCGCCCCCAGCGAAAGAGCCAGGGTCTCCATTTCACGATCCGCGAGGTTCAGCGCCCATAGCCGATCCAGCGCCCGCAGCGTGGCGGCGGCATCTGCCGATCCACCTCCGATGCCAGAAGCAATCGGCAACCGTTTCGTCAGGAGCAGGGCCGCACCGGGACGACTTTTCTTGCGGGCGAAAGCAAGGTCTTGCAAGGCAAGCGCAGCGCGCAGGACAAGATTATCCTCACTGATTTCCAACAGGTCGCCAAATGGGCCGTCGATGCTGAGAGACAGCATCGTGCTTGGCTCCGCTGTTACGGTGTCGCCGACATCCGCAAAAACCACGAGACTTTGTAGCATATGATAGCCATCGGGCCGTTGCCCGATCACATGCAGGAACAGGTTGATCTTGGCGTTCGCCGCCTCGCGTATGGCTTCTGTCAAGCAGCGTCATACCCGCAAGCGCGGGTATCCTGCCTCGTTATTGCGAAGGCAACGGTCTGCGGTTCAACCATCATCCTTTGGCTTTTCCGCAGGGTCGGTTTCGACGGCTTTTTCGGCGTCTTTCATCTCCGCTTCGCGCTCTTCTTCGAGCACGACATCAAGGCCGACGGCAAGCTTGCGTTTGATCCGCTCGCGCAGATCCTCCTCATCCGGCTTGAAGGACAGGGCACGTCGCCATTGGAACCGGGCTTCTGTCTTGCGTCCCACGACCCAGAGCGTATCACCGAAATGATCGTTGATAACCGGGTCTGTGGGGGTCAGCTCGACAGCGCGTTCCATCGTTTCCACAGCGGCTTCAAAATCGCCAAGCCGATACTCGACCCATCCGAGAGAGTCGGTGATATATCCGTCATCCGGGCGCAATTCGACGGCCCGTTCGATCATCTCGCGTGCTTCGGTCAGATTGCGGTTCTGCTCGATCCAGGAATAGCCGAGATAGTTGAGCACATGGGCCTGATCGGGCCGGAACTCCAGCGCTTGCTTCAGGTCGGCTTCGGCCTCATCCCAGTTGCCGAGCCGCTCGTTCGAAACGCCGCGTGCATAATGCAGCGACCAGAAGCGTTCTTTTGGCTCACCAATGATCCCAAAGGCCCGGTCATATGCCGCACGGGCTTCCTTGTAGCGTTCGGCGCGGCGCATCAGGTCGCCTATGGCAATCGGAACCGTTTCGTCCTTGGGAAATACTTCTTCCAGTTTTTCGAGGGCTTCGAGCGCCTCATCGGTTTTTTCGATACGCGACAGGGCATCGGCGCGCCCGACTTGTGCAGAGCGGTAGTAAGGGCTGTCCGCATCGAAGTTTTCATAGGTTTCGGCGGCTTCTTCCCAGCGTTCCTGCGCTTCCAGAACATTGCCGAGCAGCAACCGGGGCGCTTCCATATCCTTGTTCAGATAGAGAGCAAGCTGCAGATAGACGAGCGACAGGCGGATGCCGCCATCATCCCGTGCGAAGGCACTGGCAAGACCATAGAGAGCCTCCGCAGCACCTTGCTTGCCGGTCTCAACCAGCGGGGCGGGCTTTTTGTCCATTTTTTCGGCCCGGTCGCGGGCCATGAGGATAACGGGGTCGGAAGGGGCGCGTTCCAATGCGCGATCATAGATCGCGATGGCATCCTCACCACGGGTTTCACGTTCGAGAAACCGCCCATAAGCTTCTGCGAGGCGGGCTGTGGGTGTCTCGTCACCGATGGATGACTTGAACAGTTTTTCTGCGTCTTCCGGCTCACCGGCGGCGGCGGCGGCAAGCCCGGCATGATAATCAGCGAAGATGCGATAGAGTTGCTGACCATCAAGCGACGCGAAGATGTCCTGCGCTTCCTTATGCTCGCCGAGATCAAATGCAGCCCACCCGGCGAGAAGCTTTGCCGTGACCGCATTAAAGGCTTTGTCGCCATGTTTTTCGAGCCGTTTGGCGGCGTCTTCGGCATTGCCTTTCTGGAAATCCTCTGCCACCAGCACGAGCTGTCCGATGCGGTGATCTGGCTCTTTTGTTACGAGGGTGCGGGCGATGGGAATTGCTGCACTCACCCGTCCGGCGGCGATCTTGTAGAGGACCGCCTGCTCCATAAGGGGGACATTCGTTGGATCAGCGGCCAATGCACGGGTAAAATAGGTTGCTGCCTGATTGATATCATTATTGATGGCGGCGTGGCGCGCGGCGAGGTATGCGCCTGTATTTCCATCCGCCAGAACCGGCGTTCCACCAAGGCAAGCTAGAAGGGCCACAAGGGCCGTACCGGTTCCGATCCGGCGTTGCAGGGAGGGGAGAAACGCAGCCATGGGCTCTGTCCTGTTCCGGGCAATTCCAGGCGCGCGACCCGTTCACCGCCCTCAAAATTTGCACGCTTTACCCTAACTACAGGATGGATCACTGAAAAAGGATTGATTTCTGCACCTAAATGCGGAATCGCGACGAAACGGTGCACCTGTGCAACCACGAAACAGTGTGTGAAAAGTTGGGGAGAAGATGGTGCGATTCAGGAAAATGCACGGTCTGGGCAATGATTTCGTCGTCGTTGACCTTAGAGGTGGTCAGTCCACACCCGATGCTGCACTCGTGCGGGCTGTGGCCGATCGGCGACGGGGAATCGGCTTTGACCAGTTTATTTCCATCGAGGACGATCCGAGTAAGGAAATTGTAGCATATATGGGGATCTGGAACCCTGACGGGTCGCGTTCAGGGGCCTGTGGCAACGCAACGCGTTGTGTCGGCCATCTGCTGATGGAGGAAGGGGGCATCGATACCGTGCGCTTGCGGACTGATGCTGGCCTCCTTTCCTGCTGGAGTGCGCCCGGTGGCCTCGTGCGCGTCGATATGGGCGCACCAAAGCTCGATTGGCAGGATATTCCTGTCGCTGAAGCCAGTGATACTGTGCGCGTTGATGTGAAGTTTGGCCCTATTGATAACCCGGCACTGTGGGGGCCGGGGGCTGTGAACATGGGCAACCCCCATGCTGTGTTTTTCGTGGATGATGCAGAGGCTTTCCCCGTCGATAAAATCGGCCCGATGGTCGAAAACCATCCCATGTTCCCTGAACGCACGAATGTCGAATTTTGCACCGTGCAAGGCCGTAATCGCATGCGGATGCGTGTGTGGGAGCGTGGCGCGGGAATTACCCAGGCTTGCGGCTCTGGTGCATGTGCGGCGGTGGTCGCCGGGGTTCGGCGTGGCTTCATTGATCGCAAATGCGTCGTGATGCTTGATGGCGGACCTTTGGGCATCGAATGGACCGAGCGCGGCCCCGTGATGATGACTGGCCCCGTGGCGCTGAGTTTTACCGGCGAATTCGGCCCTGACATCATGGCTCAGGCAGAGCGGGAGCGGCGGGCACCATGACCTTGGCTGTCATCTGTGATAAGTTGGGTTGGTCTTGCCCGGTGAAAGTGGAGGGACAGTTTCTCTGTTAGCTTCCGGCTGCCTCGAATGTGATCGGTGCTTTGTATCCAAGTGCTGAATGTCGTCTTCGAGGATTGTAGAATCCGTCGATGTAAGTGCCAATGTCTT
>CALFFK010000115.1 GCA_937957975.1 uncultured Neomegalonema sp.
TTACAGGTCCATCAGCAACCGGCGCGGATCTTCCAGGGCTTCCTTCACGCGGACGAGGAAGGTTACTGCGCCCTGCCCGTCCACGATGCGGTGATCGTAGCTGAGGGCTAGATACATCATGGGACGCACCACAATCTCACCATTCACGACCATGGGCCGGTCCTGAATCTTGTGCATTCCCAGAATACCGGACTGTGGCGGATTCAGGATCGGTGTAGACATCAACGAACCATACACCCCGCCATTGGAGAGGGTGAACGTCCCGCCCTGCATCTCGGCGATAGTCAGTTTTCCGTCACGGGCTTTTGCGCCATAGGCTGCGATGGTCTTCTCAATCTCGGCAAAGCCCATATCCTGCGCATCGCGCAATACGGGAACCACGAGGCCATTCGGTGTGCCAACCGCAACTCCGATATTGCAGTAATTCTTGTAGACGACATCCGTGCCATCAATTTCGGCATTCACTTCGGGAATTTCGTTCAGAGCATGGGTGCAGGCTTTCACGAAAAACGACATGAAGCCCAGTTTTGTCCCATGTTTCTTGAGGAACAAATCCTTGTATTCGCTGCGCAACTCCATAATGCCACCCATATCCACCTCGTTAAAGGTGGTCAGCATGGCTGCGTTGTCCTGTGCTTCCTTCAACCGCCGCGCAATGGTCTGGCGCAGACGGCTCATCTTCACACGTTCTTCGCGTTCGCCCTGCGGCTGGGCAACGGAGGCGGGCTTGCCACCGGATGCAACGGCCCTGGCCACATCCTCTTTCATCACCCGACCATCACGCCCCGTTCCAGAAACCTGATCGCGTGACATGCCCGCTTCGGCCATCGCTTTCTTGGCGGAAGGAGCGTCCTCCACATCACTGCGCCCTGTCGTCTGCTGCGCTGCGGCGACAGGAGCAGGACTACTCTCTTCCTTGGGCGCAGGGGCACTTGCTGCCGCTTGTGCCCCTTCCTCGACGATGGCGAGCAGGGCATTGGCCTCAACCGTCTCGCCTTCGGCAGCAAGAATTTCCTTCAAAACCCCGGCGACCGGCGACGGCGCTTCCACCGTCACCTTGTCGGTTTCCAGCTCGCATAGCATTTCATCGACTGCGACACTGTCGCCAGCCTTCTTGAACCACGTCGCAACGGTGGCTTCGGTGACGGATTCACCAAGGGTAGGGACGCGGACTTCGGTGCTCATCGTGCTTCCTGTCGTATCGGTAGGGTCATTATTCGGGATCGCTCAGGGCTTGATCAATCAGCTGTTCCTGTTGCGCCTTGTGCTGCGAGGCCAATCCCGTTGCGGGGGAGGCAGACGCCGGACGCCCGGCATAGCGTGGACGGTCATTTGTCGCGCCGACCCTGCTTAGTAAATATTCAAGGTTCGGCTCCATGAATGTCCAGCCACCCTGATTTTTCGGCTCTTCCTGACACCAGACGAATTCAGCCTGCTTGAAGCGCCCGAACTCTTTCATCAACGACATGGCCGGAACCGGATAGAGTTGCTCGGTCCGCAGCAGATAAACATCGTCGATGCCCCGCGCGTCCCGTTCTTCCAGAAGGTCATAATAGACCTTGCCGGTACAGATCACGACCCGTTTGATCCCGGCATCAGGCTTCAGCTTCGTGTCGCTCAGGCCAAGTTCTGCATCATCCCACAGAACACGGTGGAAGCTGGAGTTAGGGCCAAATTCCTCGATCTTCGAAACGCATCTCTTGTGCCGCAACAACGATTTTGGCGTAAAGAGAATAAGCGGCTTGCGATAGTTGCGCGCCATCTGACGACGCAGGATATGGAAGTAATTCGCAGGCGTCGTACAATTCGCGATGATCCAGTTTTCCTCCGCCGACAATTGAAGAAACCGCTCCATTCGCGCCGAGGAGTGCTCCGGCCCCTGCCCTTCATAACCATGGGGCAACAGCATCACGAGACCGGACATGCGCAACCATTTGCGCTCACCTGAGCAGATGAACTGATCGATCATAATCTGCGCGCCGTTCACGAAATCACCAAACTGCGCTTCCCACAGGACCAGCGCGTTCGGTTCGGACAGCGTGTATCCATATTCAAAGCCAAGCACAGCATATTCCGAGAGCATCGAATCGATGACCTCATAATCGTCGGACTTGCCAATCTGCTTGAGTGGGAAGAAGCGTTTTTCGGTTTCCTGGTCAATAAACGCAGAGTGACGCTGCGAGAACGTCCCGCGCGTTGAATCCTGCCCCGAAAGACGGATCGGAATACCATCCTTGATGAGCGATCCGAACGCCAGCGCCTCGGCAGTGGCCCAGTCGAATCCCTCCCCCGACGTAAACATCTTCTTCTTGGCTTCAAGTTGACGCGCAACTGTACGGTGCAGGGAAAATCCCTCCGGTGCCGAAGTCAACGCCCCACCAATTCGTTTCAACGCGTCAATATCATAGCCGGTCTCACCGCGTTGATACTCGCCCTGTCCCGCATTAAAGCCAGACCAGCGACCGTCTAGCCAGTCGGCCCTGTTCGGGCGGTATTCCACACCAGCATCGAATTCGGCCTGAAGATGGTCCTTGAAGTTGGAACGGATCGTATCAATGTCGCCTTGCGTCAGCACACCTTCGCCAATCAGGCGCCTGGAGTAGATTTCCGTAACCGGCGGATGTTTCTTGATCGTCTTGTACATCAAGGGCTGCGTGAACATCGGTTCATCGCCCTCGTTATGGCCGTAACGGCGGTAGCAGAAAATATCGATTACGACGTCTTTGTTGAACTTCTGCCGGTATTCCGTCGCAACCTTGGCCGCATGGACCACCGCTTCGGGGTCGTCACCATTCACATGGAAAATGGGGGCTTCAACCATCATCGCAATATCCGAGGGATAAGGCGATGACCGCGAGAAACGCGGGGCGGTCGTAAACCCGATCTGGTTGTTCACGATAATATGGATCGCGCCACCTGTCTTGTGGCCTGCCAAACCCGAAAGCCCCAGACACTCCGCCACAACGCCCTGCCCTGCGAAGGCCGCATCGCCATGCAGCAGAACGGGGATCACCGTATCGCGATCATCTTCGCCAAGCTGCCTCTGCTTTGCCCGCGCCTTGCCGAGTACGACAGGATTAACCGCTTCAAGGTGTGAAGGATTGGCCGTCAGGGACAGGTGAACGCTGTTACCATTAAACTCACGATCCGAAGACGCGCCGAGATGGTATTTCACATCCCCGGAGCCTTCGACCTCGTCGGGCTTGAAGCTGCCACCCTGAAATTCATTAAAGATGGCACGAAAGGGTTTGGCCATCACATTGGCCAGTACATTCAGGCGCCCCCGGTGAGGCATTCCAATAATGATTTCCCGCGCGCCCAGCGCTCCGCCCCGCTTGATGATCTGCTCCATCGCGGGGATCAGTGCTTCACCACCATCAATGCCGAACCGTTTGGTTCCGGTATATTTGACGTTCAGAAATTGTTCGAAACCCTCGGTTTCGATCAGGCTGTTGAGAATTGCCCGCCGCCCTTCAGGCGTGAAGCTGATTTCCTTGTTATAGCCTTCGATCCGTTCCTTCAGCCACGCGGCTTCATCAGCATCGGAGATATGCATGTATTGCAGCGCAAAAGTGCCGCAATAGGTACGCTTCACAATGTCGTCAATTTCACGCATCGAAGCCGTTTCCAGCCCCAGTACATTGTCGATGAAGATCGGTCGGTCGAGATCCGACTCTTCAAACCCATAGCTCGAAGGGTCCAGTTCCGGTGCATGTTCGACGTTCACAATCCCCAGCGGATCGAGATTGGCCGCAAGATGCCCCCGAATACGGTGCGCACGGATAAACATGATCGCCCGGATGGAATCGAGCGCGGCTGCCTTGATCGCTGCAGGATCGCTCGCACCGACCTTCCCGGCGATCTTCTTCGCGATCTCCTTTTCGGATGGGATTGCATCCCATTGGCCATCAAGTGCAGAAATCAGTTCGCCATTGGCGACAGGTGGCCAGTCCGCTCGTTTCCAGCTTGCCCCCTTTGCCTGCGCTTTCGCGGTTTCGCCTTCATCGCCCATACCATCGAACAGCGCGCGCCAACTTTCATCGACGGAAGAAGGGTCTTGCGCATGTCGCGCCTGAAGGTGTTCGACATAGGCTGCGTTTGAGCCGCTGAGAAAGGAAGCCGGTTCGGAGGCTCCGGTGTCGAGGACGTCGTCTTTTTTCATCGTGCTCGCGCGAAGGGCTGCCTTCGCGTGCTCCCTTGAAATCGGTAGGCCCGACGGAACCTCACGGCTCCGCAAAAGATTACGGCTCGCGCTTCGACAACAGGCCGACTCGCGAATGCTCCCCTCTTACCCTATCGGGAATGTGGATTGCACCGTCTTGTGTGAAGTATAAATTACTGAATCGAAGACACCGAAAAAGTGCTAAAATCTAATGTATGTTTTCGCCCATCCATAAACGCGTCTCACGCGACTATCGGCAAGCGTACAAAACCGCGCCGCGAAAAAGGGGGTATCGCAGATACGTTACATCACTCCATAAACTCTCAAAACCCCCGGTTTTCCCGGCATTAAGTATACATCTCACCGGCGTCAACACGGTGTAAACAAAAAGGCTGGATGCTGTTCTGGATTGCATAAGTTAGAATGCATTACGCCGAAAGAATCATATCGTAGGTGAACCATGATCCGTTCCCGTCTTGCCTTGTGCCTCGCGCTTGTACTCGGACTTCCGCTAACCGCCTGTACCGGTGATGCTGCGCAAATCGTACAACTGGCTGATGCAGGCGATATACGCGAAACCGTCAAGCCCGCAGGATCACGCGACCCGCAAGAACAGATCGTTAACTCCACGCCGCGTGGCACTCTTGACAGTCGTGACCTTACCCAACGGGTTCTCATTCGCCCCCGCCCCCCCAAGATAATTGCCAAGGATTTCAACTCATTGCCTGATGCGTTGACCTTTGCCACCCGCTCGGCAACGGGCGATGCGGAACGGATACGCGGCGCGCGCTGGACCGAGGCAGCACAAATCGGCCTCCTCTTCGGCTCGCCGGAAGGCAAGGCATATCTCGCGGGCAAGCAAGGCCGTGCTCTCGTAAGTGGTGAGCCGATGGAGAGTTGCCCCATCCTTGATGTCGCCCTTGCTCCCACCGACGATCAGGCCACCAATGGTGCAATGCGCGCTTGTCTCAACGCAACCGCCACACTCCCGGATTGCGGATGCCGCCTGATTGCACGCGGCGACCATCTTCTCGCGAAACGTGAAGATTTTGCGTATGCCATCGGCGTAGGAACGACCGTAATCGACCAGGCAAGCGGCACCACCATGACATACGCATCCGAGGAGCGGATCGTGGAGGGACGCCCCGGTGCCCGTCATCTCTGGTTGCTCGACGTCAAAGGCCCGGTTGGCCTGTTGCAAGTCGAACCAGACGGACGCGCAGCCATGACCATCAATGCGACTGGCAAAAAATATACTGGTCTTCACAAGGCCGACGGTTTTCGCCGGGGCCGCATTGCGCGACGCGCTTATCTTACCGGCGAAGACGGACGTAACCTGATTGTGCTGGTCGGCTACGAAAACGCCGAGTTCATGGATAACCGTGAACAATTAACCGCATGGAACCCCTACGGCTCCCCCGTATTGAAGAAAGCCGAGGCCAAATAAACCGGCTCCGATTGCAATCGACATCACCTGCCTCTTGCGCTCACGCGTTCTGAAAGGCAGGAACAACGCAACTGATGCGGTCGATACTTCGCTGCCAACCGCTGCCCTGCACACAGATGCGGGGCAAAGGCGAACAGTGCAGAACTCGAACGGATCGACGCAATCTTCAGGAGCGTTTTCCATGTTCGTGCAGCACCCCGGCCTTATCGATAAAATCCGCGACCGCTTTGCCCACGTCGCGACCTGCCCGGTTCAGGGCGAGCGCATTTTTTTCGAGAATGCTGGTGGCGCGCTGACATTGAAATCTGCCGTCGAAACCTCCGCAAAATACGCTGCGATCCCTGACAATCAGGGCCGCGACAATGAGATGTCGAAAGACCTCGTTGCCGTGATCTCGAAGGCCCGCGCCGACGCCATGATCTTCCTCAATGCCAAAGAGGGGCAGGTCTTTGTCGGTGAAAGTGGCACGGAACTCCTCTTTCGTATGATCTCCAACGCAATTCTCGAAAGCCCGGAAGGCGGCAGTGTCATCGGCACAACCCTCGAACACCCCGCTTCACGCAGCGCCGCCCAGCGATGGGCAAAGATCGCGCGGAAAGAGTATATCGCCGTTCCCCATAACGACGAGACCGGCTCTGTCGAAGCATCCGATTACGCCGCCCTGGTCCGCCCCGATACCCGTGTCGCCACGATTATCCATACCTCCCCGGTCACTGGCATGGGCGTGGATGTTGCGGCTGTATCGCAAGCAATTCGCGCCATTGCCCCCGATTGCTACATCATCGTGGACGGCATCCAGCACGCAGCCCACGGTCGTCTCGACATCGACAGCTATGGCATCGACGGCTACGCTATCTCTCCCTACAAGGTTTTCTCGCGCCACGGCTATGGCATGGCATGGATTTCCGACCGCCTGACCGCCCTGCCCCATGACAGCCTGATCGGCGGCCCGGAAGGCAATTGGGAGCTTGGCACTCGCGACACTGGCTCATACGCAACCTTTTCCGATGTCGTCAGCTACTTCGACTGGCTCGGCCGTAACTTCAGCGATAGCGAAGACCCTCGCACCCGGCTGGAAGCGGCTGGCAAGGCGATCCACGACCATGAGCAATCCCTTACCGACGCCATGCTCCACGGCACCGGCAACCTCAAGGGTCTCGCTGACATGCCACAGGTGCGCATCATCGGCGGCACAGACAACCCCCGCCGCGAGGGGCTTGTCGCCTGCTGGGTCGAAGGTCGTGACACAATGGAAGTCATCCGCGCCCTCAGCGAACGGGGTATCCGCGTTCATATCCGCAAGGCCGACCATTATTCAGGGAACATCCTCACTCCCCTGAACCGCGAAGACTGCATCCGCGTATCAATGTGCCACTACAACACCTTGGGCGAAGTCGCACAATTCCTGACTGCCATGCGCGAAATCGTGGATACGGCCTAGTGGATCGACCGGGACATTTGAATCCCACAATCTTGCGCGGGCCTCTCATCTATCTTGTTCAAATGCCGGGATAAGTTGATCCATCAAACAAAACCCAGTGGGTTCGTTACGTCAGAAACAATCCACTGGGATTTCCCGCTCTGAATTGATCAGCATCAGCGCAACGACAATCAGTACCCGCGAATTTCCACCGCCTTGCCGGGATCGGCCAACCTTGCCGCAATCCGTGGCTCGAAGGACAGCATCGCAAGCATATGCACGATCACCGAACCCACAGCGATTCCCGACCCAAAAGGCAATCCCAGTGCCGCCCACCCCGCCGCAAACCCTGTCAACGGCGCATACAACAAGGGCAAGAATAACAGGAACACCAGACTCACAGCCAGGGTTGGAAAATACGCCGTCCCCATTCGCCACGCGACATAGACCAGATGCACCCAGAGGATCGTCGGGATGCAACACAGATAGCTGCACAGGATAACCCGCTTCTCAAACCGTCTCGTCCGTATCGCCATGGCTGCACGGGCATATCGCCGGGCCGCACTAAACCTGCATAACATCAGTTCATTGAAGGCATAGGTCCACAGGAACCCGTTATCCGAAGTCCCTTCCGCCATGCCCGCGCGGAAATGCGGATCAGCTTCCAGATACCCTCCCGCCGTATGGATTGATGCCGCCAACTGTGCGGAACCAACCTGCCACGGCACAGAATCAAACGCCCTGTGAACATCCTGCACCTTACCATAGACGAAGGCCCATATGCTTTTCAGGCTCAGATATTCAGACCGTGCCTCTGGAAAGTCAGTCTGAAACCTGCCCAATACTGCCGCCACCTCGCGTCCGCGTTTCAGGTGCAGCAGGGTCGTAACTTCCAGCATCCGCAAGCCAATATCAGTTGGATGACTGGCCAGCGCCTGCCGAACCCGCACCAGTGCGAGATCATGGTTGGGTGTCTTCTCCGCGACCTTTACCAGCAGGGTCAGCGCCACCAGATCATGCGGATCATCCGCCAGCCTCGCGAACGCGATATGCTCCACTGCCCCGAAATTACGCGCTTCCAGAAAGGCGCTCGCCACTTTGGCATCCGTAGCGATGTCACGCCTATTCGTCTGTGTATCTGTCATCGAACCATGATGATGATACAGGCTTAAATCCCGTTGAACGGAGGCGATTCAGTTCGCCACTTCCTCCGGGTAGAACCGCGCCTGCCACGCTTCCAGCCTTGGCTCCATTACGTGAAAATAAAGCGGCGGAACCAGTGCCAGAAAGACCATCCACGGATACCCATGCGGCAACTGCGGGGCTTCGCTCTCAGGATAGCTTTGCAACGTCGGAAAGCGTTTGCGCGGCTTGTAATGGTGATCGGAATGGCGTTGCAGATTGATGAGCAGCCAGTTGGATGCCTGATGCCCGCTATTCCAGGAATGATGCGGCTGGGTTGGTTCATATCGCCCGTTTGTACGCTTGCGGCGCAACAGCCCATAATGCTCGATATAATTGACCAGTTCCAACAGCAGGATCGCCACTATCGCCTGCAAAACAAAGATGCCCAAGCCTTGCCAACCGCCAAGCAAGGCAGCGAAAATCACAAACCCACCCGTCCAGCCTGCATACCGCCAGAAAGCATTACGGCGAGAGAAAAGTGATAGATTCCGCCGTGCCAGTTGCTCCCGCTGGATATGCCATGCACTCACAAAACTCTCTCGTACCACACGCGGCACGAACCGATAGATCGTCTCACCCCGCCGCGCTGTGGCCGGGTCTTCCGGGGTCGCAACACTGATGTGGTGGCCGTAGATATGCTCGATACAGAAATGCCCATAAAGCGTTGAGCACATCAGGATTTCAGCAAGGGTTTTCTCAAAGCGGTTCTGCTGATGCATCAGCTCATGGGCGTAGGTAATCCCGATGCCCCCCGAAGCGATTCCGACGATTATTGCCATCGTGACAACTTCCCACGCTGCCAACGCCTCCGTTGTCGTCGCAATCCAGATCAACCCGAAGATCATTGATAACTGGATCGGAACCCACAGCCATGTCAGCAACCGGTGCCAGAACAACCGCTCCTCCGCCGTGTCACTTTCCAGCCGCGCTTCGTTCAGCGTCATCACGGAATCAAGCGCCGGAATCGCCACAAAAGCATATAGCGGAGCCAAAGCCATCCATGGCCCGCCATACAGCGCCCCAAGCGTAGCCAGTGGCAGGAACAGAAACGAAAGCGCAAACGGCAGGGCATTTATAAACATGGGCGTCACCCCGCCTTGCGCCCCTTCGCCATCACACAGAGCAGTTCAAACATGATCGTCGCCCCATTAAGTGCGGTTACGCCACCCGTATCATAAGGGGGCGATACTTCCACCATATCGGCCCCGATAATATCCATCCCCGCCAACGCACGGACCATCCCCTGTGCCTCGCGCATGGTCAACCCCCCCGCTTCGGGTGTGCCAGTGCCGGGCGCAATCGCCGGATCAAGACTGTCTATATCAAAGCTGACATAAATCGGCCCATCGCCCACGAACGCCTTGGCATCCTCGATACATTTCTTCCAGCCATTCTCTTCAACTTCCTCGATCATCATCACGCGCATTCCGCTGTCATAGCTGAACTGCCACATGCCCTGATCGTAGAGAGAACCACGAATCCCGATTTGCGCCGTGCGTTTGGGGTCCAGCAACCCCTCATCAACAGCGATCTTGAACGGCGCGCCATGGTGAAAGCGCGATCCCATATAATCGTCGCCGGTATCACAATGGGCATCAATATGGATCATACCGACTGGGCCATCCTTGGCCAGGGCACGCAGGATAGGCAGACTGATGGAATGATCTCCGCCACAGGTCAGCGGCACGATTCCGGCGGCTTTAACCCGGTCGAACACGGCCTGTATTTCGCGATGAGCACCTTCGAGTTCGTAAGGTTTGCGAACCCAGGCATCCCCTATATCACTGACCCGGCAATCTTCGAAAGGCGACGCGCCCGTCGCCTGATTAATCCGGCGCATCAGGCTTGATTGATTACGCACTTCACGCGGGCCATGCCGGGGGCCGGGGCGGTTCGTAACGCCCATGTCATAGGGAACACCAATCACACCAATATCGGGTGGATCAGTTTCAAAATCTTCATCATAGGGGAGACGGAAAAAACTGGCGAGACCGGTAAAGCGTGGCCTCTGCATCGGATCGTCGAAATCGAGCTTCTCCTGGTCCTGCCCACCCGTTTTCGCGACCATGTCCGTCTCCCGTTTTGACTACACTTCGGGAACTGCCGGTTCGCCGTTCTCGATACGTGATATTAAACCACGAACCAGGGGGTGGTTTGCAAGGTCTTCAGTAAAGGAAATACCTACTTCCCGGCCCCGCGTCCAACGGATCTTGCCGCTGACAGGCTTATAATTATGCAGATAGATCTGAACATCCTGCCGTTCGGGAAGAACACCAATACCCTTGATTTCGCCGCTGATCCCACCATTGGAAAGATTAAAGGCTTTCAGCCGTATGATCTGATCATCAAAACGTACAGTGAACGCTTCATCATAAAAAAAGCGCGGATTAGCCCGGCGGCTGATGAAAAGCCCTTCTTGTTTCTTGATGGCCTGCATCCGTGTGATCCCCGTGTAATCAAAAGGTTCCGGTCGCACCCGTAATAGGCGATAAGTCCTAAACATCCTTGAATATGATTTAATTGAAAAAGCGCACGGAGAGAGATGATGGAAGCAGATTTTATCATCATTGGTGCTGGGTCGGCAGGGTCAGTTCTCGCCAATAGATTGAGCAAATCAGGGCTACATAAAGTGCTGCTGCTCGAAGCTGGCCCCCCCGACCGTAATCTCTGGATTCACGTCCCACTCGGCTACGCGAAACTCTTCCACAACCCGGCGATCAACTGGAAATACCAGACCGAGCCGGAACCGGAACTCGGAAACCGTCGCATTCCCTGCCCACGCGGCAAGGTATTGGGCGGCTCCAGTTCAATCAACGGCCTCGTCTATATGCGTGGCCAGGCGGAGGATTACGACCGCTGGCGGCAAATGGGCAATCCCGGATGGTCTTACGAAGACGTGCTTCCCCTCTTTCGTCGTTCTGAAGATCAGGAACGCGGGCCCGATGACTGGCACGGCAGCGGCGGCCCCCTCGCCGTAGACGATCAGCGCCATGACTTCCCCCTCGCTGATGCCTTCTTCGCCGCTTGTGAAAGTGAAGGATTGCCCCGAAATACCGATTTCAATGGCGCGACACAGGAGGGCGCGGGCTGGTTCCAGATGACCTCCCGCAATGGTATTCGGGTCAGCGCCGCCAAAGCCTATCTCAAGCCCGCCCGCAATCGGCCCAACCTGCAAATCGAGACAAGCGCACACGCCACCCGCATTGTCTTCGATGGCAAACGCGCCACCGGTGTGACCTTCCGCCAGAACGGTCAGGATCACGAAGCCACAGCCCGCGCCGAAGTCATCCTCTGCGGCGGTGCGATCAACTCACCGCAATTGCTCGAACTCTCCGGCATTGGCGATGGAGAGCGCCTGCGCGACCTCGGCATCGACACCCGCCATCACGCGCCGAAAGTCGGTGAAAACCTGCAAGACCATTTTCAGGCCCGCCTCGTGATGCGCACAAAGCGCCCGGTCACAATGAACGACCAGTATCACAGCTTTCCGCGTCGCATGGCCATGGGTCTGCAATACATACTCACCCGACGCGGCCCCCTCACCGTCAGTGCAGGATTGGCAGGAGCGTTCTTCAAGACCCGTGAAGAACTCGCTTCTCCCGACATTCAGGTCCATTTTGTTCCCTTCAGCACCGACCGTATGGGCGAATCCCTGCATCAATATTCAGGCTTCACTACATCCGTCTGCCAACTCCGCCCCGAAAGCCGGGGCCATGTCCACGCCACATCACCTGATCCCTTAGCGGCTCCCGAAATCCGCGCCAACTACCTCTCTGCCGAAGAAGATCGCCGCACCGTCGTCGCGGGTCTGCATCAGCTTCGCCGCTATGTCGGTGCAGAACCCTTGCGCTCGGAATGGGAGGAAGAAACAATTCCTGGTACCGCCATTGCGACTGATGAAGATCTTCTCACCTACGCCCGCGATTTCGGCACGACGATCTATCACCCCACCTGCACCTGCGCGATGGGGCCAGGGGATGATGACGTCGTAACACCCCGCCTCAAAGTACGCGGCGTAGAGGGATTGCGAGTCATCGACGGCTCCATCATGCCCAACGTCATCTCCGGCAACACCAACGCGCCTTGCATGATGATTGGTGAGAAAGGGGCGGATATGGTGCTGGAAGATGCTCGCTGACGTTCAGGACACTACAGAAACATTCGCGGTGCGGACCATACGCGCAGTATGCGCAGACATTTGCCGCTCCGGCATCAACGCACTGCCAATGATGATGAGCGCAGGCCACAGCATGTAGACCAGCACTTCGAGGTTCTCTCCAAACGAGAACAACATCATCCCAAGCAACAGACCCAGCGGCAACCTGCCACGCTCGGACACAATGCACAGGCGCATCATCATCAGCGCCGTCAACACCACAGGAATCGCGAACATCAACAGGCCCACCAGCCCCTTCACGAACAGTAATCCAAACCATGTATGGTGTGTACCGATCAGCATATGCTCCGTCACATGCGCCCCCGGCTCCACCGAACCATGACCGAACCACGGGGCTTCGGTCCACCAGCGTTCCTTCGCAATGCTTTGCAACGTATCGCGCACCCGTGTCGAATTGGCGCGCAAGTCCTTGAATGCCTGCCACGATTCCGCAATTGTCGTCATTGCCCACGTCCCGGCAACAACCATCGCGGTCGAGATGGTCCCCATCGCCATCCATGTCCATGACCGCAGGATCAAGGGCAGAAGGCGCGGCACTCCAACCCCCACGATGATCCCGATCAGGCCCATACGAGACTTGCACAGGATCACGATGGCAAGCCCCGCAACCACCCCGATGGTCCGCCAAACCGGATGCTTTTCCTCAATGGCGCAGAGCGTCATAATCACGCCAATCAACCCCGCGAAAGGCGACCATGGCGTCCAGAACTGCCAGCGAAATGACCCATCCGCAGGGTCCACCGTATAGAAATATACCGAGAAATACTCCGGTCCTGGTCCGCCCACCGCCCGCAACGGCGATGTGAACAGCTTCTCCGGCAAGCCTATAAACGGCGCAATCAGCAACAGCGGCAGGATCACCAGTGTCTGCACCCCCAGCACACATTGCGCCCGCACAATCACCTCAGGTCGAATGCGCAGCACTGCCCCCACGAACAGGAACAACGGAAACAGCGCCCAACCCTTGGCCCAGCCAATGCTCGACTTGATCGTCTTGCCTGTCCCAAGCTGATAATCTACATGCCCGATCCACAGGACCACCAACATCCCAAACATGCAGACGAACCAGACATTTACCGTCAACGGCGGTGCGCTTGCCCGCATATCAGCTCGCATCAGCGGCGAGAAATACAGGGAGAACAGCGCAAACCCGGCCAACGACCACCCCAGCACCGGCCCAACGACGTACAACGCCCCCAGCAAATAGAATCCCCAGGTCAGCGTCAGTACGCGATGCAGGGCGCGTTCAGACGGCGTCATCGCTGGTCCGCAGGCGAACGCTCATCACTTCGCCAACACCATACGCAAACGAAGACCGATACGGCGTCTGATGGGGAATTTCGATCAACGGCTCATCATCCAGTGCCTCGTCGTCAGATACGGACGGCTCCGGCATTTCCAGCTCCGCCATGGCCCGCGCCGCCCGTACGGGAGGGCGCATAATCATCGGATCAATGGCCGGTTCCGCGACCACTTCGCGTTCCGGTTCTGGCGCAGGAGCCGGCACAGGCGTGGCGGCCACCGCGACGGCAATGTCATTAGCCGGATGCGCAAAGGCCCGCCCAACCCAACGCAGGATCGGCCCCCGCATCCAGATCATCACAAGACCCATGAGGATGAAAAACGTCGCCGCGATGGCCGCAATAACCGCGATCTTATCACTCGGAGAGACCGGTTTGGGGTTCGCCAACGGAACCTCAACGATCTGTGCCAACGGATAGGCGGCGAACTGATCGGCTTTCGTCGTATCTGCCTTTGCCAACGCAGAGGCAAAGACAGCAAGTGCCACCTGATGCTCGCGGATCAGATGATCAAGTTTCGCCGCAGGACCGGCCAGCCGTTTCACATCCGCCACGGCTTCGGAATGCTGCGAACGCAACGTCACCAATTCGGACATCAAACCATCGCGTGACGCCGCCTGTTCGACCATCGCACCGAGCATCAGCTCACGCTGACCATGGGTCGCGAGATCAGCAACGCTCCGAAAAGTCTTCTCATCGCGCCCAGTGATGATCTTCCCACGCTCAATCATCGCATCAGTCAGGGATATGTATTCCCGCCGCGCAGACAGGTATTTGGGGTGCTTTTCACCATAGGCGATGCGAGCTTTCTCGAAACTGATCTTCGCTTCAGACATTTCTGCAAGCAACGCCTGAAACACCGGATCGGCGCGCAGCTTCAGGGCCAGCGCCGCCTGTGCCGCATCAGCACCCAACACCGATTGCAAGGTGCGCACTTCCCCCGCTTGCCGCTCCAGTTCAGCCTCCACATCGCGCAAGCGTTTGGATGTGCGTTCAACCAATGCGATGCGCTCATTGAACTGGTCTTCCGACGCCAACCCCGTGCGCGCCTGAAAGGCCACGATGGCCTCCCGTGCCTTGTTGACATTGGCTTGATACACACTGATGGCCAAGCGGTTCGGCTTTTCCCTCTCATCAGCAAAATTTGAGCGAAGCTGATTCAACTCCTCATAAAACGCATCAAGCAGAGCCTGAGCGTTTGCCTGCGCGGCTTCAGGCGATTTACCCTTGATCATTATCGTGATGAAATTGGTCTGGTCGATCAACTTGATCTTCGGGCGCGGAAAATCTTCCGGCAACATCTCTCGCTTTAACGCAGCACGCCGATGCACCGTTTCGGTCATAATCAGCTTGCGGTAACTCTCAACGGGGCTGAGTTTGTTGCTTGACCATGGTGAGCGCGAGGACGACGACGCCTGCCCGACCTGATCGAGATTCACGCTCGAATTGCCGCCCTCGCCCGGCAGGATCATAAATATCTCTGTTGCATAGGTCTTCGGCGCATACGTTACATACGCATACGCAAGCCCCCAGATCGGGGCGACCAGCAAGATCGCCACACATAACCGAAAGAGAAAAACACTTATGACGCGGGGGGCGTTCAACTCAGAGCAAACCGAAGATCGTGAGTGGCACAGCCAGATCCCTGAAGGTCGAGAGAACATCCCTGACATTCGTGACGTTGCTGTCATAGCACGCAATCGAATCGTCGGGCATCAGAATGGGATTGTGTTCGTCCCGGTCCGAACGGCGAATAAGATCTTCAATCGGGCGTCGGATCACTTCGGATTCACCCGTGATCGGGTTCTTTGAAATCAGTAAGGCAGAGCGGCCTGCCGAAGTCACGGCCCCACCTACGCAGTTCATTTTGAACAACACCTGCAACAGCGTCGTGCCATATTTCAACGATCGCGCGCCATCCTCAATTGCAGATGCGGAATTGCGCAACGCAGGAACTGTCAGGTTCGAAAGTTGCACCTTGACCCCGGTACGCGTAATCGGCCCATCCTTGGCAAGCGCAGGCTGAAAACACCCCATGCTTGGCACTTCAACCTCGTCATCAGCCAACATAAAGGGGTCAAAGAAACTTCTCTGCATTGTCGCCGCCTTCATGTCCACCCGATAGGTTATTCCACCCCGGCGGATCAGAATGCGCTGAATATCAGCATCAGGCCGCACACCAGCCGCCGCACGCAAGGCATTGGAAAGAATCCGGTTTGTCGATAGGTCGCCGCTTGCTGCCTGGCGCAGAGCATCGCGCTCCTGCTGAAATTTCTGGTTGATCTCTACCCTGCCCGGCTCAAAGACAGCGCCCGTGACATGGACGCGAACCGGCGCACGATCGATGATCTTGATCGAAACCGGCGGGCCTTCGTTGCGATAAAGTTGCTGACTCACGAGTGCGGCCTGAATACGCCGCTCCAGCGCCTCTGTGGTCACGCCATGAACCTTGAAGGCAGGGATCTGCGGCAACCGCAGCAATCCTTCGCCTTCGATCTCAAAATCACCCGACAGCAATTCATCATCGAGCACAACGACACGCACCAGGTCGCCCTTCGAGATCGCAACCTCTTCTCTGTTCGGCCGTAGAACCGGCAGGGAATCATATTGCGTATTCGCACGGCATCGCGACAGGCCCATGTCCGCGCGCAATGAAGTCGCAAAGAACTTTGATTCCTCTTCGTCACCAAAGGCCCGCTGGGCGGGCTGGTATCCTTCACCTTCCGTAACGGCAACGCGATTTCGTGGCTCCTGCAAGGATATACACCCGGAAAGCATGAAGACGGCACCGAGACTCGCGAGTCGGGTGCGCCAAACAAAGGGTGAATAAAGCATCGGTAGTTCTCCGCTGAACGGCGTTTTGCCGAACCGTACAGCGTAATTCACCAAGTACCTGTTAAGGCTAACACAGATTTTAGATTACCTTTTTGGAATAGTCCGGCCCTGCCATGGTAGAGACATCCACACGCTTGTCGATCCCGCCCCACCATGGTTAACAGATGTAGAATAAACGCTGCAAAGGACGCCCCATGCCGCTCATCGCTCTCATCACCGGTGCCAGTCAGGGAATTGGTCTGGCAACCGCGCGCGCCTACACAAAGGCGGGCCATACCGTCATCATGGCCGCGCGCAGCGCTGAAAAACTTCATGCAGCAGCGAAAGAAATCGGCGGCGAAGCCATTCCAACCGACGTATCCGACCCCGAATCCGTCGCTGCATTGTTCGATACGATTCGCGAACGACACGGACGCATTGATGTCGTCTTCAACAATGCGGGATCGAATATTCCACCACAGGACGTGGGCGATATGTCTTTCCCGGATTGGCGCATGGTTATCGGAGTCAATCTTGACGGTGCATTCCTGATCGCCAGCGGGGCCGTAAAAATGATGAAGGCACAAGACCCGCAGGGGGGCCGCATCATCAATAACGGCTCCATCTCGGCCCATACCCCGCGCCCCGGCTCTGCGGCGTATACGGCCTCCAAACACGCCATCACGGGGTTGACCAAGACCATCGCCCTTGATGGCCGCCCGTACTCCATCGCCTGTGGTCAGATCGACATCGGCAACGCCGCATCTGACATGACGGCACGCATGGCCAAAGGCGTGCCCCAAGCAGATGGTTCCTCAAAAGCCGAACCTACGATGGATGTCGAGCACGTCGCCAGAGCTGTCCTTCAGATGGGTGAATTGCCCCTCGATGTGAACGTTCTGACCCAGACCATCATGGCGACAGACATGCCCTTCGTCGGACGGGGCTAAGACGATGAAGATCGCATTCATTGGTCTTGGTGCAATGGGTGGCCCCATGGCCGCTGCGCTTTTGAAAGCGGGTCACGAGGTCACGGGCTTCGACCTTTCCGATGCCTCGCTCAAACGACTCGAAGAGGCAGGCGGCAACCGGGCATCCAGCGCAAAGGACGCTTGCAATGGCAGCGATGCCTTGGTCCTGATGGTCGTCAACGCGATGCAGGCGCAGGATGTGCTGATCCATCACGGTGCGCTCGATTCCCTGCCCGACGGTGGGTTGATCCTGTCTTCGGTAACAATGCCGTCCGCAGAAGCGGAACGGATAGGGGGCGATGTGGCGGCATCGGGGCGCCTTTTTCTCGACGCACCCGTATCGGGCGGCGCAGTCGGCGCCGAAAATGCTGCATTGACCTTCATGGCTTCAGGATCAGACGCAGCCTTCGCTGCCGCCCGCCCTCTCATGGATGCGATGGGTAAGCATATTTTTGAATGCGGTGATGCCCCCGGAGCCGGATCGACCATGAAGATGGTCCATCAGCTTGCCGCTGGCTGCAATCTAGCGGTTGCGGCAGAAGTGATGAGCTTCGGGACGCATCTGGGGCTGGACCCCCGGCGCGTTCTTGACGTGCTGAACGTCTCGGCAGGTGGATCATGGATGATTGGCAACCGTGGTCCGCGTATGATGACGGAAGGTACAGAGGCAACCTCGGCGGTTGACATCTTCGTCAAGGATCTTGGGATTGTGCTGGACGCGGCACGCCAAAACCGATTCCCGGTTCCCGTATCAGCGGCGGCACTTCAGGTTTTTCTGGGAGCCTCCGGGGCGGGTTTCGGATCACTGGACGATAGCCAGGCCACACGCTTCTATGAGGTAATGGGCGGTAAACGGGTCCGTCAGGAAGAATAACTTCCAGCGCAATCTTTCGGCCTCCGCAGGAATACTTTCAGCGCGTGCTTGTACCGCCAATAACCAGCTTCGGCGCAAGAACGATCTGACACACCGCTGCGTCCGGGTTTTCCAATCGCGCCAACAACGTTTTCGCACCCAGTTTTCCCATCGCCTCCGTGTCTTGGCCAACCATCGTCATTCGCGGCACGGTTATGCGGGATGCTAACCCCGATCCGATTCCGACCAATCCAATATCCGCCCCCGGAACCTTCGCCAGATTGAGCAGTGCTTCCATCGCACTCAACCCTGTATCATAGCCATCGCAGACAAGACCTGTTGGCGCGCCATTGCTTTCGAGCAGTTCTGTCACTGATTCCAGAACGCTGTCCACCGCAGAGGGCATATGGAAAGCATCACTCCATTTGATGCCCGCTATCTCTAGGGCAGAACGAAAGCCCTTCAACCGTTCTTCACCAATAGCAGTCGGATCTTTTCCCCCGACGAAACAAAGCCGGTCATACCCCGCATCAAGCAGATGTTGTGCCGCCATCTCACCGGCGGCCCGCTCATCCATCGCGATCCGATCTGACATCGCGTCCTCTATGACGTCATGTCCAAGATAGAGCACCGGCATACCATGGTGTCCAACGCGCTCCATCACCGATAGCGGAGTGTCCACAGGCGGCGCGACCAGCAGGGCATCGGCCCCATAAGTCGCGAGTGTCGAGATAAATCGATCAAGCTTATTCGCATCGCCCTCATGGCTATTAATGAGAATAACCGTACCCGATTCCTCAAAAGCCCGCTCGATCGCACACAACAACTCACCGAACGGATTCCGGGATAAGGTGTGAAAACTCACCCCAACAATATTACTGCGTCCGGTCCTCAGCGACGCAGCAGCCAGATTGCGCACATAACCCGTCTCGCGCATCGCCTGTTGCACAAGCTCACGGGTTGATTTTGCCACAACCGGATTGTCTCGCAAAGCGAGGGAGACGGTTGCCGCCGAGAGGCCCAGCTTTTCAGCAATCTGCTTCTGGGTGGGCCGTGTCTTTATGGTCTTGGTCATGTGAAGCATCTAGAATGTCTTGCCTGAAGCGCCACACCCGAATACACAAATTTTTCTCAAAGCATCAAATTACCGCATGAACTCATGCGGAAAATCACAATTAATTTATTTTTTTTCTTATAAAACCTGCAGAATACGGCTAAATTGCATCTTTTTTTAGTTTCAACTACACGAAATTGGGATGTTGGGTTTACTATTTGTGATCGATTTTTCCCACCTCGAATCATCCTCCATCACATCAACCAATGTGCATGTACGTTATCGCCCTGCTTGACTTTCCCGGTCTGTCCCGTGAAATCCGCATATGGGACAGAATGACAGCCACAGTTGGCACGCCACCACAATCGTCGCCGTTCGCAAGGGCGATACTGTCGCCATAGCGGGTGACGGACAGGTTTCCATCGGCCAAACGGTGATGAAGGGCAACGCCCGCAAGGTCCGTCGGCTAACCGTCGGAGGCCACACCATCATTTCAGGCTTTGCGGGGGCGACCGCTGATGCTTTCACCTTGTTTGAACGGCTGGAGACGAAGTTGGAGGCTCACCCCGGCCAACTGATGCGCGCCGCCGTCGAACTGGCAAAGGACTGGCGTACTGATCGCTATCTGCGGCGGCTGGAGGCCATGCTGATCGTAGCCGATGCCGATATTACCCTCGTCCTGACCGGTATGGGCGATGTGCTGGAGCCTGAACACGGGGTCACGGCCATCGGGTCAGGCGGCAACTACGCCCTTGCTGCTGCCCGCGCCCTCGCGGACACCGATTCCAGCGCCGAAGAAATCGCACGCAAGGCTCTCGCCATCGCCGCCGAAATCTGCGTCTACACCAACACCTCTATTGTGCTGGAGACGATCCCCGAAAAATCATTGCCGAAGGCACAGGGATGAAGACTCTCTGCTTCATAGGCACAACTCTCACCTGTGGTGCACGCGACCGCGACTCCCTCGGCTGGCCCGGTCGTTTGACCCGCCAGTTGTTGCGTGAGGGCCATTCGGTCCACCATTACAATCTGGGCATCCCCGGCGAGACACTCCCCATTCTCTCCAAGCGCGCTGAACGCGAAGCAAAACCAAGGCTGGAAGGCGCAGAAGACGCCCTCATCTTCTTCGAACCAGGTCACGCTGATTTCGCCCTCCTGAAAGACAGCCGCCGCCGCACCGATGCAACAACCTTCGAGGCGCATCTGACCATGACCATGGACGCGCTCGATAGTATGGCCCCGGTTGTTCTTGTTGGCCCGACCCCGGTGATCGAACGAGAAAACCCACTGCCCTGCCCCGTTACAGGCGAGATGATCCGCTACTCAAACACCCCCATCGCCGCCGTATCACGACGTATGGCAACCATCGCGGATGAACGCGGTATCCTTTATCTTGACCTGTTCAACGAAATGGGAAAAGGCACAGCCTTCACCGCCGCCATCGAAGACGACCCCTATGGCATCGACCCCGGTTCGGGTGGTCATAAGCTGATCTCGGAATACGCCCATGAGATGCTCGCCCCGCTGATGATCGACGAGAACACGGCGCATGGCTGAACAAGACGATCTGGCAGCATCCGTCGCTGATGGCATTATTACGCCCGAACAGGCCGACGCGATCCGGCACAAGCGCGCAGCGAATGATGAACCATTCAAACTCGTCGGAAATTTCGGTGATGTCTTTTTGTGTATCGGCCTCCTGTTCGTCTATTGGGCGCAGGGCGCTTTCATGCTCATCGCTGATGTGCCGGTCCTCTGGGTTCATGCCGGTTTCGGGATTCTTTTCTGGCTGATTGCAGAATTTTTCGTCTTCAGCACCCGGCGCAAATTCCCGGCAGTTGTCGCCATCGCCCTTTTCGCCCTGTCGGTTCACAAGATCGCGGCGCTGTACTTTGGTGGAATCTCTTTCACTAATATGGCACTGGCATATTTTACCGGCATTGAAACCGGCATTCGTGCCATCGAACATCTCGCTGTCATCACGGGCGCACTCTTCCTGGCCCTTCTGCGGTTTCGCCAACCGATCATCGTCCTTGGTCTTGGCCTCTGTGCAACCCTTCTCGCGTTTGCAATGGCACAACTCTACATGGCGCAGGCTCCCGCGCGGATGGTCCTCGCGGCTTGCGGTATAACCTTCCTCCTGCTTGGCTTTCTGCTCGACATGAAAGACAAGGCGCGCACGGGCATCTGGCATGAATGGGCGCTCTGGCTGTTTGTCCTCGGTTCGCCGCTAACGGTTCACCCTATCTTCCTTGGCCTGATTGGCGAGCAACTCACCGCCACCCAAACGGGCAGCTTCACCGAGTTCATCAAACTGGATCTAGAAGGATTGATCTGGGCCGTCACTGCGCTGGCCGCCGGGTTCTCGTTGCTCGGTCTGCTGCTAGACCGGCGCAGCCTCGTTGCTTCGACCTTGCTCTATCTCTCGGCAATCCTTACCTACGCTACCTTCCGCAGCGGTCTTGGCCTTTCTACCGCCGCCGCCGTGGTCCCGCTGACCATTGGCATCCTTGTCATCCTTCTTGGCGTCGGCTGGGATCATGCCCGTGCAGCGCTGCTCAGGATTGTTCCCTTTCGCCGCGCTTTCCGTCCTCCGCATTTCGACAGGTAATTCATGTCCTCGCTCACTCCCGCCGAAATCGTTGCCGAACTTGACCGCTTCATCATCGGCCAAAAGGATGCCAAGCGCGCCGTAGCCGTGGCGCTGCGCAATCGCTGGCGCCGGATGCAACTGCCCGACGACATCCGCGACGAAGTTCTTCCCAAGAACATCCTGATGATTGGCCCTACCGGCGTCGGCAAAACCGAGATCTCAAGACGTCTGGCAAAGCTGGTCGAAGCCCCCTTCACCAAGGTCGAGGCCACAAAATTCACCGAAGTCGGCTATGTGGGCCGCGACGTGGAACAGATTATCCGCGATCTTGTGGAAGCCGCCATTATCCTTACCCGCGAGAAAAAGCGAGAGGAGGTCAAGGCCAACGCCCGCGCTGCCGCTGAGGAACGTGTACTGGATGCCTTGGTGGGCGAATCCGCCACCACCGCCACCCGCGAAGCCTTCCGTCAGCGCCTGCGCGATGGCATCCTCGATGACAAGGACATCGACATTGAGGTGGCCGATACCTCCAACCCCATGGGCATGATGGATATTCCCGGCCATCCCGGCGCATCCATGGGCATGATGGATCTTGGCGAAATTCTTGGCAAGGCAATGGGCGGGCGCACCAAAAAGCGCACTGTGAAGGTCAGGGATTCCCACGATCTTCTGGTTGCTGAAGAAGCCGACAAAATGCTCGATACCGAAAGCATCACGCAGGATGCCATCCACGCCGTCGAGCAGGACGGCATCGTCTTCATCGACGAAATCGACAAGATCGCCGCCCGCCGTGATGCCGGTGGTGCGGATGTGAGCCGCGAGGGCGTTCAGCGCGACCTCCTGCCGCTCATCGAAGGCGCGACCGTCTCCACCAAGCACGGCCCCGTCCAGACTGATCATATTCTCTTTATTGCCTCAGGCGCTTTCCACGTCTCGAAGCCTTCCGATCTGTTGCCCGAACTTCAGGGTCGCCTTCCCATCCGTGTGGAATTGCGCGCCCTGACGAAAGACGACTTCCGCCAAATCCTGACCGAGCCGGATAACTCCCTCATCCGCCAATACGTCGCCCTGATGGGGGCCGAGGGTGTCACATTGGAGTTTACCGAAGACGGTATCGAGACCATCGCCGCGCTCTCGGCCCAGATCAACTCATCAGTCGAGAATATCGGCGCACGACGGTTGCATACCGTCCTCGAACGGGTGCTGGATGATCTGTCTTTCGTCGCCTCCGACCGCAAGGGTGAAACGCAGGTTATCGACGGAAAATATGTCGAGGAGCGTATTGGAGACATGGCTCGCGACGTTGATCTCAGCCGTTACGTCCTTTGATCCCCCGTTATCGGACATAATTTCGGCATCACCGTCCGCAAGACCAGCGCCCGCACCAAGTAACGAGGTACATTATGTTCCGCTCCGCTCTTCTCGCTGCCACCCTTGCCCTTGCTCCTGTCGCCACAGCACTTGCCGACGAAGGCAAAGGCCGCATCTCGATCACCGGCACGGCCTCCATCGACGCCAAGCCTGACCTCGCAACCGTTAATGCCGGGGTCGAAAGCACTGGCCCGACTGCACGTGATGCCCTGACTGCGAACAGCAAACAGATGAACGCTGTCTTCGACGCGATAAAGGGTCTTGGCATCGAGGACCGTGATGTCGGCACGTCGAATTTCAATATCGCGCAGAACTGGCGGCACGGGCCGGAGGGATCGAAGCCGGATGGCTACCGCGTTTCCAACCAGGTATCGCTACGCTTGCGCGATGTTTCTCGTATCGGCGAAGTTCTCGACGCCCTCACATCTGCTGGCGTCAATCAGGCCGGAAACATCCAGTTTGACGTTGAAGACGCCGATACCCTGCTCGATACCGCCCGCAGCAAAGCGGTGGGCAAGGCCCGTAAACGCGCTGAACTCTACGCCGCTGCCGCCGGGGTGACACTCGGCAAGGTAATGAATATCTCCGAGGGTGGACCAAACCGGCAATTACCACACCCCCAATTCGCCGCAATGGAATCCCGCAGTGCAGGCGCTCCCCCCATTGCCCCTGGCGAGCAAAAGCTGAACGTGTCAGTAACAGTGACCTGGGCGTTGGTGGAGTAAGCACCTGTTATAGTCGTGGTTCCCGCAAAAGCGGGAATCACCGAACAAAGATGAAGAATATTATGTCAGGTGCTTTGCCGCATACCGGATCGCTTCCTCTGTCCTTGCAAGGTCATCATCTGTAATTGCCAGCGACGGATAGGTTTTTCCAATTGGCTTGAAGATGCCTTGCTCTCGCAACAATGCATTGAACCGGATATTCAGCTGCATGTCGGCGGCGTAAATGTCGCGATAATTCCGCACAGCCTGGTCGGTAAACACCACATCGAACAATACCGGATCACCAACAATCCGATGCGCGATGCCCACTTCGTCCAGCGCACCACGGAACATTGCCATCAGTGTTTCCCCCACATGGCGCAGCCGCTCATACGCGCCCGGACGCCGCAACACCTCCATTGTCTTTAGTCCTGCCACGGCAGCAACCGGATTACCGCTCAACGTGCCAAGTTGCATAAGAAAGCCCTCGGCCCCCACCTGCGCCTTGTCGAAATGAGCCATAATATCTGCCCGTCCGGCAATCGCCGCCAATGGAAAACCCCCGCCCACAATCTTGCCCACGGTGCACAGATCCGGGGTCACACCATATCTCTCCTGCGCTCCACCATAAGCCAGGCGATACCCTGTCACGACTTCATCGAAGATCAGCACGATCCCCGCCTTGTCACATTCTTCGCGTAATCCTTCCAGAAACCCCGGCTCCGGTGGGATCAACCGTTGCAAAGGCTCCACGATGATCCCGGCAATCTCATGCCCATGCTCGGCAATCAACGACCGCGCGAATTCCAGATCATTGAATGGCGCGATCAGCATTTCCGCGCGCACGCTCTCAGGTATTCCCGCCGAATCCGGTACTGCTTGCGGAAAATTGGCCAGTTTCGCGGGCGCAAGACTCATCTGCGCCTCCGCACACATGCCATGATAGCCGCCTTCGAACTTCATAATCCGGTCACGACCCGTAAACGCCCGCGCGAGGCGCATCGCGTACATATCCGCCTCACCCCCCGAAGCCGTGAAGCGCACCTGCTCGCCGCACGCAACCGATGCGACGATGGCTTCCGCCAATTCGATCCCCCGCGCATTCGAGGCAAAGAACGTCAACCCCTTCCCGATCTGCTCTGCCACAGCATCCAGCACTTCCGGGTGTCCATGGCCAATAAGCATCGGGCCAGAGCCGATCAGATAATCAATATATTCGTTTCCGTCTTCGTCCCAAACCCGCGATCCCTTGCCTTCACGAATGACGATGTTCGGATCAAAATTACCGAATCCCCCCCCCGGCAACACAGCCTTGGCGCGATCAATCCAGGCAGCTTGGGAGATGGTGGCAGGGGCGTCCATGGCGACCTCACATAAGGGGTTGGATACCCCGCGAGGTTCACCTCAAGTCACTTCCCCGGTCAAGGACTACCGGCGCGCCGCCTCGATAGCGGGCCTGATTTTTCCGTCCAGCTCGCCGGGATTGATCGGCCCCACATGCTTGTAGAGAATGATCCCGTTTTCATCGAGAATAAAGGTTTCGGGTAATGCGGCGACCCCGTATTCGATACCCGTGCGCCCGCTCTTGTCCACGCCAACCACTTCGAACGGATTACCCAGCCGGTCGAGAAAATTCTTCGCGTCGTCGGGTTCGTTCTGGTAATTGATCCCGACAACCCGCACGCCTTCTTCGGCCAGTTTGACAAGTTCAGGATGTTCCACCCGGCACGGCCCGCACCACGATGCCCAAAAATTCACGACCACCGGGCCATCGCCTTTTAAATCTGCGATAGACACAGTCTCGCCTTCGGTCAGCAGCTTCGGCAATACGAAATCCGGTGCGGGTTTTTCGATGAAGGTTGAGCGCAAGGCATCGCGGTTCTCGCGGATCAGCAACCCCCAGGCCATGACACCCGCAAGCGCCACAAACAATGCGACTGGTATGAAACGCTTCATTCCGCGCCCCCGGCCTTCGCCCGCCGCCGTGCGCCATCGAGACTCTCCAGCTCCTGCCGCACTGCCCGCGCCCGCGAAACGCTCCACAGCACCAATCCGATCAACACCAGTGCCGATAGGCCATAGCAGGCCCAGATATAGACCGCGTATTTATCATAATCAGGGATCATTTCCGGGAACCTGCCTTATCTGCCTGTCATTCCACAACCGCCGCTTGCCGAATTGCCTGTATCCTCCGCTTCCGTATTTCACTGCGCACACGGATCAGCCAGACAGTCAGGAAATAAAGGTAGAACGCTGCTATCATCACCAGCAATGGTATTTTGAACTCATTGGACAGCTTGTCCTCGGTCGCGATGGTGCCGATGGTCATGCTCGACGATTGGTGCAGCGTATCCCAGAGATCGACGGAATATTTGGCCAACACCGCAAAAACACTGCCGACGAGACAGAAATAGGCCGTTGCCGTCTCCGCCTTTGAAAAATCGTCGAAGGCATCCCACAGCGCCATATAGCCAATATAGAAGAAGAACAGGATCAGCTCGGATGTCAGCCGTGCATCCCA
>CALFFK010000116.1 GCA_937957975.1 uncultured Neomegalonema sp.
GAGTGTCAGGAAATGCGCGGCTCCTGGCGCATTTCCTGACCCATCTTGATCGCCGAATACTCTAGGCATCACGCAGAAAGCCCAAAAAATTTTGGGCAGGGGCTCCGCCCCGTTCGACGGGGAATCGATCCCCCGGATCGATTCCTTTTTCCGCCTCACCCCCGGTTAAAAAGTACGTAAAGAATCAAGGGGTAAGCGTCCTCGCGAGACGGAACCCGATGTCCCAGAAGCGGTCGTCGGGTACGTACCTGACGCGATACGCGGAGCGGAGGAGCCTCGGATTGCTGACCCAGGAGCCGCCGCGCCGCACACGCAGGCTACAACCCAAGGGAGAGTATGCCGTTCCATCAACAGGCGCGTTGGAATAAGAAGTATGGCAATCCTGCGCCCATTCCCAGACATTGCCGTGAACATCATGCAACCCGAATGGATTGGGTGTATTCAAAATACCAACGGGCAATGTCTTTCCCCGATAAATGCCCTCGCGGCCATTTCCGTAAACATGGTTTCCATCGTAATTGGCCTGATCTGTCGAGACCGTTTCGCCCGTCCAGAACGGCGTCACCGTCCCCGCCCGCGCCGCATACTCCCATTCCGCTTCGGTCGGCAGACGATAGGGCGCGCCCTCCACTCTGCCATTCAGCCACGCAATATACTCCTGCGCGTCGTCCCAACTCACATTAATCACCGGGCGCGAGCCACGCCCCCAGCCTTTATCATCGGGTAATAGATTACTTTTGCAGCCACCAGCATCGACACAGGCTTGCCAATCGTCGAAAGTAACTTCCGTACGACCCAGCGCAAAACGCCCGACCGTCACCGCGCGTTGCGGGCCTTCGTCATCAAACCGCCCCCACTCGCTCTCAGGCGACCCCATCATAAAACGGCCCGCCGGAATAACCACCATTTCCGGGCCTTTGACACCATTGCCGAGGTCATCCCGAAACGATGACAGATCAGCGTATTTTTCAATGCGCGCTGGTGGGGCTTGCGTTTCAGATACCTGTTCACACAGGTCAATCTTCCGCTGCTGCGCCGCCCTCACCGCCGTGCAGGAACTGGCGGTTGAATGTGTTTCAAGGTACGCTTCAACCTCCCAACATTGGCGGGCATTTCTAACAAAAAGTTCATATTCGGCATTCGCCCCTACGCAAGGATCAGCCCCAAGGGAAACAACAGGTCGCGGAGCAGGATCGGGAGCCGGTTCAGGGGTAGGAGGAGCAGTCGGCGCAACGAAGAAAAACTCCCCGGATGTTGCCCCAATCGCCGATACCTGTGGAGACATAATGAAGGGATAACTGCCGGATGCATCGTCGAGTGTGCGCTTCACGGCGACCTCAATCTCGGCCAACGTGACAAAGCCGTCCTGATCGTAATCCGCAGCCGTCTGCCCCTCCAACGCCCCCACAGCACCAAGGAAAGCCCGCGTGAACAATCCTCCGCCGCCATCCCTGTACCCGTAAGACTCCTGACCGGAACTGCTGGAAGTGAAAACATAATCAGCCCGCTTGGACAGGCGTTCATGTGTGATCGTGCGATTGGTGCGCGTGGCGGGAAGCGCCTGACCGCTGAAACAACTGTCCAGCACGAACAAGGTGTGCCGCGCCTTGATCCGTTGCGCCCAAATGCGAAACTCGCTCATCGAGACGGTGGGGCCGCGCCCGGTCGTGGACGTTCCTGCGAAAGGCAGGAATCCAAACTCGGTGCCATCGCCATTATCACCACGTCCGCCATGACCCGACCAATAGAAGAAAAAGCGATCATCCGGCCCTAATGTGGCTTCGGCATAGCTTATCAGTGCATCCAATCGCTCCCGCGTCGCGCTGGCGTTGGTCAGGGTATGGACTTCATCGAAACCGGAGGATTGCAGGAAAGTCCGCATTGTCTTGGCATCATTGATAGGCGAGGCAAGTTTACCCCAACCTGATCCATCGTCGTAATCGCCAATGCCGATAACGATTGCCATGCTCCGCTGAAATCGGAACTGCCCACCCGTCTTCTCACGCAGCCATGGCGAGCGGTTGATCTGCTGTTGCCACCACGAAATGCCCGTGGGGTTTCGATAGGGATCGTCGATGTTCTCGGCGCGCAGTGGCAGCGCAGACAGCATCAGAAACGCCGCAAGCAAGAAAACGCGGATCATTCCTTTCGCCCCTCACGAATAAGAGCGATGATTTCCTTAAGCAGACTGAAAAATCCAGCCAGAGCGCCCGCAATAGCGGTATAAAAACCAATCATTGCAATTGACTCGTCAGAAGTACCTTTTGGCTCGATATTCGGCGGGAGTTTGAATGTTTGCCAGATAAAATAGGCAATTATTGCAATAGCCGCAAAAACCAACGTCCACTTCCAACGCACCATCATTGTCCCCCCACACCCCGGATTTCAACGCTAGCAAAATAAGACTGAGTACGGAAGACTGAACATCTCATACTAACAACCCACCCTGACCTTGCGTCAGGGTGACAAACGGATACATCCGTGCAGAGTATCCATCACCAAACCGGAAAGAGCCGCGCGTGACTGTACCCGTCATCGAGATACGTGATCTGCATAAGGCCTATGGGCCGCTGGAGGTTTTGAAAGGGGTCAATATCGTGGCCCCCGCCGGAAATGTGGTATCGCTGATCGGGTCGAGCGGGTCGGGGAAATCAACGCTCCTGCGCTGTGCGAACCTGCTGGAGAACTCGCAACAGGGTGACGTTCTCTTTTGTGGCGATCCCGTGCGCTGGAAAGGCGCGGGTCATGCGCGCCAGCCCGCCGACAAGGCCCAGATGATCCGCATTCGCACAAATCTGAGCATGGTCTTCCAGCAATTCAATCTCTGGGCGCATATGACGATCCTGCAAAACGTCATGGAAGCGCCAGTAACAGTGCTGCGGCGGGACCGGGCAGAGGCAGAGGCGGCGGCGCGGGGCTATCTCGACAAGGTGGGCATCGGCGATAAATGCGATGCCTATCCGGCCATGCTGTCGGGAGGTCAGCAACAGCGCGCCGCGATTGCACGGGCGCTCTGCATGGAGCCAAAAGCCCTGTTGTTCGATGAGCCGACTTCGGCGCTCGACCCTGAACTGGAACAGGAAGTCGTGCGCGTTATCAAAAGCCTTGCAGAAGAGGGCCGCACCATGCTGATCGTGACACATGACATGCGGCTGGCCGCCGATGTCAGCGATCACGTCGTCTTCCTGCATCAAGGCAGGATCGAGGAAGAGGGGGCACCAGAAGCACTGTTCGGAAATCCACAGACCGAACGGCTACAGGGGTTTCTCTCGGCAACGGTTGCCGCGTGAAAGACTGTTTGTCATACCCTTGAAAACAGGCATCTTGCCAAATGGGGAAGGTTTCCGTTTTTTCGGAAGCAATAGAATAACCGGGAGAGAAAATATGAGAACACTGATCCTGTCCGCTGTCGCGCTGGCGATGGGCGCAAGCGCGGCTTTTGCCGAAAGCAAGACCGTGCGCCTCGGCACCGAGGGCGCATACCCTCCATACAACTTCCTCAATGATGATGGCGAAGTGGATGGCTTCGAGCGCCATGTCGGCGATGAACTCTGCAAGCGTGCAAAGCTGACATGCGAATGGGTGACGAACGATTGGGACAGCATCATCCCCAACCTCGTCTCCGGCAACTATGACGCCATCATCGCGGGCATGTCGATCACCGACGAGCGCAAGGAAGTCATTGATTTCTCGGAGGCGTATACGCAGCCGGACCCTTCGGTCTTCCTCGCCGCATCCGATGATGCCGATCTTGAAACGGGCGTTATCGCGGCACAGGCCAGCACCATTCAGGCCAGCCGCATCGCCGAGATGAAGGGCGCAACCCTGCTGGAATTCGCCACCCCCGAAGAAACAGTCGCCGCCGTTCGCGATGGTGAAGCCGACGCCGTACTGGCCGACAAGGCGTACCTGACGCCCATCGCAGACGCGGATGACGAATTGTCCATCGTGGGCGAGGATATCCTGATCGGTGGCGGCATCGGTGTCGGTGTACGCCAGAGCGACACGGAACTGCGCGACAAGCTGACAAAAGCGATCCAGTCGATGAAAAAGGATGGTTCGCTGAACAAGCTGATCAAAAAATGGCTGCCGGAATCAGCAACATTCTGAAGGCGCTCGTTGTCATGCCCGCTAAAGCGGGCATCGACCCTGATATACCTGCAAGATACCCGCTTTTGCGGGCATGATGAGAGGGCGGATTATCGGTTCCTGTTCAGACCCTGCCGCCCTCGAAGGCTTCCAATGGTTCATATGCTACCTGACGACAGGTAAGCATATGAACCTCTATTACTCGTTCGGAACCGTCTTGCTGTTGCTGGCGATCACGGCCCCTGCCGCGCTGGCTTTCGGGTATGGCGGGGCAATGGCGGCGCGCAGTGCATTTGCGCCCCTGCGCTGGTTCGGCAAGGCGTATATCGCCGTCGTGCGGGGTGTGCCGGACATCGCATTCTTCCTGTTCTTTGTCATCGCACTGGATCAGGGGTTCGAATACCTGCGCCACAAGATCAAATGCCCCGATTGGAACGAGCCAATCCGGCAAGGCAGCGATTTCGTGGTCTGCGCGGCAGCAAAGCTTCCCCCCGGAAACGCGCCACAATGGCAGCATGAAACCTACGGCTTCCTGCTCGCAGTGCTGACCTTTGCCATTGTCTTCGGCGCTTTTGCCGCCAACGTCCTCTACGGCGCGATGCGGGCAGTGCCAAAAGCACAGCTCGAAACAGCGGAAGCCTACGGCATGACCCGAAAGCAGGTAACGCGCCGGGTGCTCATCCCGCAGATGTGGGTCTATGCCCTGCCCGGCCTGTCAAACCTGTGGATGGTGCTCATCAAGGCGACACCGCTCCTTTTCCTGCTTGGGGTCGAGGACATCGTTTACTGGGCGCGGGAGTTGGGTGGAACGAAAACACCAAACTACACCCAATACCCACATGGGGATTGGCGAATGTGGTATTTCTTCGGGCTGCTCGTCTTCTATCTCGCCTTTACAAAACTATCCGAAGTGGTGCTGGAGCGGATCATGGCGCGACTGAACCAGGGGCAAGCCACATCAGGCGGCGAAGCACAGCGAAAGGCGGCGGCCTGATGGGTATAGGGATGTCTGCATGAGTTGCACCCAAACCATCGCGGATTACGCTTTCCGCTCACTCGGATATGGCGAGCGATTGCTGCCGCGCTCCGATTTCACGCTCTGTCAGCAATTTACGCTGATCGGGTCCGGCATGATCTGGAACATCTATTTCGGGGTATTGGCGCTCCTCGCCGGATTCGTGCTGGCAACCGCCGTAGCAATGGGAAAGGCATCCCTGAATCCTGTGCTGCGGAAGCTATCGGAATGGTTTGTTTTTCTCTTCCGGGGATCGCCCCTCTTCATCCAGTTCTTCTTTGCCTATTTCCTGTTCCTCTCGCTCAAGGGCGCATATCCGTTTTTCAGCCCGCTGACATCCGCTGCATGGGGGGCGTTGATCGTCCTGTTCCTCAATACTGCCGCCTATTCAGCAGAGATTTTCCATGGCGCGCTGCAATCCATCCCCAAGGGCGATACAGAGGCGGCTGATGCCTACGGATTGTCGGGATGGGCACGGTTCCGGCGGGTAGTCTGGCCGACGATGCTGCGCCTCGCATGGCCCGCTTATACCAACGAGGCGATATTCCTGTTCCATGCGACGACACTGGTATTTTTCGCAGGCTTTCCCGCGCGCCAGCAAAAGGGCGACGCCCTCTATTATGCCAATTACTTTGCGGACAAGACCTTCAACCCCTTCATTCCCTACCCCATTCTCGCGGGATATTTCATCCTGCTGACACTGGTTGTTATCGGCGTTTTCGGCCTCGTGAACCGCCACCTGAACAGGCATTTGCCACAGGAAGAACGCCGCAAGCTGCGCCTGCGGCCACAGGCAATCCGGTAAACCAGTCGGGTCTGCTTTCATTGATTTGACAGGACCGCTTGGTCATCCGGTGTGCCGCCGTTGAGTGAGCATCACGCCTCTCATCGTTGACGCGGGCAAACCGACATCCGGTGGCGAGAGGCTTTGAAAGCTCAACGGGAACTCCCCCAACTTGGGAGACCCCCCAAAACCCTCCAACTCATAAAAAAACGGCGGCTCCGGGAGCCGCCGTTTCAATTGTACCGAAGATCGGTAAGGATCAGCTGCTGGACCCACCCGGATCAACACCAAGTTCACGCATCACTTCGATTGTGAGCTGGCCTTGTGCGATACCTTTCGAACGCTGGTAACGACGAACGGCTTCCATGGTACCACCGCCAAGAACGCCATCTGCGGTGCCGGGGTTGTAGCCTTTTTCCTTCAGCGCCAACTGAAGCTTGCGGATCAGAGGAACCGTGGCATTGGTGCTGCACAGGATAGGACGCCATTCCATCTTGCCGGCGCCATCCTTCTGAACCTCATAGACGGTCTCGTACTGGGCCGGGATCACGA
Organism: uncultured Neomegalonema sp.; assembly: GCA_937957975.1. Lineage (GTDB taxonomy): Bacteria > Pseudomonadota > Alphaproteobacteria > Rhodobacterales > Rhodobacteraceae > JAHDDY01. Next base: position 6,441 of record CALFFK010000116.1, read on the forward strand.
TCTTCTTGACCTCGGCGGCCTCAACCAGCTTGCGGATCGTCACCGTCCGCTTTTCGGCAGGGATGACCTTTTTGCGCGTGGTGGGCGGCTCGACCATGACCCGCTTTTCGACCTTTTCGGTCACGGCGGGGATGACCTTCGTGATTGTGCGTGGCGGTACCTTCACCACGCGCTTGCTCACGGTCTTGTATTCGGCAGGGATGGTGACAAGACACATGATCTCGCCGGTCGCTTCATCATACCGCTGGATCGGGCCTTCGCCCTTTTTCCAGGTGGTGTACGCGTCGCGCACCTTCACTTTTTCCTCAACCTCTTCGTAGACCGCGTCCACGACGACCTGTTCTTCGCGCTCAGGCTCGATGGTCACGGTTTCGAACTGGGTCTCGAAAACTGCCGGGACAATTTCAAGCTCTTCGAATTCGCTCTGAATCTCGACGACTTCTTCGGCCTCCTCGTATTTCGCGGGGATAACCTCCAGCTTCTCGGTCGCTTCCTTAACGAGAACCTTGTTCTCGACACGCTTTGTCTTGGCGGGGATGTAAACACGAGCGTAGCATTCGCCAGGACGCGCTTCTGGCGGCAGCAATTGGGTGGGGTCCTGATAGGCTGAGTCGATCTGTTGCTGCGCGGTTTGCGCAAGCGCCGCGCCGGTCATGCCGAGCGCAAAAGCGCAGGCGAGCGCGACATTGGCCTGTGTGCGTTTGTAGATCATCGTTTTCTCGATTCTCCGTTGGAGACTTAATGTCTCGAATTTGTCAGAGGAAGCAGCGCATTGCGCCTTTACACAAGCGATCTTTGCCAATCCATTGCGACAAGAGCAAGCCCGTTGTGACGATTGCGAGGTAATCGTGTTGATACGTGGTGGCTCTATGAAGGGAATAACAACGAGCCATCACCATAAGAGTAAAAACGGTATCCTTTTGATATAGCGTGTAAATACAAGGTACGAGTTTCCTCTATTCCTATCAGTGCACTGACCAGCATGAGGAGGGTAGAGCGAGGAAGATGGAAATTGGTCACAAGTCCGTCAATCTGGCGAAAGCGGTATCCTGGGGTAATGAAGATATCCGTGGACCCACACCATGGGCGAATTTGCCCATCCTCGCCCGTTGCTGTCTCCAGAACCCGCAATGATGTAGTCCCGACACTGATGATCCGCCCACCTGCTGCCTTTGTGGCATTGATCCGGTCGGCGGCCTCCGTGTCGATCTCTCCTGTCTCGGAATGCATCCGGTGGTCACGAATCGTTTCCGCTTTCACGGGCAGGAATGTCCCTGCACCAACATGCAAGGTGACGGTTGTGGTGGAAATCCCCGCCTCATTCAGCGCCGCAAGCAGCACATCATCGAAATGAAGCGCCGCCGTGGGCGCGGCAACCGCCCCGTCACGCGCGGCAAACAGGGTCTGGTAATCCTCGGCATCGCGGGAATCGGCAGGGCGGCGTTGCGCGATGTAAGGGGGCAGTGGCATGGTGCCAATTCTTGCGATGGCCGCATCAAGGCCAGCGCCATCCAGACCGAAGGCCAGATCGAGCGTACCATCGTCCCGCTTCACCTGAACTTCGGCGGATAGATCTTCACCAAACGTCACTTCGTCACCCGGTTTCAAACGTCGCCCAGGCTTTGCGAAAGCACGCCAGCGGCCCATATCCAGCCGCTCGATCAGGGTCGCGTCAATGGCAACACTGTTTCCGTCCCGCGTGCGCATTCCCGATAGCTGAACGGGCAACACGCGCGTGTCGTTGAAAACCAGCAGATCACCGGAGCGCAGAACATCCGGCAAATCTGCCATCGTTCTATCCGTGAGCACCCCACCCTCGGCGTGAAGCATCTGCGCCGCACGCCGGGGACGTACCGGGCGCAGCGCAATCAGATCTTCAGGCAAATCGAAATCGAAGGCGGCAACCGGCAGGTCCGGTCGGTCCATCATACGGTGATCACTTTATATCGGAGACGACTTTCACCGAAATCATCTTATCAGGATCGGGCACCATGTCTGTACCGGGAGGGGCTTTCTTGATCGAATCCACATGCTCCATCCCGTCCACGACCTGACCAAAGACGGTATATTGTCCGTTCAGGTGGGGGGCCGCATCAAGACCGATAAAGAACTGACTGTTCGCGCTGTTGGGGTTCTGGGACCGGGCCATGCCAAGTGTACCGCGCTTGAAGGGGGCATCCGTGAATTCAGCGGCAAGGTTCGGCTTGTCTGAGCTGCCCGTACCTGTGCCGGTCGGATCGCCGGTCTGGGCCATGAAGCCGTCAATCACCCGGTGAAAAACGATCCCGTCATAAAAGCCTTCGCGCGTCAGATCCTTGATCCGCTCCACATGCTTTGGCGCAAGGTCGGGTGCGAGTTCGATGACGACATTGCCGTCTTTTAACTCGATGACGATGGCGTTTTCAGGATCACTGACGTTCATTATAGCTCCGCTCTTCTGGCTTGCCGTATCCTCACCGCAAGCCGCCACCGCCATAAGGCAGACAAGCGCGAGCGTTACGAGTCTCGACATCGTTTCATTCCTTCATTCTAGCGAGCCGTACATAACACGGGTATTCGGGGCGTCACATGAAAACTGTCGTCACTCCACTGCACCGTACCGCTCTATCAGTGTCTCGTTGACTTTCGGTGTGACGAAGGTGGACACATCACCTCCAAGGCGTGCAATTTCCTTCACCAGACGCGAGGCGATGGCCTGATGTTCGACATCGGCCATCAGGAAAACAGTCTCGATTTGCTTGTCGAGCGCCCGGTTCATGCACACCATCTGAAATTCGTATTCGAAATCCGACACGGCGCGCAAACCACGAAAGATGACCTGCGCCTCGATACGCTGGGCATAGAACATCAGCAACTCGCTGAACGGTTCAACTGTAACCGTCGCATCATTGGGGCCGCTGGGCATAGCCGCGATTTCCTCGCGCACCATCGCAACCCGTTCCTCGGTAGAAAAGAGCGGCCCTTTTCCTTCATTGGCGGCGACGCCAATCACAAGATCATCGACAAGCTTTCGTGCCCGCCCGACCACATCGAGATGCCCTAGCGTCACCGGATCAAAGGTTCCGGGGTAAAGTCCAATCCGCTTCATCGCGCGTCTCTATCGTTCAGGTTGGGATTATGATCAGGCCGTGCCAGAGCGGATCATGCTCTCCATGGCTTCGTTATCCTGTTCGAGCTCTTCGATCTTCGCCTTGACTATATCACCGATGGAAACAACGGAAATGACCTTCCCGTCTTCCATAACCGGCATATGTCGGAACCGGCCCCCACTCATGCGTTCGAGGATCGAAGCCGCGCTGTCTTCAGGGGTGCAGGTCATTACCTCGCGGGTCATAATACTATCGACCCGCTGATCGAGGCAATCAGCGCCTTTTTCCCCGACCGCCCGCACGATATCACGTTCGGACAGAATGCCGGACACCTCCCCCTTGTCATCGAGCACAATCAGACATCCGATTTTCAATGTCCCCAGTTTAGTGGCAACATCTGCAAGCTTTGCATCCGCTGTAGTCGAGGCAACATCGTTTATCGACTTACGTTCGGAAATCTGTCGCACTTTCATGGCCGGTCCTCTCTCGTTGACCGGAACAGCCTAAGCACCCCGCCCATGCCGGGAAAGGGAAAAACTTGCAGCGGAAAAGAAAAAAGGCGCCCTTTTGCAAGGACGCCTGAAGTTGGATTGAGGCAGGTTTCATACAGACAAGAAACCTATCGAGCAGTGCACTGAAATTACCAATGAGAATGGGGTATTAGCAAGCCCTAAAGCAACCAGAGCGATTCCGTCGTTTCCGACACGGCCCCGAAGACTGGACAATGCCATTTCAACATCACGGTACACGTCACAACCAAAATAGCAAATCTTTAAAGGATTCAGTACATTGCAAAAATTGCTTAATCTTGCCTTCCTTTTGCCTTTCTTCCTTGTGTCAGGCACGATTTGCCATGCTGAATCTGCCCATGGGCTGGCGATCTATGGCAATCCGGCATTGCCTGAAAGCTTCGAAAGTCTTCCGTATGCTGATCCAAAAGCATCAAAGGGAGGGCGAATCACTTACGGCGAACGCGAGCGATTCGATTCCTTAAATGCATTTACAACCAAGGGGCGCGCGCCCTCAATCCTGAGAACCCATATTTTCGAATCTCTTATGGCCCGAAGCTGGGACGAGCCATTCACAATTTACGGCCTGCTGGCCAAGACAATCGACGTCGCCAGCGACCGCAAATCCGTCACTTTTGAGCTGCGCCCGGAGGCCACTTTCAGTGACGGATCGTCTGTCACGCCAGATGACATAATCTTCACAATGGAAACCCTGCGCGATCACGGACGCCCGAATTTCGGCACCTATTACCGCCGCGTCGCGCGGGTCGAACAAACCGGCGAACGCTCCGTAACATTCAGCTTCCGCAAACCGGAACGGGAGCTGCCTCTCCTGCTCGGCCTGATGCCGATCCATTCCCGCGCAAACTGGCATGACCGCGATTTCAGTGAAACAACATTGCAAAGCCCCGTCGCATCAGGCCCATACCGCATCGCATCGGTTGAAGTGGGGGAGCGGATTGTGCTGGAAAAACGCGACGATTGGTGGGGTGCAGACTTACCAATAAATCGTGGACTGCACAATTTCGATACCGTCACAATCCTGTATTTCCGAAACGAAAACGCGCTCTGGGAAGCATTCAAGGCCGGAATCGTCGATCTACGCCATGAGAGAGACCCCGCACGATGGCTCGATGGATACGACTTTCCGGCGGCAAAGGCGGGCAGGATCGCGCGTGGTGAGCTTGCCCATGGGCGGGCCACAGGAATGAGGGGGCTGGTGTTCAACACCCGCAAACCCCTCTTTGCCGACCGTCGCGTGCGCGAGGCGCTGCTCCATGCGTTCGATTTCGAGTGGATCAATGCCGCGATCAATCGGGATGCCTATGAACGCATCCCCAGCTATTATGCCAATTCACGCCTCGGCGCGACCGGCCCCGCAACCGGGCGTGAACGCGCGCTACTTGCCCCTTTCGCTCATGCCCTGCCTGCCGGTACCATGGAGGGCGATTTCGCCCTGCCCGTCTCCAACGGCGACGGACGCAACCGCGACAATTTGCGAAAGGCTGCCCGGCTGCTGCGCGAAGCAGGATGGCGCATTGATGACGGCATGCTGAGGAACCCGGCAGGGAAACCATTCACGTTTGAAATCCTGCTGCAAGGGTCCGGCGATGACGAAAAGATCGCGGCCAGTTTCGCCCGCTCTCTCGAGCGGCTTGGGATCACTGCATCGCTTCGGCTTGTCGATGGCGCGCAATACAGGGAGCGGCTTCATACCTATGACTATGACATGATCCTGCGGCAATGGTGGCTATCTCTCTCACCCGGCGGGGAGCAGGAATTCTATTTCGGTTCGCACGGCGTCACAGAGCCGGGAACACGCAACTACATGGGGGCCGAAAACCCGGCCATCGACGCAATGATTGATGCACTGTTGATAGCAGAAGATGAAGACACCTGGGTCGCAGCCATCCGCGCGCTGGACCGTGTATTGACCGGCGAACGCTATGTTATCCCGTTGTGGTTTGAGCCGGTGGAGCGCCTTGCATGGTGGAAGCCGTTGGAAAAACCCGCAAAGACCCCACTCTACGGCTATCGCCCGGAAGTATGGTGGCACGGGAAGGAATGACGTTTCCCCTGCCCGGAAAATCAGTCTAACGTGATGGCATATGTTGCGCGGGACTGAACCAACCATGACCGAACCTCTCGTCGTTTTTGATGGCGTCGTCAAACGCTACGGCTCCGTAACCGCCGTGAAGCACCTGGATCTGACCATCGACAAGGGCGAGTTCGTCGCGCTGATGGGACCGTCTGGCTGTGGCAAGACCACAACCCTGCGAATGCTGGCCGGGCTGGAAGAACCGAGCGAAGGCGACATCCGCATTGGCGGGCGCTCGATGCAGCACATTCCGGCCCATGAGCGCGATACACCGCTGGTCTGGCAATCGCTCGCTCTCTTTCCGTTTTTGAACGTGCGCGAAAATGTTGAATTCGGGCTGAAGATGCGAGGCATGGACAAGAATGACCGGCGTCACCGCGCAGAAGACTGGTTGGAGCGGCTTGGCCTCGAAGGCTATGGCGCGCGGCGTATCGATCAGCTTTCGGGCGGCCAGCGTCAACGCGTCGCTCTCGCCCGGTCACTCGTAACCGAACCCGAAATGCTGCTGCTGGATGAGCCACTCTCGGCCCTCGACGCGCATCTGGTGATACGGATGCAAGGAGTACTGACACGGTTACAACGCGAACTTGGGATCACCTTCGTCTACGTCACACACTCGCAATCCGAAGCCTTTGCCATGGCTGACCGGGTGGTCATCATGGGCGATGGCGAAATCGAGCAAATTGGCGCTCCGAAGGATGTATATCGCAGCCCCGCCACCCGCTTCGTCGCTGAGTTCGTAGGCCGCAACAATATCTTCACCCGTGAGGATGGCAGTGAATACAGCGTCGCCGCCGACCACATGGGCGTTTCGGCAACCCGCCCCGCAGGCAATGCGCTGGAATGCAACTTTATCTCCGAGGAATTCGCGGGAACGAGCATCGTGCTTTATCTGGAAACAACCACTGGCGAAGAGATCAAGGCGAGTATTGATGAGACGACGCTGGCCACCCTCGACCCTGAACCGGGTGCGACGCTTTGGATAAATTGGCCTGAAAGCGCAGAACATCCGCTGGAGGCAACATGACCCACTGGCCCAACGGCAAACGCGCCGCCGCCGCGATCACATTCGATATGGATGCGGATTGCCTGATCCATATCGCCGCCGAAGATGGCTGGCGGCGGCAATATCCGGTTTCTATGGGGCGATATGGCCCAACGGTCGCGATTCCGCGTATTCTGGAAACATATCGACGTCTGGGCCTGAAGCAGAGTTTCTTCATTCCCGGCTGGTGCATCGAAACATATCCGCAAGCGGTGGAAGCCATTCTGAAAGATGGCCACGAAATCGGTTGCCACGGCTGGATACATGAAAACCCGCTGAACCGCTCTCCCGCCGAACAATCCGAAGATCTGGATAAATGCCTTGATACCTTCGACCGCATCGTCGGCCAGCGCCCAAGGGGCTATCGCGCGCCGGTGTATCAGGTGACGAATGACACCCCGCGCCTGCTGGCCGAAAAAGGCTTCGTCTATGACAGTTCGATGATGGCCGATGATGAGCCGTATATCATGGATTGCGGGGGCCGGACTCTGGTGGAGGTTCCACCCCATTGGGGCATCGACGACTGGCCCCCCTTCGCTCATTATGAAGAGATCGGATACATGATGCCCGTGCGCGGGGCATCGGAGGGTCTTGCCCCGTTCTTCGAGGAATTCGAGATCGCCGCAGAATTGGGCGGCATGTGGCACGCGGTCTGGCATCCGTTCCTGACCGGGCGGCGGGCGCGCTGGTACGTCGTGGAAAAATGGCTGGAAACGGTATTGGAGCGCAGCGACATCTGGTTCGCAACACTGGGCGAGATCGCAGACCACACCCTTGCGCGGCACGAAAAGGATGCTGTTCGTGTCGAACACCTGCCCTATTATACCGAACGACAGGTCTGAAGAGTACAATCAAGCAGGAGAACCGCCATGAAACTCGTCTGGGCCGCCGCTTCGCCCTTCGCCCGTAAATGCATGATTGTCGCACAGGAACTGGGCATCGACGACCGGATCGAAAAGATCGATGGAACCGGAACGCCCATCGCCCCCGGCGAGCGGACCCGTGCGAACAACCCGCTGGCCAAACTGCCCAGCCTTGTCCGCGATGATGGCCCCGCGATCTACGACAGTGCCGTGATCTGTCAATATCTCACCAGCCTCGTGCCGGGGCAGACAATGCTGCCTGATGCAGGCGAAGCGCGGTGGTCTGTGCTAACGCTGGAGGCGCTGGCAGATGGCATGAGCGATTCAGCGGTGGTCGTGCGTTATGAACTGGCCCTGCGCGAGGAAAGCCAGCAATCCCAGGCATGGATTGACAGTCAAATGGCCAAGGTCGATGGCGGGCTGAACGCGCTGGAAGTGCAGGCCGCCACGTTTGGGGACGCATTTACCCTTGGTCATGCCGCCGTCGTCTGCGTGCTGGGCTATCTCGATTTCCGCTATCCTGAAAAGGATTGGCGCGGGTCACATCCGGCGCTGGCGCGGTGGTACGAGGCCGCATCGACCCGCGATTCTGTCGCCGCAACGATGCCCGCCTGATCGCCCGTCATGGCGGATAGATCGGCAAAAGCCGCAGAGCGCACCGCGAACCACCTCAAGGCCGCTATCGATGCCATTGATTCGGCCTTTGAGCCGGGTCATGCGGCGGCAAACCCCGCACTCGTCGCCGCGTTCCTGCAATCGGCCTCGCTGGAATCAGCGATCCTTTCCGGTGAGGCCGTGGCCGGAATGCTGGACACGCGGGCAGAAAGATCAGTGGAGCAGGTCTGCGCGGCGATGGAAAGCCTACGGCCTCGCCTGTTCGGATGAGTATTCGCGTCTCACCCCATATCACCCTTGATGAGGGCGAGATCGAGGAACGGTTTGTCCGCGCCTCCGGCCCCGGCGGACAGAACGTCAACAAGGTGTCGAGCGCGGTACAACTGCGCTTCGATGCCGAAGGCTCCCCTAATTTGACCGCAGCGGTAAAGCGACGCTTGCGGAGAATTGCGGGCAGCCGCATGACGATTGAAGGCGAAATCGTAATCCATGCCGACCGATACCGCGTTCAGTCGCGTAACCGCGAGGATGCGCTGGATCGCCTGATTGATATGATCCGCGAGGCAGAACACGTTCCCAAACGCCGCATCCCGACGCGCCCCACCCTTGGCTCCAAAAAACGCCGTCTGGATGGCAAAACCCGGCGCTCAGCAATCAAATCGGGACGCAAGAAACCGTCCGAGGACTGATCCCCTTACTGAAGCAGATCATATTCCCTGTAAAAGCGCATCGCCGCCGGATGCAGGGGGGCGGTCAGATCTTTTTTGCTCGGCAAGGCGGGGTCGAGCACGAATTGCTGTCGCTGAAACGCGGCGACATCCCCATAGATCGCGCCAAGAACATCCCGCACATTTTCATCAGGCGTCGAAGCCAGGGTAACGATGGTTGCGGAGGTTCCAACGGTTGGGGTTGGTCGGTTAAGAAACGGATAGATACTGCCGGGGATCATAATGGGCCGGTACGTGCGGTTTCGTCTTGCCATGGTATTACTGATGGCAGGGTCTATCCTGACAAACCGGATCGAACAGGATTGAGCCAACCACCAAAGGGTGGCCGAAGGGTGGCCTGTGACCAGCGCCAATGCATCAAGCTGCCCTGAACAGAGGCGCGATGCTCCATCCATCACCGACATCGGAACGAAGGCTCCCAGATCGCGAATCCTCAATCCACTGGCAGACAGGGCCGAAATAAACGTCCAGCGTGAGCCTGCATTAAGCAGTCCGGCAGAAACGCTTCGACCCCGAAGGTCGAGAAAACGCTCGATACCACTATCGGCCCGCGTCACGATAGTCAGGGCTTCCTCGTAAATCGTGGCGACCGAGCGCAAATTGGCATAGGGGCTTCCGGTAAATGCCGGTGCACCACGATAGGCCACGTCCTGCACGTCGCCTTGCACGACCGCGAAATCAACATCCATGAGATCAAGGGCGTATATATTATCGATGGAGCCGCCCGTTGGGGACGTGGCACATTCGCGGGGACGGTGCGTATTGATAATACGACAAATCGCGCCACCGGCAGCATAGTAGTTATCGCCGCGCTCACCCGTGCCAATAATGATGGCTTCACGCTCCTGCGCAAAAGCGCCACCAGCAAGCATAATCGCAGCACCACAGAGCAATCTCATCCCACGCATGAAGCCGTCCTGTGATTTCACATCAATGGCTTATAATGCAGGTGGATAATAAATCGTTCAATGGATAATTAATGTCTTATTCACCAAATTACGATGCCAACCTGTGCCCAAAAGTCACCGCATTGCTGTCGGGATGCTCTCGTAACGTTATCTTTACAAGACGATCCGTTCAAGGAACGGTGCGGCATCATTCACTGGAGAATACGTCAATGCGTATCATCAAGACCCTCTGCCTCATTGCAATGGCAACGACCGCCACCATCCTTCCGGCCTCTGCCGAAGTTTTCGGTCATTGGCTTACCGAAAACAAAAAAGCCATTGTCGAGGTGACGCCCTGTGGTTCCAGCGCCTGTGGAAACATCGTCTGGATGGCCGAGCCGCTGACCCCCGAAGGCCAGCCAAAGGTCGATGCGAATAATCCCGATGCGGCGCTGAAAGCCCGCAAAATTTGCGGCATGGCAATGATTGGCGATTTCAACAAGGACGGTGAAGGCGAATGGTCGGGCGGCTTCATCTATGATCCCGAAGGCGGCGACGTCTATAAATCAAAGATGCGTCTGACCGACGAAGGGAACCTTTATGTACGCGGTTATGTCGGCATCCCACTGCTCGGCAAATCGCAGATCTGGACACCGGCAGACGGCAATCGCGGCGGCTGCTGAAATAAATCTCCGCCCCCCCGCCAAGGATCACCCATCGCTATGCGTCCCATAGAAGACATGGATGACGAGATATTGGCAAGCCGGGCGGCGGCGGGGGAACGGGAGGCGTTCCGTACCTTGATGGAACGCCATTACGACCGGGTTTTCCGGGTCGCTTTCGGTGTTCTCGGACGGGAAGCCGAAGCCGAGGACGTGGCGCAGGATGTCTGGGCCACGATCCCGCGTCGCTTGCGTTCATGGCGCAGCGAGGCGCGCTTTACCACATGGCTGCATACCGTCAC
>CALFFK010000117.1 GCA_937957975.1 uncultured Neomegalonema sp.
CGGTCTCGGCTTCCGCCGCCGCGCCTGATCTGAACAATACGACCGGAATATCCCCAAAAATCAAACACCCCCCGGCGCAAAGCCGGGGGGCTTCTTTTTGACTTTCACGGATGGCGTTCAACGCCGCAACTATCACTGGCTTTGTCGCCGTTTCCCTGATGTCGCTTTCTTTTTCTTTGGTGTTGCCCGTCCCTTGAGCATTTCAGCGAGGTAGTGACCAGTGTAGCTTGCCTTAACGGCAGCCACATCTTCCGGGGTTCCTTCGGCCACAATTTTTCCGCCGCCGTCACCGCCCTCCGGGCCGATGTCGATGATCCAGTCAGCGGTTTTTACCACGTCGAGATTATGTTCGATGACGACGACGGTGTTTCCCTGTTCGACCAGCTCATGCAGGACGGCGAGGAGGCGGTTGACGTCTTCGAAATGGAGGCCGGTGGTTGGCTCGTCGAGGATATAGAGTGTGCGGCCCGTGGCGCGTTTGGCCAGTTCCTTTGAAAGCTTTACGCGCTGTGCCTCGCCCCCTGAGAGGGTGTTGGCCTGTTGACCAACCTTGATGTAGCCAAGGCCCACGCGCTCCAGCGTGACCATCTTGTCGCGAATGGCGGGGACTGCCTTGAAAAACCGGGCGGCGTCTTCGACCGTCATGTCGAGAATGTCGGCTACAGATTTGTCCTTGTACCGGATTTCGAGGGTTTCGCGGTTGTAGCGTTTGCCATGGCAAACATCGCAGGTGACGTAAACATCGGGCAGGAAATGCATCTCGATTTTGATGACGCCATCGCCCTGACACGCTTCGCAGCGGCCCCCTTTTACGTTGAAGCTGAACCGGCCCGGTTTATAGCCGCGTGCCTTTGATTCAGGCAGGTTTGCAAACCAGTCGCGGATGGGAGTGAAGGCTCCGGTATAGGTGGCGGGGTTCGAGCGCGGGGTGCGCCCGATGGGCGATTGGTCGATGTCGATAACCTTGTCGAGATATTCCAGCCCTTCGATCCGGTCATAGGGGGCCGGGTTCGTGCGTGAGCCGTTGAGGGCGCGGGCGGCGGCCTTGTATAGCGTTTCGTTGGTCAGGGTTGATTTGCCGCCCCCGGAGACGCCGGTAACACAGACCATCATTCCGAGCGGGAAGCTGGCGGTGACGCCTTTCAGGTTGTTGCCCGTGGCGTTCTGGACAATTACCTCCTTGCCGGTTCCCTTGCGGCGCGTCGTGGGGATCGCGATTTCTTTTTTGCCGCTCAGATACTGGCCGGTCAGGGAATTGGGGTCTGCGATGACTTGTTCCGGTGTGCCATGCGAGACGATTTCACCGCCATGCACCCCGGCTCCGGGGCCGATGTCGAAAACATAATCGGCGCTGCGAACGGCTTCTTCGTCATGCTCTACAACGATAACAGTGTTGCCGGTATCGCGTAGACGGCGAAGCGTATCGAGCAAGCGATCATTGTCACGCTGGTGCAAACCGATGGACGGTTCATCAAGGACGTAAAGTACGCCGGTCAGGCCCGATCCGATCTGACTGGCGAGGCGGATACGCTGGCTCTCGCCGCCCGACAGCGTGCCGGATGTGCGCGAGAGGGTGAGGTATTCAAGGCCAACATTATTGAGAAAACCAAGGCGTTCCCTGATCTCTTTCAGGATTTTTTCCGCGATCTGCTGTTGCTTGTCAGTCAGGGTATCCCAGAGCGTATCAGCCCAGTCAAAGGCTTGCCGTACCGACATTTGCGTCACTTCGCCCGCATGTTTGCCGTCGAGTTTGACGGCAAGGGCTTCGGGGCGCAGACGGTGGCCATTGCAGACATCGCAGGGTTTGTTGGATTGGTAGCGTTCGAACTCTTCGCGAATCCAGTTGGAATCGGTTTCGCGATAGCGGCGGGTAAGGTTCGGGATCACGCCTTCGAAATTGCGGGCGGTTTCGTAGATACGGCCTCCGTCATCGAACCGGAACTTGATCTTTTCCTTTGTGCCAAAGAGCAGGGCGTTCCGAAGTTTTTCGGGCAGGTCGCGCCATGGCTCCTGTACACTGCTATCGAAGTGACGGGCGACGGCATCGACGGTCTGTTTGTAATAGGGCGAGGGCTGGCCGGATTTTGACCATGGGGCAAGCGCGCCGCCATAAAGCGACAGGTCTTCATCGGGGACGACGAGGCGGGGATCAAAGAACAGTTCCATCCCAAGGCCGTCACAGGCCGGGCAAGCACCGGAGGGCGCATTGAACGAGAAGAGGCGCGGCTCGATCTCACCGATGGTGAAGCCGCTAACCGGGCAAGCGAACTTTTCGGAGAATGTGATGCGTTCAGGGTCGCCATCGGATGGGGCCGTTTCCACGATGGCAATGCCGTCGGCCAGCCCCAATGCGGTTTGGAAACTGTCGGCAAGGCGGGTTTCCATGCCTTCCTTGACGACGAGGCGATCCACAACAACGTCGATGGAGTGGCGGAATTTCTTGTCGAGGGTCGGGGCATCTTCAATCTCGTGGAACTCACCGTCAATCTTCAGACGCTGGAAACCATCTTTCCGCAATTGCAGGATTTCCTTGCGGTATTCCCCCTTGCGGTCGCGGACGATGGGGGCAAGCAGATACAGGCGCGTCCCTTCCGGCATCGCCATGACCCGATCAACCATTTCCGCCACTTGCTGCGCCGCAATGGGCAGGCCGGTGGCGGGGGAGTAGGGAACACCGACCCGCGCGAACAGAAGGCGCAGATAATCGTAGATTTCCGTGATTGTTCCAACCGTTGAGCGCGGATTGCGGCTGGTGGTTTTCTGCTCGATGGAGATAGCGGGGGAGAGGCCGGAAATCAGGTCTACATCCGGTTTTTGCATCATCTCCAGAAATTGCCGCGCATAAGCGGACAGCGATTCGACGTAGCGGCGTTGCCCTTCGGCATAGATCGTGTCGAAGGCCAGCGATGATTTGCCGGAGCCGGAGAGGCCCGTGAATACAACGAGCTGATCGCGCGGAATATCCACATCCACAGATTTGAGATTATGCTCGCGCGCGCCGCGCACGGAGATGTACTTCGTCTCGGCCATGGGACGCGCCTCGGTTTATGAATCCCGAAGGACATAGTGCAATCCAGTGGCAGCGCAAAAGGGAAACTGGAACAAAACCAGAAATTTTATGGTTCTTCCCAGGGGATCAGTAAAATCCACGCCTTCAGGCGGCACGGGATGTTAGTGCGGTTGCGGTGTAGGTTGTTGGCGTGGCAGTCATACTGTTTGGGACTGCAAGTCCCACATCGTCCGGGTTGCGAAATATCGCTATGAGGTGCTTGGGGGCGATGCAGGCGAGCGGTGCTGTTAGAGTATTCGGCGATCAAGATGGGTCAGGAATTGCGCCAGGAGTCGTGCATTTCCTGACACTCTTTGGCTCAACCTGATCCCGATTACTCTAGTTGATCTGTGCGACCGGCGGGCATGTCGAGCAGGTCGCCTGGACGATGCAGATCGAATGCGCCATTCGCGAGCGCACCGCCGCAAATCCGGGGATCGCCAACTTGCCCGATCCCGAAACCGGCGACACCTGTAACACACGGAAATATAGCTGTTTCATGGCTTTGTGCATTGCATTATCCGCCTGAAAATCGGACGATGTAATATGTCTCGTTCGATTCTTGTCCTTTATGCACATCCGCGTGCCACGCGCTCGGTCGTGAACCGGC
>CALFFK010000118.1 GCA_937957975.1 uncultured Neomegalonema sp.
CGCTCCAGCCGGATGCCGTCGCCCGCTGTTGCCGCGCCCGCTCCGGCATTGCCCCGGCCCTGAATCGTGCCGTCATTGACGATGTCAAAAGTGTTGCCTGCCCCCGACAGTTCCGCCGAGAATCCTGCGCCCAGATTGCCCGCACCAGCATCAATCACGCCGGTGGCCCCATTGTTCAGGGCAAAGTTCTGCGCCGTGGCGTCCGCATAGACCGTCCCGTTGCGCTGATCGCCTGTGCCAAGGATAGAGCCGGTGTTGTTCACGGTTAGGCCGGTATTTTGAATATTTATCGCACGGGAAGCTGCTTCGATCGAGCCGGTTGCCGCGTTGGTGATCGTACCCCCCTGCGCCGCAGGATTGATCTGTACGGTCTGTGTAACACCTGTCGTTCTCAGGGTTCCAGCGTTAGTGAGGGTCACATTGTCATTATTCAGAACGACGACTGGTGCGCCGTTCACGGTGCTTGTCACGCCTGCAGCAGCACTGATCGTCTGGCCGTCTGCGGCACTGAACACGATTGCATTATCACCATTGCCAATCACTGTCTGGGCATTCACGTTTGCGATTGCACCAAGGTAGGTGACAATAGCTATGGCCGAGACCGAGGACAGCGCTATAGTGCCAACTCTTCGGTTTCTCTGTTCTGCTTCAAACATGATTGTTCCCTCTTTTTCGCATCCGGTCCGGTGCGTTGATCGTGATGAAATCTGATCTTTCAGTGTTGGATCGAATCCGAATTAGGGCATAATCTGCATTATGACAGTTAAAACTAATGTTATTATCTGTTATCAAATAAGCTTACTGAAAGAGCATTTTCGACGAACATGGTGAGTCCCACTGCGATGGCACGGAAAGACAAAATATTTGAGATGCTTAACCACGAGGCGCTTACGATTGTCGAACTGACCGAGCGTTTCGGCCTGACCAGGGGGGCAATCGCCCTGCATCTCAAAGACCTGGAGGCCGCCGGGTTGATTGAACGTAATTTGCGCGAGCACACCGGAGACGTTGGTAAACCGCCAGCCGAGTACCGCGCCAGCGCCGGTTTTGAAGATCGGAAATCGCTGGCCTATCCGGTCGTTGCCCCGACGATGATTGGTGCTGTTCAGCAAAGCCTTGATGAAAAAACCAGAACGACGCTGTATAGTGAAATCGGCAAACAACTTGCTTCGCATGTGGATGTAACAAACCTCAAAACGCTCAAAGAACGCCTGAAAGCCGCAACAAATGTCGCGGACTCTTTAGGCGCCGCAACCCATACAGAAAACCTTTCAGATGCGATTATCGTTCGCAGCTATACCTGCCCCATCGCGTCGATGGTGCGCGAGGACGGTATGTGCTGCGTGATTATTCAGGAATATTTTGGAAATGCGACTGGACATAGATGCGTTCAGGAATGTCAGCGCGACACACGGCTTGTCTGTCAGTATCGAATATTCAAAGAGTGATCAAAGATTCACGGAATCTTTTTGAGCGCATTCCCTATTGATCTGTTTCATGGGTAGCGGTTGTCTGGATAGCCGCGCGAACCGTCGCCAGCTTGTTTGCAAGATGAGTCTGGAGCACATCCGCAAGACCATCGCCATCGCGAGCCTTTAGCCGCGACAGGATCTGTTCGTGCTCCTCAACGGCACGGTGCCAGCGGTCTTCGGACATATTGGCCCGGTATCGCGCCCGGCGCACTCGTCCTGACAGGCCACGCAGGGTTTCGGCCAGCGTTGGATTGCGGGCGCCGTTGAGAATGGCCGCGTGGATCGCTTCATTACAGGCAAAGTACTGTGCCCTGTCTCTGGCATTGTAATGGCGAACCAGCTCGCTGTGCATCCGCTCGACCTCCCCGATTTCTGCATCGGTCATAATCTTACAAGCCAAACCACCAGCCAGCCCCTCCAATGCCCCGATGATTGGGAAGACTTCTTCGAGATCGGCCACTGTCAACTCGGTAACGCTTGCCCCGTAATGGGGTGTGATGCGGATCAACCGTTCGGCAGACAGCACTTTCAACGCTTCGCGCAAAGGGGTGCGCGAAACACCGAATTGCTCACACAATACCTTTTCATTGAGTTTTTCATTGGGGGCCAAATCGCCCGCATGGATCATATTGCGCAAATGCTCGACAATTTGCGCATGGAGGGAGTTCCGGCGAATGGGGCTGCTCATATCGTTCATTCGGCTGCCTCCTGTATTGTGCCTAGCTTCGTGGCCGCATACGCCATGTCGAGAACGCGGGCAACGTGCAGGGCATCACGCCCCCCAAAATCCGCTATCTGGTGGCGGCAGGAGGTCCCATCCGCCACGATCAGCGTGTCCGCCGGGGCTGCGCGCACGGCTGGGGCAAGGGATAATTCGGCCATCGCCCTGGAAGTATCATAGGTCTCGGCCTGATACCCGAAAGCCCCGGCCATGCCACAACAACTCGATTCAATCATCTCGACCGACAGGCCGGGGATCAGGCGCAGCACTGTCTCAACCGGCCCCATAATGGCGTGGGCCTTCTGGTGACAATGACCGTGCAGCAAGGCTTTGGGTGCAAT
Source organism: uncultured Neomegalonema sp. (assembly GCA_937957975.1). Lineage (GTDB taxonomy): Bacteria > Pseudomonadota > Alphaproteobacteria > Rhodobacterales > Rhodobacteraceae > JAHDDY01. Next base: position 2,535 of record CALFFK010000118.1, read on the forward strand.
CGGTGCGAGGGGAAGGTTGAGGCGACCTGTCGTTCCCTCCGCCGCCAAAAATTCCTCAAACAGCATAACCTTGCGTCCGGCCTCTTCGGTCCATCCGCTGTTTTTCAGGCGAGGGGCTTCGTCGCGGAAGGTGAGCAGGCAGGACGGTTCCAACCCTACCACTGTCGCGCCCGCAGCGATGCGGGGTAGTAACGCCTCCGCCGCCCATGCCATCTCTGCCGTTGCCTGCTCTATCAATCCGGCGGCGAGGTAGGTGCGGCCACAGCAGAGGGGACGCCCGGTTTGCGGCCCGGCGACCTCGACGCTGTATCCGGCGGCGGTCAGCACACGGGCGGCGGCATGGAGGTTTTCCGGCTCGAAATAACGGTTGAAAGTATCGGCCCAGAGGATGACCGTTTCCGCATCCCTATGCGGGGCAGGCGAGAGGGCGAAGGGTTTGTGCCAGCGGGGCATCTGTCGTCTTGCGCTGAGGCCCAGCGTCCGTTCGGACATTGCCGCCAGCCCCGGCACTGCATCGCGTGCATTGGCCAGCCAGCGCAGACGCGATAGCAGCGGCGCATAGCGGGGCAGATACGCCACCAGCCGCTCGCGCATCGGCAAGCCGTGCTTCGCCCTCCGTGCGGCCTGAACTTCTGTTTTCATCGCCGCCATATCGACCGACATCGGGCATTCGCGTTTGCACGCCTTGCACGACACGCAGAGCGCCATGGTTTCCGCCATCTCGTAGCTCGCCAGTGCATCGCGGCCCAGTTGTCCGGTCAAAGCAAGACGCAGGGTATTGGCTCGCCCGCGTGTCAGGTCGCGTTCGTTACGTGTGGCACGATAGCTGGGACACATCGCCCCGCCTGACAACTTCCGACATGCGCCATTATTGTTGCACATCTCTGTTGCCCCCGCAAAACCGCCGGGCCAATCGCTCCAGTCATAAGCGGTTTTGGGCATCTCGCGCTGGTATCCGGGAGGAGTGCGGAACAGGCTGCGGTCGTCCATCTTTGGGGCGCGGACGATCTTGCCGGGGTTCAGCACGCCGTCCGGGTCGAAACGATCCTTCACCGCCTCGAATGCCCGCACGATACGGGGTCCGAACATCTTTTCGTGAAACTCCGAGCGCACAATGCCGTCGCCATGCTCGCCTGAGTGACTGCCTTTATACTCTGCGACGAGATCGAAGGCTTCCTCGGCAATCGCCCGCATTTGTTTTGCGCCCAATTCTTCCCTGAGATTCAGAACGGGGCGTACGTGCAGCAAGCCGACGGAGGCATGGGCGTACCATGTGCCATCCGTACCATGTTTGCGGAACACGCCGGTCAATCGATCGGTGAAATCGGCCAGATGCTCCAATGCAACGGCGCAATCCTCGACGAAGGAGACGGGTTTTCCTTCCGCCTTCATCGACATCATAATGTTCAGCCCCTGGGTTCGTACCCCCCAGATGCGTGCCTGAAATGCGGGGTCTGCTGCTTCGACCACACCGCCTTGCTGTTTGCCCGGATCGTTGAAAGCAAAGCCCAGATCGGCCATCAAATTGTTCAGATCTGCCAGTCGCCGCGCATTCTCTGCCGGATCGTCCCCGGCAAATTCTACCAACAGAAGGGCAGCGGGGTTGCCCTGCACGAACTCATCAACTACAGGTCGAAACTGCGGAATATCACGTCCCAAAGCGATCATATTGTGATCGACCAGTTCAACCGCGACAGGGCCAAGTTTCACGATATGCTGTGCGGCATCCATGGCGGCGTAGAAGGTTGGGAAATGGCACACGCCGAGCGCCTTATGCCCCAGCACCGGCGACAGCTTCAGCGAGACTTTTTCAGTTATCGCCAGTGTTCCCTCTGACCCGACAAGCAATGTCGCGAGATTCAATGGTGCATTGCCCGGAACCAGCGCGTCGATGTTATAGCCGCCCACGCGCCGGGCCGCACGGGGGAGCCGGGCAACGATTTCCTCCGCCTCCTGCGCGCCCAGAGCGGCCATCTCCGCCGCAAGCATATCGCCCTGTTCTACCGGGCCAAAAAACCGCTTGGTCCCATCGGCCATCACGGCGTCGATTGACAGGACGTTATCGCGCATCATGCCATAGCGGATTGACCGTGAGCCGCAGGAATTGTTTGCCGTCATCCCGCCAATCGTTGCCCGTGATGCGGTGGAGACATCGACCGGGAACCACAATCCGTCAGGCTTGAGCGACCGATTCAATTCGTCAAGCACCAGCCCCGGTTCGACCGTTGCTGTGCGCGTTTGCGGATTGTAGTCCAGTACCCGGTTGAGGTGTTTCGAGAAATCAATGATAATGCTGTCATTGATCGTTTGTCCGGCTTGTGATGTGCCCCCGCCCCGTGCCGTAACGGGTATTCCGGCCTCTCGCGCGGTGGCCAGCGTGGCCTCTACATCGCTCCATTGGCGCGGTATGACGACGGCGTGAGGCACGATCTGATAGATCGACGCATCCGTCGCATAACGCCCCCGGTCAAAAGCCCCCGACAGTACATCACCCGCAATTTCGCTGCGCAATTTTGTGAGGAATGCAGGTTCGGACATGCAGATTTCGCTTGACTGAATTTTGAATACAAAATTCATTAAACATCCAGATCACATGAGATCAAGCATTCGATGCGGAGCCGCCCAGAATGAAATCCGGCCGTCACTTTCTACAAATCCCCGGTCCCACGAATACGCCCGACCGCGTGTTTCGCGCCATGCACCGCGCTGTTATGGACCATCGCGGGCCAGAATTCGGCGTGATGGCAAAGGGGGTGCTGGATGATCTTAAAGCTATTTTCAAAACGCAGAACCGCGTTTTTATCTTTCCTGCATCAGGAACGGGCGCATGGGAGGCGGCGCTGGTGAATACCCTTGCGCCGGGTGATCCGGTGCTGATGTATGAAACAGGCCAATTCGCAACCCTGTGGAAGAAAATGGCCGAGCGATTGGGTTTTGAGCCGATTTTCATGCAAGGCGACTGGCGCCATGGTGCGAATGCGGAAGCCATCGGCGCGCAACTGAAGGCCGATACGAGCCATGCGATCAAGGCCGTCTGCGTCGTGCATAATGACACTTCCACCGGCATTACCTCGGACATTCCAGCCATCCGCCGTGTGATGGATGAGATGGGGCATCCGGCCCTGTTGATGGTGGATACGATTTCGTCCCTTGGTTCGATTGATTTTCGGACTGATGAATGGGGTGTGGATGTGGTCGTTGCCGGATCACAGAAAGGGCTGTTGCTGCCCCCCGGCCTGTCCTTCAATGCCGTCAGCGATAAGGCAATGGCGGTGGCCGACGCGGGCGGAACCAAACGGTCCTACTGGGATTGGCATGATATGACCGGGCCGAATGACAGCGGCTATTTTCCCTATACCCCCGCAACGACGCTGCTCTACGGCCTGCGCGAGGCCATTGATATGTTGCTGGAGGAAGGGCTGGAGAACGTCTTTGCTCGCCATGCGCGCCATGGGGAGGCAACACGGGCCGCTGTGCGCGGCTGGGGGCTTGATATTCTGTGCCAGGACCCTGCACTCTATTCCAATGCGCTGACCGCTGTGGTGATGCCCGATGGCACGGGCGCTGATGCCCTGCGCCAGACGATCCTTGATGGCTTCGATATGTCGCTCGGCACGGGGTTGAACAAGATCGCTGACCGGGTGTTCCGCATCGGACATCTGGGTGATTTCAACGACCTGACGTTGATGGGTACGCTCTGCGGGGTTGAGATGGGCCTGCAACGTGCCGGGGTTGCCCATGACAAGGGCGGCGCACAGGCGGCAATGGATTTTCTTGCGGCGAGCCGCTGACAGAGGCGACGGAGTAACCGAACGAACATCGGACCGGGAAAACCCGGCCAAAAATCAACTGGGAGGACTATAATGACTATGAAACGGATTATCGCGGGTGCTCTTGCCTTTGGCATGGTCGGCGGTGTGGCTCAGGCGGGCGAGGTGCTGAAGTTCGGCCATGTCGGCAAGCCGGGCTCGCTGTTCGAGGCCAGCGTTGAAGCCTTCGCCACCTGCGCCAATGACGCACTTGGCGACAAGGCAGAAGTGCAGACCTTCGGGTCGTCGCAGCTTGGTAAGGACAAGGAATTACTGCAAAAGCTGAAGCTGGGACAAATCACCTTTGCCCTGCCTTCCTCCGTCATGTCCTCGGTTGATGATACCTTTGGCGTGTTTGAGATGCCCTATATCATCAAGGACCGCGAGCACATGAAACGTGTGCAGGCGAAACTTGGCGATACGTTCCAGGAGGCAGCGAAAAGCAAGGGATACCGCATTCTCGGTTATTTCGAGAATGGCTTCCGTAACATCACCAACAACACCCGGCCTATCACTGTGCCCTCCGATCTTGATGGCATCAAGCTGCGCACACCAAAAGGCGCATGGCGGGTGAAGATGTTCAAGCTTTATGGTGCGAACCCGACCCCAATGGCGTTTTCGGAAGTGTTTACAGCACTTCAGACTGGCGTGATCGACGGGCAGGAAAACCCTTACGCGCAGATTGCCTCGGCCAAGTTCCAGGAAGTGCAGAAATATCTCTCGGTCACAGGGCATGTGTACACCCCCGCCTATATCCTGACCTCAGACAAGCATTATGCAAAGCTGTCGCAGGATATTCGCGACGAGCTGGAGACCTGCGCAGCCTCAACACAGGCTTTCGTTTACAAGCACGCCGCCGAACTTGAAGTCAGCTTGCTGAAGGTGATTGAAGATGCGGGTGTTGCTGTGAACGAGGCCGACAAGGACGCCTTTATCGAAGCATCCAAGCCGATCTATGAGGAATTCGCGGAAAGCGTCGATGGCGGTCAGGAATTGATCGACACGGTGTTGGGCCTCGCCGCGACGAACTAGTATGATTGGCGATCAGGTTGGTTCAGCCTGGTCGCCAATCAGTCGATCTTTCGCTACTGGCTCCATCGCCCCATGCCGGGCCGAAATCCAATGAATAAACGCAGTGCCGGTTTCAGGCGCTGCACCTCAAGGTTTCGGCGCAAGGCCGGAGCTGGTCCCTTATTGATACGGCGGACCCCATGGCTTCCTTGAAAAATCTGCTCGAATGGCTGTTGGAATGGGTGACGATCCTGTTGATGATTGCCCTTACCTGCATCGTGGTCATCTCTGTGGTCGCCAGACTCCTGGGCGAATCTTTCAGTTGGTATGATGAAGTCGCGGCCATTGGGCTGGCCTGGGTCACGTATTACGGCGCGGCGCTGGCGGCACTCAAGAGGCGGCATATCGGGTTTGACTCTGTCCTGCTCGCCTTGCCCCAACGTGCGCGGATGGCGGTCGCGATTATCGGGGAACTCATCATCCTCGCCTTTTTTACCCTGCTGGCATGGGCGGGCATGGAGGTGCTGGAGGTTCTGGAGGGTGATACGCTGGTTTCGCTCGACTGGGTGCCAATCCAGTTGACGCAATCGGTGATTCCCATCGGCGCGGCGCTTTTCATCATCTGCCAGATTGTTTCGATGCCTGATTACCTGCGCTCGGTACGCGACGGGGTTTCACTGGAACATCCTGAATTGCATGAGGAGGCGTCCTGATATGCTGATAGCCTCGATGTTTTTGATCCTGCTCGTTCTGATCCTGATGAATGTGCCGATTGCTGTCGCGCTGGCCGTGGCGGGGGTGATGGGCCTGCTGGTCACTGAAGGGGTGGGCAGTCTCGTGACTGTTGCGCTCGATATGTATGACGGGGCGACGAAATTCTCGCTGATCGCGATTCCGATGTTCGTGCTGGCCGGGGCCATTATGAACGCAACCGGGATCACGGTGCGGCTCATCAATTTCGTCTCGGCTCTCATCGGCTTTGTCCGGGGCGGGCTGGCGATGGTCAATGTCGGTGTGTCGCTGTTTTTTGCGGAGATTTCCGGCTCGGCGGTAGCGGATGTTGCTGCGATGGGGTCGATTATGATCCCGGAGATGAAAAAGCGTGGCTATTCAAAGGAATTTGCCGCCGCGATTACCTCGTCGAGTGCCTCCCTTGCCATCATCATTCCGCCCTCGATCCCGATGATCCTTTATGCGGTTTCGGCGGGAACATCGGTCGAGCAATTATTTGTTGCCGGAGTGGTGCCTGGTTTACTCGGAGCCGCCGGATTGATGGGCGTCGCCTATGCCTTTGCGCGGCGATATGATCTGCCGGTCGAAGAAGCGTTCAACTCTGGCCGACTCAAGGAAACCTTTATCGAGGCGCTGCCGACCTTTGCCCTGCCGGTTATTATTCTGGGCGGCATCTTCGGTGGCTTCGTGACGGCGACGGAAGCGGCAGGGCTGGCCGTGTTGGCCTCCATCGTTGTTGGCCTGTGGTATCGCGAGGTGGATCTGCGACAGCTTAAGACCGCGATGCTGGATGGGGGGATGCAGACGGCGGTGGTCATGCTGCTGGTGGCGGCGTCCGTGCTGATGGGCGGCTTCCTGACCCGCGCGCAGGTACCGCAACAGATTGCTGCCGACCTGTTGGCCTTTACGGACAACAAGTACGTCATCCTGCTGATCCTGAACTTTTTCTTCCTCGTAATCGGGTTTTTCCTGCATTCGGCAGCGGCCATCATCCTCGTGGTACCGATCGTTATTCCGTTGATTCAGGGGGCGGGAATCGATCCGGTGCATTTTGGCCTCGTCGTGACGTTGAATCTTGCTATCGGGCAGCAGACACCCCCGGTGGCAAGTGTGCTGATTACCTCCTGCTCCATCGCCCGCGCTAATGTATGGGAGGTGACGAAGGTCAATGTTTACTTCGTCGCCGTGCTGCTGACGGTGCTGATGATATGCACCTATGTTCCGGCGGTACCGATGTTCCTCGTGGAGTATTTCTACCGGTGAAACTCGATCTCGAAATGGCTCGCGCCCTGATACGGGGCACTCTCAATGAGGCGCGTGCGCGGGGTCTCAAGCCGTTATCGGTTTGCGTGGTCGATGCGGGAGGGTATCCGGTGGCGTTCGAGCGGTCGGACGGGGCAAGCCCGATGCGTTTTGCCATTGCGCATGGCAAGGCCCATGGCGCGGTGGTCATGGGGGTTGGCTCACGGGCCTTGTTTGAGCGGGCGCAGGCGCAACCCTATTTCATTCAGTCGATGAACAGCCTTGCGGGGGGCGCATTGGTGCCAGTGCCCGGCGGCGTGCTGATCCGTGATGACGGCAAGATCGTTGGCGCGGTCGGGGTGACAGGCGATAGCTCGGATAATGACGAAGCCTGTGCCATCGCAGCCATCGAAGCGATGGGCCTGAGCGCCGATCCGGGTGGCGCAGCATGAGTGATGAACCGCAGTGGAGCAGGAAATGACCCAACCCCATGGCCCCCTGCATGGCATGAAGGTCATTGAACTGGCCCACATCATGGCCGGGCCGGTTTGCGGATTAATGCTCGCGGATATGGGTGCGGATGTCATCAAGGTCGAGAAGGCCGCTGGTGATGATACCCGCCGCTCGGTCCCCCCCGAAATTGAGGGGGAATCGGCGGCTTTTATGATGATGAACCGCAACAAGCGCGGAATCGTGCTCGATTTGAAATCCCCCGAAGGCAACGCCGCTTTGCGCCGGATGCTCTCGACCGCTGATGTGGTGATCGAGAATTATCGCAAGGGTACGATGGAAAAGCTGGGCCTTGGTTATGAGACCCTGCGCAAGGATAATCCCGGCCTGATTTACTGCGAGATTTCGGGCTTTGGGCGCACCGGCCCCTATGCGGATCGCGGGGGCTTTGACCTGATCGCACAGGGGATGGCGGGTCTGATGTCGATTACTGGCGAAGGCGCGGGGCGTCCGCCGGTGAAAGTTGGCGCGCCGGTATCGGATATTACGGCTGGGATACTTGGGGCCATGGGGGTGCTGGCCGCCTATACGCGGCGGCTTCAGACGGGCGAAGGGCAGAAGGTTGATACGTCACTGTTCGAGGCGGCGATCACCCATACCTACTGGCAATCGGCCATTGCGTTTGCCACCGGCTTATCCCCCGGCCCGATGGGCAGCGCGCACCCGCTGAATGCGCCTTATCAGGCTTTTGGAACTGCCGATGGCTGGATCAATATCGGGGCGGCAAATCAGGCAAACTGGGAGCGGCTGATCGACTTGATTGGCGCATCGAACCTGAATGACGACCCGCGTTTTGCAACCAACAATGCCCGAATGTCCAATCTCGATGTATTGACCGAAATGCTGACGCCGTATTTTCAAACCAAAACCACTGATGAATGGCTCGCAGTGCTGGAGGGGGGAGGAGTTCCGGCCGGGCCAGTCCTTTCTATCACCGAGATGCACGCCGATCCGCAAGCCCGTGCGCGTGAGATGATCGTTGCCACCGCCCATCCCACGGCTGGCGAGGTCGAAACGCTGGGCTTGCCGGTGAAATTTTCCCAAACTCCCGGCGGCGTGCGCCGACCGGCCCCCCGTCTTGGTGAGCATGGGGCCGAGGTGCTGCGGGAATACGGGTACAGCGCGGAGGAAATCGACAGCCTGCTCGCCCGGTCGCCTGATTTATAATAACCGCTTATCAGGGTGAACTGGCACTTACGCAATGTGGCTGCGTGCTTTGGAGCAACTCGAAACAGCCACGTGATACATTGCGTGCCGTTGTGGATCACAAGCCCGTGATTAATGAAAGGTTACTGATGCCTTTCAATATCTTGCTGTCCGTAAACCATTTTGCGCTGCGAGCCTCCAGAATGCTGGAATACGGGATCATCTGAGCCATTTGCAACTCTCTTTGCTGTGATCGCGTATGACCCGATTTGGGAAAGCAGCGCCACTGCCGGGTTTGGCATCCGCATTGCTGTGTAGGGGGCATACGAAACGCAACCTGGCACAGAGAAACATACAATGACCCGCAAGATCCTCACCGCACTCAGCTTTGCCGCCGCGACGATGTTCGCTGGCACCACCGCATCCGCAACTGTCTTCGTCAAGGACTACAGCTCTGAAGGCGTCTGGAGCGCCTATGACGAGCCGAACCAGACCTATTCGATGCGGTTCCGGGACGACGGCTCCAAAGACGGTTTCTTTCTCGTCGTCTCGGACGGTGAGAACCCAAAGACCAACGCCAACGAATATGCGATTCTCTATGGTGATCGCGCTTCGAACCGGATCACGGCCTATACCTATGACGGTCTAAACAACGGGGGCCAGAGCTACCAGAATGGAACCCTGCTGGGTACCTTCGAAAACGCTTTCCGTGATGGCGGTGTGCATCAGACGCTTGGGTATGAACTGACGGATTTCACGCTGGATGTTGGCGCGATCAATGCCGCGTTCGCCTCGCCGGAATGGGATGGCGTTCAGATTGGCGCGCAGAGCGGGATCTGGTTCCACCAGACCGAAGGATCCCAGTTCAGCTACGGCGCTGATGGTTCGATTACCAACTTCCAGTTCAGCGATCAGGTGTTCCTTGATCGGGCGTTCGAAGAGACCAGAGCCCGCAATGACTGCACGAGTACGGTGGATCAGCGCTATTTCTGCACTCCGGCTACCGGAATTACCGGCGGTGGTGCGGTTCCTGCGCCCGGTGGTCTTGCGCTGATCCTGCTTGGTCTTGCCGGTCTCGGCTTCCGCCGCCGCGCCTGATCTGAACAATACGACCGGAATATCCCCAAAAATCAAACACCCCCCGGCGCAAAGCCGGGGGGTGTTTATGAGTCAACTATAATTGTACCGGAAAAAAAACTACGCCATGCAAGGCTTGCGTTCATTTTGTTGTGTTCAAGTGGTGAAATGCAATCCCGGCACGGAGATAGACGCCATGACTCGCAAGATCCTTACCGCATTCAGCTTTGCCGCCGCGACGATGTTCGCCACCACCACCGCATCCGCAACAGTCTTCGTCAAGGACTATCATGCTGAAGGCATCTGGAATGCCTATGATGATGTGAACCAAACCTATTCGATGAAGTTCAGGGACGATGGTTCCAAAGACGGCTTCTATCTGGTCGTTACGACCGGCCAGAACCCCAAGACCAATGCCAACGAATACGCAGTTCTCTATGGTGATCGCGCTTCGAACCGGATCACGGCCTATACTTATGACGGTCTAAACAACGGGGGCCAGAACTACCAGAGTGGAACCCTACTTGGCACTTTTGAAAACGTTTTCCATGATATTGGTGTGCATCCGACTTATGGGTATGAATTGACTGAATTCACGCTGGATGTTGGCGCAATCAATGCCGCGTTTGACACGCCGGAATGGGATGGCGTTCAGATTGGTGCGCAGAGCGGTATCTGGTTCCATCAGACTACAGGAACTGATTTTAGCTATAATGATGACGGTTCGATCAACAACTTCCAGTTCAGCGAACAAATGTTCCTGGATACGGCGTTCGACGATACGGGTATCCGCAATGATTGTACGCACGCGTCAGACCAGCGTTATTACTGTGGCTCTGCGACACAAGTTGCATCGGGTGTTGGCCTTGCCGGTGGTGGTTCCGGCGGCTCCAGTGGCTCCAGTGGCTCCGGTGGCTCCGGTGGCTCCGGTGGCTCCGGCGGTGGTGCGGTGCCCGCGCCTGGTGGTCTTGCGTTGGTTCTGCTTGGTCTTGCCGGTCTCGGCTTTCACCGCCGCCGGCGCGCATGATCTGACAAAATCCCGGAAATATTCCGAAACACCAACCAGCCCCCGGCTTCGCGCCGGGGGTTTCTTTTTGTGATCTGCGTGGATGGCCTTGACGCTGCGCCCATTATTGACTTTGCCGCTCATAACGCAGCAGTGGCGCGACTATGGCAATTTGCGCAAATGTTGAGACCGGTTTCGTTGTCTGTCGTATCGACGGACCACGACCCGTCACGAGGGCTATTGCATGAGCCGACGCCGCAAGATGGTCGAATGTCTTTCGGATGGGGCAAGACACGGGATAACCCGAAAGACTTCGCCTGCACGTCGAAGCCGGGTTCCTCATCAACATGATTGGTTACAACCTCATGCGCCTGCCCGGATTGATAACTTCATAGTTCATAGGGGGAATCCGTCCCGAAGCCGCCTATGGCAATTTGCCGGCATTAGAGTATTCGGCGATCAAGATGGGTCAGGAATTGCGCCAGGAGCCGCGCATTTCCTGACACTCTTTGGCTCAACCTGATCGCCGATTACTCTAATGAAAAACGCCGCCCCGAAGGAGCGGCGTTCAAAAGCCTGGGAGCATTCTGAATGTCATTCGGGTCAGCATTCACACCAAGAGGTGTGCGAATGCTGATGCTCTTTGATTCACATGGAATTCAGAAGACTTAGTTGGCGCTGGGTGTCGATGGAAGGGGAGGGGCATCCGCTCGCGCGGGTCCAGTGCCACCACCACCACCGCCGCCAAGAAGGCCACCGACTGCTCCGGCGATCCCAAGGCCAGGGCCAGCGAGACCCCCTGCTGCTTCACCCAAGCCACTGCCCGGACCACCGTTTTCTGCGCCGCCATTGCCCTGTGGCAGTGCGCCGGGGTCTGTATTCGGGTTTGGCCCCGCCTGAAGGCCGATGGCGCGCGTATCAAGGCCCAGATCGGTCGAAATGATATTCGATCTCTCACGATATGGCAGTGTTGAATCGCTCTGGGTCAGCGCACGTTCGCAATTCGGTGCGCACTGATAGTTTTCGGTAGAGCCACCATTGTTGAGGACAACCCGCTTTGTGCGTGGTTCACGAACAAAGACCTCGTAAGTGACCAATTCATTGCCTTGCTTGTCGAGGACGATGATGTTGGTTGAACCGATGGTCCGGGCAGAGACGAACATCGTGTCACTGCCCAAAACAGTTACATCCGCGATCAACGGATTACCAACGAGGATTGTACCTGCCGGCCTTTCAAGGCGCACCCGACGCATATGGTCAGACAGGATGACGAGGCATTTCTCGCCTGTAATCGCTCCGCCACAGGCATGGCGTTGTTCGTATCCGAACTGGGCATTTCCGCCATAACGGTTTTCGTCGTAAAATCCATCCTTGACCGTTTCTGTGACCAGAGGAATTGGTGCTGCCACTGTCGGTTGAACATAGGTTTCCAGAACAGGGGGAGCGGCGGCCGTGAAGGTTGTCACTGTCGGCTGCTGTACAGGTACGGTATTCGCGTAGGAGTCCGACGACCCCGCGAAAGCGGTCGGGATGAAGCCCGCAACCGCTACGGTCGCAAGTATGGCTATGCTCAGGTTACGGTGCATTATATCCGCCTTGTTCGAGGGACGTAAAATCAGTGTCTGCCCATTATGCACGATCTGCTTTGACAGCCGGTTAAACGGAGCGGAATTTGTTGGTCGAACATGCGTATGGAGGTGTGCCCCCCAAGATGGGCAGGCCTGATTCTTTTCGCAATTTTACAGATTTTTGTAACCGAAAACCGGCTCCCATTTTTTATGAGAGCCTGTTTTCCAGTTCGCATTTAGGTTGATCAGATCTGAAGTGTCGTTGTTTGCGCTCGAATTATATGGTGCTTTGCAAGAGACGGGAATGATCCGTCCTGAATGCAATTCACCGCGATCAGCTTTCCAGAACGCGCCGGGCGATGACACCCGCCTGAATTTCGGCCGCCCCCTCAAAGATGTTGAGGATGCGGCTGTCGCAGAGGACGCGGCTGATGGGGTATTCGAGGGCAAAGCCATTGCCGCCGTGGATTTGCAGGGCGTTATCCGCCGCTGACCATGCGACCCGCGCGCCGAGCAGCTTGGCCATTCCGGCCTCCAGATCGCACCGACGATCAGCATCCTTCTCGCGGGCGGAATGATAGGTGAGTTGACGGGCGATCATGATCTCGACGGCCATGGCTCCAAGCTTGCCGGAAACACGAGGGAAAGCGAGCAGGGGTTTGCCGAACTGGATTCGATCCTGCGCGTATTTCAGGCCAAGCTCCAGCGCGTTCTGGGCCACGCCAATGGCGCGGGCCGCCGTCTGGATGCGCGCGGATTCGAAGGTTTTCATCAATTGCTTGAAACCTTGCCCCTCTACACCACCGAGCAGGGCGTCCTGCGGGATTGCGTAATCGTCGAAGGCAACCGTGTATTCCTTCATGCCGCGATAGCCGAGAACCTCGATCTCGCCGCCTGAGATTTCAGGGTTGGGAAAAGGATTCGCGCAATCGCCGCGCGTCTTGGGCGCGATGAACATCGATAGGCCGCGATGATCGTCAGTGCCGGGGACGGAACGGGCGAGGACGGTCATAATATCGGCGCGGGCGGCGTGGGTAATCCATGTCTTGTTACCGGTCAGAACCCAGTTTTCGCCATCCTGTTTCGCGCGGGTTTTCAGGGCGCCAAGGTCGGAGCCTGTGTTCGGCTCGGTAAAGACGGCGGTGGGCAGGATTTCGCCACTGGCAAGTTTGGGCAGCCATTCCTCGCGCTGGGCATCGGTGCCGCCACCAAGGATCAGCTCAGCGGCGATTTCAGAGCGCGTACCAAGCGAGCCAACACCGATATAGCCACGCGAAAGTTCTTCGGAAACGACGCACATTGCGGTTTTTGACATGCCGAAACCGCCGAGATTTTCGGGAATGGTCAGGCCAAAGACGCCCAGTTCGGACATTTCCGAAATGATGGAATCAGGGATCAACTCGTCGTTCAGGTGCCATTCATGGGCGTAGGGAATGACTTTCTCATCGGCAAAGCGACGGAACTGATCGCGGATCATTTCATAGTCTTCGTCCAGCCCGCAATCGCCGAAGGTGGCCGTGCCATCGCGCTCTGCAAGGGTTTGTGCGATTTGTTCGCGAATGGTGGTGGTCGCGCCCCCTGCAATCAAGGCGAGCACAGGGGCGGTATCAAGCGCGCGTCGGGCCGTTTCGCCCGCACCCATATCGTCAAGTCTGGCGTATTCGTTTTGGCTCATTGGAATACCGCCGGATATCTGGGCGAGATATTCGCCGAATGCGGCTTGCAGGATCAGCGCCTCCAGAGAACCGAAACGATCATCGGTGGTCAGGCGCTCAGCCCATACGTGCATTTGTCGCAAGCTTTCAACATAGGTTGCAAGCCATGCGAGCGCGTGAGCAGCATATTGTTCGCGCTCCAGCGCCGCACCGGAGACGCGGCCCCGTTCATCGCGCCCAATGCGGGCAGCCATGCCTTGCCGTGCCGCTCCGAGTACCGTTTCGGCGGACTTCACAGCTTCCGCGCAGGTTGCGATCAAGTCGGGGATCAGCAGGTCATCGACGGTCGCAGCGGGTGCAGGATTGGCGCTCATGGAAGTCTCCGAACAGCAAGGGATGTTGCAGGTGCGAACAAATATATCGCGATGCGGTGGACGTCAACAAGTCGCGCAACAAAGCGTCGTTGTGGCGCAGGTTAACGGAAGATTATTACGGCGTCCTTAATCGCTGAACTGCTTGCATCGCGGGGTACCCCTGTTAACGCTACGCCGCATGGATAATCCCGACATGCCCGCCGATTACAAGGAAACCGGCACCGGCGTTCTGCTTATGCTTCTTGCGGTTATTATCTGGGCGGCATGGTTGCCTGCGACACGGATTGCAATCGCGGATGGCCTTGGGCCGGTCGATATTGCCGTTCTTCGTTATGCGGTTCCTGCCGCGCTTCTCACGCCGGTCTGGTGGCGTATCGGGTTGCTGCCTAAGGGGATGCCGCCTTCGATTTTGCTGGCCATGCTATGTTGGGGCGCACCCTTCGCGTTGTTGACCTCCACAGGGTTGCAGCGAGCGAGTGTGGCCCATACTGCGGCGCTCATTCCCTGTACGATGCCGGTTATCGCGGCGTTCGGGGCGCGTTTGATCTACGGTGAACATATCACGCGGGAGCGTTCTATCGGCATTGCCCTGATCGCGGGTGCGGCGGCCTGTGTTCTCGTCACTGTACTGGCGGGTGACAGCACTACTGACTTGCCAACAATCGGCATCCTGCTTGTCGCCAGCGCAGGCTGGGCAGCCTATACGGTTGCTTATCGTCGTAGCGGCCTTGGGGCGGTGGAGGCGGCGGCGGTTGTGTTCGTCTGGTCGTCGCTTATGCTGATTCCTGCGATTTTCGTCGCTGGTTCCGGCCTTGGCCAGTTATCTGTCTCTGCGTTGGGCTTTCATATCATTGCGCAGGGCATCCTGAGCGGTTTTGTTGCGACCATTGCATATGGAGTTGCCATTGACCGGCTTGGCGTACCGCGCGCCGCGTCGTTCAGCGTTCTGGTCCCGGTATTGGCGACCGTCATGGCATTTCTGTGGATCGGCGAAGAACCTTCGCTCCTTGATATTGTGGCGCTGGCCATCGGTACGCTCGGAGTCGCCGTCGTCAACGGGGTCGTTTTGTTTTGGCGGTGAGCGTTGGTTATTGTCGGAACGCTGCCGAACGTTTGAGATGATGCCAAGCGGTGATGACACCGCGCAAACGTGTTTCCTCGCTTCGGTCGCCGCCATTCATGTCGGGGTGTAGCTGTTTGACCAATGCAGAATATCGCTCGCGTACGGTTGTGGAGGTCGCGGTCTCGTCGAGATCAAGGGCGTGCAAGGCCTTGATGTCGGCCTTTGGCAACAGCCGCCTCCGTGCCTTGCGGAGTTCGGCATCGCGGTTTTCGCCGGGATTGATCGTTGCATTCTCGCCCAGGACCTCAAGGGGATCTTCAAAGCCGAATCGCTCCCATGAGCGCCCTTCCGCATGGCTGACACGATGAGAGCCGACTGGTTTAGCCGAATCCATCTTCCATGTAGGGCGATCCCATGACTGGTCGGCGCGGCGCGCAGCGTCGATCTCGTCCGCGCTCATCCCTTTATAGAAGTCCCAGCGTTTATTGTATTCCTTGATATGGGCTGCGCAGAACCACCTAAAGGTGTCGAGGTCCTGTGGCGATGCCGGGGCGCGATGCACCCCCTTCTCCGCACAATCCGGCCAGTTGCAGGGCCGGCTCGAATCGGTAAAGGCTCCGCCGGTTCCCTTGCGGCGGTTACGACGTTTTTTGTCCGCCTTGACGCTGATATCGAATTCCTGGTCGAGACGGCTCACCGTTCTGTACCCATGATTGTATCCCCTCAATCCCCTGTTCGACCGCGTTTATTCGGAACCGTTCCCCGGTTCTCTCCTGCGGCGGGAGGACCGTATACTACCGTTTGTGACCGTCGCGTAAAGCGGGGCCGGGTAAGTTTATGCGGGGCCAGATGTCGCGGGCTTCCTTTGGAGGCGGCTTTCCAAAGCGATGCCAAAGGGTTAGAAGCGGCATTTGAAAATGGAGAAAGTTGGAATGAGCGTTCGGGAAACAATTACAGACAAGCTAACAGCCGCCCTCGCACCCATTCGCCTTGAAGTAGAGGATGATTCCGAGAGTCATCGTGGACATGGTGGTTGGCGAGAGGGTGGGGAAACACATTTCAATGTGTTGGCGGTTGCGGCGGTGTTCGAAGGTAAATCGCGCGTTGCGCGCCAACGTCTCGTCCTTGACGCTCTCGCAAGCGAGATGGTGGGCACCGTTCATGCCCTTTCGATGCGGTGCCAGACCCCTTCTGAGGCCGAAACACAGGGATAATCCCCTACCTGTTTGGCCCTTGCCGTATTGGGCTTTTCCCTGAAGAGCAACGGAAGGGGACGCCCTGACATGGGCAAACAATGCGTGGGCGGCGCAGACATTGCATAAAACTCCTGCTCCAGCTCCAGGGGGCTTCTGGTGCGTCGGACCTTTGGGTGCGGCGTGTCCTATTCAATGTGAAGAGTCGATGGCAGAAGTTTTTTTGATGGAAGATTCGGGGGCGTTGCGACGGATCGTGACGCGTTATCTCCGTGATGCCGGGCACAATGTTACCGGATTCGATAATGGGATCATTTCGGATGACGCCGAGATGCTTGAACATGCGGATATTCTCATCACAGACCTGTCAATGCCTGATGTCGATGGCCGACAGGTGGTCAAAAATATACACAGGATACGGCCTGACTTACCTGTCATTGTCATTACCGGTGAGGAACTCTTCGACGATCCCGTTGTCGATCTTGCTAATGGATTCCTGCAAAAACCCTTTGACGAGTCTGATCTGCTTGTGAAGATCGACGGTCTTTTAGGGAAATCAGGCCACTCTATTCTCGAAAGTGTTGACGAATGTGAGTCGCAATGTGAGAGCGAGGATGCCGATCAGTGGTCCTCGACGGCGTTACCCGATGTAAAGTCGGTATGTCCGGCGGCTTTTTGTCAGTCTATCCCTGAACCATCGCTGGTTGACCGTCTCAAAGCCGGATTGGCTAAAATCTTCTCTCGTGGCTGACAGGACTACCCTCCAAGCGGGATAGTCCTGTTGCCGGAGCTTTTCTGACCGAATGGTGACGGGTGCTGTGGAGGCACCCTAAAGCCCAGCCATCAGTCTTGTGCAGACCCCAATGGAGGGCGTGGCGCAAGACCCGACGAACCGATAGTTTGATTGGCGCGGAACTGGCCTCCGGTCGTCAATACATCACCTTGAGCCAGCGGTGAGGTTGGATCGTTGACAAGGGGCATGACGGGCCTGGAGGGAGCGGGGGCAGGCGCTGGTTTTGGAGCAACTGTCGGCTCTGGCCTGACCTCGGCAGGGGTGCGTGGCAGCGCCATTTCTGTCGGCCATGCCCCTTCCTGCATTCGGCGGAAGATCAGCACGGTATAATGCGTGATTTTCGCTTCCTTCGAAAACATCCCCCCGCGCGACCCGGCAGCGAGTACATCTGAACGCATGTATTCCCAACCATCGACCGCCTCGATGTGGATGAGTTCACCCAGTGTTTCGGCGACGAGGTCGGCTTCGTTCATGCCGCGTTTGCGCTTGGCAAGCACGGTCTGGGGTAAGGCGACGGTCTTGTACTCGTAGGTCGATACGGACATGCGGAAAGCCTCTTCGGGACAGGTTTCAGATAGAATCCGTACCCGGCCCAGAGCCTGATTGCAATCGGAGGAAAGGGCGCGTTGTCGGGTCCGGGTGGTGAATTATGGACTACGCGCTTCCATTACCGTCCGCAGGCTTTCTTTGCAGCGTTATATGCCGCCGTGAAACCCAGCAGCGAGAAGGTGTCAGTCGAGCGACCGCCCCCGGATGCATATCCTGTCGCCGTTGCCTTCGCGCCTTTGCGCATTGCATTGACGATCTGCTGTTCTTCGTTGCGGGTTTCCAGCCACGCACCGTCCTTGACGGCGAAGAATGAGAATGTCTGCGATCCGATCTTTGCCTGCACGGTGCGCGATTCGTCGTACTCGTAACCGGAAAGAATGCTGACCTCAGTATCGACGCCAGTATCAGGATAGACGGTAATCATAAGAAAGACGTCGCCCCGATCCTTGCCACTGAAATCCTGGTCGGATGGTTTCGTTGCTGCCCAGCACACCTTGCCTTCGGGCCGTTGCGAGGTGAAGGCGCTCCAGTAGCGAAACGCGCCGATGCGCTCCTGCTCCTGAGCCGTCGCCACGCTCGATGCTCCTGCTGCCCCTGCCAGTGCGAGGGCTGCGGCGCAAAGCGTCATGCGGTTCATTCTGTTTCTCCTGCCACTATCGAATTGCGTCGGGATCGAATGTCTGCATTCGTCCCGCTTCGCTGTTGGTATCGGCGTATGGTTAACAGAAGTTATCCATGTACTCAATTCTCATTGATACCATCCGATCAATCCCTTGCGCGTGAATCTTGTCTGCACCGTGTCCCTTTGCGGCTTCCTTACGGGAAGAACGGGGCATTGGCTCGCGGTAAACGCGTGGCCTTCGCGGTTTCTTAAGCCGATGGCGATAGTATCCGAAATTGAAAAGGGCGTGTGATCCTCTTTTCGAAACTCGCATCCACCTTTTCGTGAATGTAACGCCGATTCAGAAGGTTAAATTCCGTATCATGTTGCAAACAAAAGGTAAATTCAGGTGCGTTGATCACGAAACAGACAGTGTTCGCACTTTTCTAACACCCCCATGCCTAGAATGGGATGGAAATCTGATCGAAGGAGATTCGCGATGCGTGGCGTGAGAATTCTGATCCTAGCCAGCGCCTCTGTCGCAGCTATGGCAGCCATGTGGCTGATGCGTGGTGCTATTGAAAGCCGGGCAAACATTCCGGTAGAGGCCGCTGCGCCCAAGCCAGTGGATAAGCCTGTTGTCGAGGCTCCCAAGACTGTTGATGTTCTTGTCGCCGCTCGTGACATTCCTATCGGACGCACCCTGTCCGGCGAGGATATAAAGTGGCAGGCCTTCCCCGTGGATGCGGCTTCGGATTACTTCTATCTCAAGGGAGAAGACGAAGGGGCCATCGATATTGTTATTGGCGCTGCGTCCCGTGCTTCGATGCGCGCTGGTGAACCACTCTCCACCGACAAGGTTATTGATCTTCAGGGATCGGGCGTCATGGCGTCGCTTCTGCGCAAGGGAATGCGCGCTTCTGCTGTGCCTATCTCTGATGTAACCGGGGCCGGTGGTTTTATTCTGCCCGGTGACTATGTCGATGTACTGCTGACCCGCCAGATCGCCATTGAGGAATTCAACCCGACTACGGGTGAGGTTGATCGCACCATTACCCATAACCAGACCGAGACTGTCATGGAGACGGTTCGCGTCCTGGCAATCGACCAACGTCTGAGAGAGGGTAGTAACGGCGAGGACGGTGCGACCGCCGTGGGGAATACCGCCACGATCGAGCTTAATCCCGAACAGGTGGAGCTTGTCGCGCTGACCCGCCAGATCGCGAAACAAGAACGCGGCTTCCTGACCTTGTCTCTTCGTAGCTTCTCAGAGTTGGTCGAGGAGTATGGTGAGGACGTGGATAAGATCCTGCCCAAGACGGTCCTCGACCTACAGGCTCTGGCCCGCGCCAAAGTTGAAAAAGCCCGCGAGATGCGGGAGTTAGCCGAGGGTTTCCGTCGTGAACAGGAAGCCTACGAACTTGAACGCCGCAAGCGCGAAGAAGAAGAGCGCCTGCGTCTCGCTGAAGAAGAGCGCCAGCGCGCCGTTGAAGCCGCCAATGCCGCCGCCAATGCCAAGGCTGCGACGGTTGAGGCCGCTGCCGCCGCACCTCCGCCTCCGCCCGAAGACGATGGTGTTGTCCTCGTTCGCAATGGCGCAGCGATTGTAGTGCGCACCACCAATACGGATTCGAATGCTGGGGGGAACCAATGATTATTCGAACCTGTCGCCAAAAACGCGTGCCTAACGCATCGGGAGAAACCAGAATGCGCCGTCCCGTAACGACAGCAGCAGCAACACTGACCGCCATTGGTCTCGGCCTTTCGGCATCCTATCCTTCCGTCGCGCAGAATATCTCTGGCGCTCCGGTCGATCTCCTCAACCGGGGATCAGACGTCTCGATCCGCTCAAATGATGGCGGTACCCCGGCGAGCTATTTTGTTGGTGCCGACGGTTCGATCCAGTATGGTGATCCAGGTTCCCAGCTTGGTGCCCCTAGTTTAACCGCAACCGGCTCCGGGACGAATGTCGACGCTTTTCCAACCACTCCGGGTGCGGTAACTGACGCCATCGTGGCGGCACCATTGGCCGCAGATGTTTTCGATGCGGCTCCGGGTGGCGCAGAGAGCGTCACTCTGGAAACGCTCCAGAACGCCTTTGCCGATGATGCCCTGTCCGCCCCTGTTTCGCAGTCTCCGGGTCTGGATACGCTTATCGAAGAGGCCGCTATCAATGCTGGAGCGCCAGCCGGAGGCTTCTACGACGTCAATTCTGTTGGGTTCAATGTGAACGACGATGTCAACGGAGGTCAGACCGTATCAGATAACTATGGGTATGCGGTTGATAATGGTTTCGCTGCGCCGACAGTCAGCCCGACTTATTCACAGGACTATACTGCCTCCCCTGTTCTGGAGCAGACGGTTGAAACCTATCAGGTTACTGTGACGCCGCCTCCGTTTCCTGAAGGGCAGCATCTTGCACCGCTTGCTCCGGCGACGCCTTTCTATGCTGAACCAGCCTTTTCGGACGCAGATTTTGGTGGGGCAGTTATCGCGGAAACGGTCGTTCCCCTTCCGGTATCGCAGGCGCCAGTCCTGAATTCCTATTCCAGTCTTGAGCCTGCGCCTTTTGCGCCGTCAGGTCGCGATTTTGCGGCGCGCGGTGATGGTTCTTACGGCCCGTCCACGATCAAGAATACCGGGGAAGGTCCGGCGGCTCAAAAGGCGTCGGTATTTGTCGCGAAATCCACTATTCTGGAACTGCCTGCCGAAGCTCACGAAGTCATCGTTTCCGACCCCACTCTGGTTCGTGCAGTCCTGCGGACTGCGCGGCAGGTCGTCCTCATCGGTTTGCGGACAGGCCAGACCGGCGTGACCGTCTTTGATGAGACTGGCAACCAGATCCTGAGCCTTGATACAAACATTCAATACGATTTGCGCCCTCTTGAGGTTGCGCTTTCTGAGACCTTTCCGGGATCTAATATCCAAGTCGAGTCGGTATTGGGCGAGGTTATTGTCAAAGGGCAAACGGGTGGTGCCGCCGAAGCGGAGTCCGTTCGCGATCTGGTTCGCCGCTACCTCTTTTCCGCGATGGTTGCGGCAGGTTTAGAGATCAATCCCGATCAGGTTGCCTTTGTTGATCGCCTATCCACATCGACAAACGGCGATCAGGTTCTTGTGAAAGTCCGTATCGCAGAGATGCGTCGGTCGATTATCAAGCAGTTCGGCGTCGATTTCAACCTTGCGAGGGATACTGCTGTAGCGGCGGCAACGGGCGGAGTCTTCGATCCGCTGACGAACTTCACCAGGATCTCGAACGCTTTTGGTGTGAACGGTGCGGCGCTTGGCGGTATCGCTGCAAACATCGCCGGATCGTTTGAGGATGTAAATTTCGGGGCCATGGTTCAGGCCTTCGAACGCCACAACGTCATGCGAACCCTTGCGGAGCCGACCCTGACCGCCGTATCCGGTGAGACGGCCAGTTTCCTCGCAGGTGGACAGTTTCCATTCCCGACATCCTCTGATGACGGGAGTCTGGGCTTCACTTTCCGCGACTTTGGTGTGGCGCTTGAATTCACGCCTGTCGTTGTTGGTGAAGGGCGCATCAGCCTCACGGTGTCCACCGAGATTTCGGAACTGACGAGTGAAGGTGCGATCACGACCGGCGGCCTCAACGAGATTACGATCCCCGGTATTTCGGTGCGCCGTGCGAATACCACGGTCGAACTGCCTTCGGGCGGAACGATGTCTATCGCCGGTATGCTGCTTCAAAGCGACTCCGCATCCCATGCGGGTTTGCCGGGTCTGAAAAACGTTCCGATCATTGGTCAGCTCGTCTCTTCGACCGATTATCAGAAGCAAGAGACGGAGTTGGTGATCCTCGTGACGCCGTACATCGTCAAGCCTGGGCAGGAGAAGGAGTTCCGTCTGCCGACCGACGGCTTCGCACCGGCAAGTGACTTCGACCTTTACCTGCTTGGACGCCTGCAAAAAGTCTATGGCGCAGGCGATCCAAACATGGCCAGCGCTCGCGAGGCGCTCAAAGCTCCCTTCGGCTTTATCCTTGAATAAGAGGGCACGAGAAATGAGAAAACCAGTGAAAACCGTTACCACACTCTTCGCCGTCCTCGTCGTACTTCAGGGGTGTTCGCCACCTCAGCAGAACGTCTTCCATGACCCTTTCGAGCAATTCGCGCTCGGCAAGGTCTACGATTGTGGCGATATTCAGCAAACTGATTATCGGTTGAACCACGCAAACTCCGCTTCGCCTTCCTTTGGTTGCTCGCATCAAAGCAACCTCTCGTTGATGATTGTCGATCCTGCCGATCTCACACGACCTCGTGAGATGACGCCTGCTGATGAAGTCGCCCGTCTTCGGGTGCTCAACGCTTATCGCGAAGGTGGGGACACTACTGCTGCACCAACCGCGCGTGGCACACGCGCATTGATCCAGTAACCCTGTCGAGGAAGGAATTTGCCATGTCGTCTGCGGCACAAGATACCGGGTTCGAGGATCATGGGTTTTCGGGTCCGATTGAGACCCTCATTCCCCGGATTGATATCGAATCTTTTTGTACTACCGGCCCGATGGCTACGGCGATTCAGGAATCTGCCTATGACCGTCGGATGGCCCGTACGTCTATCGCTGTTGCGATGGGCGGCACGCAGCGTGCCGTTGAGATATACGAAGAATCCGCAACGCCTCACCTTCTCATAATTGAGACGAATGAGACGGGGCTGGAAGTCTTCGATGAGCTTGAAGGTCTGGCCAGCGTATGTGATCCCGATACCAAAGTGATCGTGTGCGGTCCCTCCAATGACGTGACGCTTTATCGTGAGCTGAAGCGTCAGGGTGTGGATGAATACATTGTCTCTCCGGCGGCCCCGATCCAGATCATCGAGGCCATCGCTACCGTCTTTGCCGAGCCGGGTGAGGCTCCCATGGCGCGCACTATCGGCTTCGTCGGTGTTAAGGGTGGTTCCGGGGCTTCGACCCTTGCTCATAATGCGGCCTGGAAGATTTCGCGGGTCGAGGAAAAGGAAGTGATGCTCGTCGATATGGACGTGCAGTTCGGGACCGCTGGTCTCGACTTCAACCGTGAATCGACGCGCACGGTTCTGGATGCCCTGAGCGGTGCGGACGATCTGGACGATGTAAAGCTTCAGCGTCTGTTGATCGAGTATGACGATTATCTCTCGATTCTTGCTGCTCCCTCCTCGTTGGAGGTGGAGACAGAGTTCGATGAGAATAATGTCATTGATATGATTCAGACGATCCGCGCGGCTACCGATTACGCGGTCTTTGATTTTCCGCATACTTGGTCGCCCTGGATTCAGCGATCAATCATGCAGATGGAAGAGATCGTGTTGGTCACGACGCCGGAACTGGCCAGCCTTCGTAACCTGAAAGCGTTCCATGATCTGATGTCGGCGCGTCGTCCCAATGATAATCCGCCGCGTATCGTGCTGAATCAGGTTGGTGTTCCGAAACGCCCGGAAATCGCGGCGGACGACATTGCGAATATCATCGGGCGCGAAGTCGATCTGATTATCCCCTACGATCCCACATTGTTCGGTGAGGCATCGAATAATGGTCAGATGATCGAGGAGGTTGGCGTCAAGCATGAGGCGGTGGCAAACCTTACTGACCTTTGCAACATGCTGACCGCCAGCCGGACTTCGCTCAAGAAAGCTGGTCGCGGCAAGAGCGCTGACAAGCGAAAGAGTCTCGGCCTTGGCGATTTCATGTCGATGCTCAAGAAAAAGAAAAAGAAAAAAGCCAAGGACGCTTCTCCCCCGGAAGATAGCGAAAGCTTTTGATGCCTGGAGTCATCGACAAACAGGTTGAGCTGAAGGTGTCGGGAAATGCGCGGTCTTGGCGCAATTCCTGACCCAACCTGATTGTTGGTCACTCTAACACTACCGGACGCGTCGTTACGCGCGTCCGGCACTGGCCTTTGGCCTCCGAGCAGAAGTTCACGGCGGAAACACAGAAATGTTCAGCAAGCGCACGAACGATCCCTCATCTGACCATCAAGCCGACGGTTCTGGATTGCCGGCAACGGCACCAGGTGCACCTTCCCGTACCCTTGGTGCGCGCAAGGCACCGCCGCCGCCGCCGCCCCGTCCGGGAGCAGCAGGTGGGTTGCGGCCACCGCCGAACGTCAAGCAGAAGCCAACTGATGCCCTGAATGTCGATTTATCGAAATCTCAGGCTCCACCAAGATCCGGCGTTCCGCGTAAGTCTATCGTTGAGAGTGCCGCCGAAGAACAATCCAGCATAAAGATGGCCGAAGCCCGCAAAGTGGTCGAGGACAAGCAGGTACCAACTGACCTTAATCGCGGCACGCCACGCAAGGCGGGCGCGGAGGATCGCACCGACAAGCCAAAAGCTGTCGAAGATATGCGTGAAAAGGGGGAAGGCGGTTTCGGCGCAAGCAAGAATCGTAACAAATCCAAGAAGGCCGAAGTCGAAAAGGCTGCGCCGCCCAAGATGGATGGTGATCGCCAATTCACCCACGACCAAGCCTATTACGACCTCAAGGCCGAAATCTTTGCGACGTTGATTGACGCGATGGACATGAGTCGCATCGTTGCGTTGGCTCGTTCGGAAGCGGAAGGCGAGATTACGCAAATCGTCAACGAGATCATTGGTGTGAAAGGTCACATCATGTCGATCACCGAGCAAAAGCGGCTCGTGGAGGATATTTGCGACGACGTTCTGGGGTATGGACCGCTGGAGCCTTTGCTCGCCCGTGATGACATCGCTGATATCATGGTCAACGGTGCCGAGCAGGTCTTCATCGAGGTGAACGGCAAGATCGAACTGACCAACATCCGTTTCAAGGACAATGCTCAGCTTCTCGAAATCTGCCAGCGTATGGTGCAGAAGGTTGGCCGTCGAGTTGATGAAAGCTCGCCTATCTGTGACGCGCGTTTGCTTGATGGTTCTCGTGTCAACGTGATTGCGCCACCGCTGGCTATTGATGGCGCAACGCTCACCATCCGTAAGTTTAAAAAAGACAAGCTCAAGATGAGCGATCTGATTAATTTCGGGGCGCTTACGCCAGAGGCGGCGAAAGTGATCCAGATCGCCGCTGCCTGTCGCTGCAACATTCTGATTTCGGGTGGTACGGGTTCGGGCAAGACCACATTGCTCAACTGTCTGTCCGGTTTTGCGGGTGATGATGAACGCATTATTACCTGCGAAGACTCGGCGGAACTGCAATTGCAACAGCCTCATGTGGTGCGGCTTGAAACGCGCCCTCCCAAGCTGGAGGGGGGCGGCGAAGTCACGATGCGCGACCTCGTGAAAAACTGCCTGCGTATGCGTCCTGAGCGGATCATCGTGGGGGAGGTGCGTGGCCCGGAAGCCTTCGATTTGCTTCAGGCCATGAACACGGGCCATGACGGATCGATGGGCACGCTGCACGCCAACACCCCGCGTGAAGGTCTGTCCCGTGTGGAATCGATGATTACGATGGGGGGCTTTTCGCTGCCCTCGAAGACGATCCGCGAGATGATGTGTGCGGCGATCAATGTGGTCGTTCAGGCACAACGTCTGCGCGATGGTTCGCGCCGCATTACCCATATCTCCGAGGTGCTGGGGATGGAGGGCGACACGGTCGTGACGCAGGATCTCGTGCGCTACAAGATCATGGGCGAAGACAAGGCTGGAAAACTGATCGGTAAGCACGTCTCGACCGGTATCGGCCAGCCTGCTTTCTGGGAGCGCGCGCGCAGCTACAACATGGATGTTGAGTTGCAGGATGCACTTGCATCGATGGAAGAAGATACATCCTGACGGATTTCACCCTTTCTTCGGGAAGGGGTGAAACCTCATGCCGGGAATGAAGCGAATGGCTGTATTCGCGAAATACGGTGCGGTCCCGGTCCTTTTCCCCTGGCTCGTCTACACGGATTATCAGGCAATGACCGTTAAACTGGCGGCGAGTGCCTGAAAAGGAGATCGAATATGTTCGAGGCCATCAGCGCGGCATTGGGTCCGACTGGAACCATCTATCTCACGGGGGGGCTGGCTTTCCTGTCGGTCTATGGCTTCATGTATGCCGCTTTCGGAATACAGACTGCCACGGGCGGTATATCGCGCCTGAATATCAGTACCGCGAAGGACTCCAATGGTAAGAAGAACGTTACTGATAGGCGCAAGGAAATTCAGGATCAGCTCCGCAAACAGGAGGAGCAGACCAGAAGGAACAACAAGGCATCACTCGAAATGATGCTCACGCGGGCGCGTATGGAAATCTCGGCGTTCAAACTGCGCGCGATATTTGGGCTTATCGGTTGTGCGATTGTCTTTCTGCTCCACAGCAAGGGAGCTCCGCTCCTCTTTGCTCTGGCCGTGCTTCCGGTCTTCGTTTTTATTCTGCCGCAGAAGTTCGTGAAATTCCGTATCAACCGGATTCACAAGCGATTCATCGCATTCTTTCCTGATGCCATTGATGTGCTGGTGCGTGGTGTGCGTACTGGTTTGCCGGTGGGCGAAGGGATGCGTCTTGTGGCCCGCGAGATGCCTGAGCCTGTGGCAACCGAGTTCAAGTTGTTGACCGATGCCACAGCGGTGGGCGTGACACTCGAAGATGCCTTGCAACGCATGTTCAACCGTATGCCGCTACCCGAAGTGAATTTCTTCAATATCGTACTGATGATCCAGAAACAGACCGGTGGTAATCTATCGGAAGCCTTGGGCAATCTTTCGACCACTCTGCGTGATCGCAAGAAGCTGAAACTCAAGATCAAGGCGCTTTCTTCCGAAGCCAAGGCGTCGGCGATGATCATTGGCTCGTTGCCCTTTGTTCTCGCGTGCGTTCTCTACGCGGTTGCACCTGATTATCTCGGTCTGCTGTTCACGACTGAACAGGGCAATATGATGCTGGCGGGCGGTGCTTTCTGGATGAGCATCGGAATCTTCGCGATGTATTCAATGATCGACATCGAAATCTGAGCGACGGGAAACAGGACCATGAGTGCTATTCTTCAGGCCGCTGGCCTAAACTTCTCGACCCTTGCGCAGATTTTTGCGGGGTTGGCCGCTTTTCTGGCCGTCGTGGCCTTCCTGCCCCGGTCGGGGCCAGGCAAGGTGCTGCAATCGCGTATCCTTCAGGTCACGGACCGAAAGGAAGCGATGAAGGCCCGCATGAAAGTTGAGGATAAGAAAAAGAAGAAGGGCCAGATCGACGACGGCACGATCAAGGTTATGCGGAACACTATCGAAAAGTTTCGTATGCAGGACATGATGGACAATACCGAATTGCGTATGAAGCTTGCGCAAGCGGGCTTTCGTGGCCCAAAGGCGCCCATTGTTTTCCTGTTTTTCCGACTCGTTGCCCCGTTCCTGATGGGGATCGGCGCCCTGATCTATTTCGGGGTCTTTTATGCCGGGCCATTCGATAGCACCCGACATCCAATGATCGCCGGGATCGTGATGCTGGTCGGCTATGCCTTGCCGAATATCATTCTCAAGAACATGACCCAGAAGCGCACCGTCAAGCTGCAACGTGCTTTCCCTGATGCGCTTGATCTGACTGTGATCTGTGTGGAATCGGGAATGTCGATCGAAAAATCGTTCCACAAGGTGGCCGATGAAATCGCTCAGCAGGGGCCGGAACTGGCAAGTGAGATCGCGCTTACCAATGCCGAACTTGCTTATATGGGGGACCGCGCAATGGCCTATGAAAACTTTGCGCGTCGCACAGGGTTGCAGGCGGTGAAGGCATTAACCAGCGCATTGGTACAGGCTGAGCGTTACGGTACGCCCATCGCGTCGGCCCTTCGCGTCTTGTCCGAAGAGAGCCGGGGCGAGCGTATGTCTATCGCAGAGCGCAAGGCGGCGGCCCTGCCGGCCAAATTGACCGTACCGATGATCGTGTTCTTCCTGCCGGTTCTGTTTATCGTGATTATTGGACCAGCGGCTATTCAGGTGATGGCGGGGTAGGCGCAATACGCTGAAATGACAGCGATGCCCATGGCAGAAACCTACCCAACCATTTGGGCCGCCTTGTTGTCAGTGGTGATAGGAAGTACAGGGTGCGCCCATATCGTAATTGCTCAGGTGGTTGGCATTTTGAGCGGTCTTCCTGCGAGGATCCCGTCAATGGCTTGAAGTGCGGTCTGGCCTTGGATTCGTGCTGTTGAGATGACGGATCGGTATCCAGCATGGACCGCCGCGCCCCATTCGGA
>CALFFK010000119.1 GCA_937957975.1 uncultured Neomegalonema sp.
CCAGACCCCGCCGCGCTGTTTGATTATCTCAAAGACAGCCTATTCGCGACCGAGGATTTGGAAGGCTGGAAGACCACGCAAAACCATAACCTCGTCAATCTCAAGAACGCGGACAAGGCGAAGTTCGATAACCTAATGGACCTTGGGAAAAAGCGCGCCGGAACTTTGGCGCAAGCGCCCGCGGAAAAACCTCTAGTAGATGACGAGGTGCCGTTTTGACCAAAGCATTAGAAAACGAACGCGCTGTGATCGGCGGGAATAATCCGCCTCCAGAAAGCAAAGTCGAAACTTGGGAGGCTCATGCTGAGGAGCTGCGTGAACGGTCTGTTGGCATCGTCATTGCGAACGACAAGCAAGCCGAAGCCGTTGAGGAGCTGGTGACGGACGCGAAAAAGGCGCTCAAGGATGTATCGGCGGTAATCACCGAGGAACGCCGACCGCACAAAGAAGCGGCAGACGCGATATCTAAGTCTTATAAGCCCATCCAGACAAGCTTAGAGGCGGTGCGCGATGCTGCTGTTAAGGTTGCCGGGGCATGGCGAGTTGAGCAACAGAAAAAGCGCGATGCTGAGGCGGCAGAGGCCCGCCGTATCGCTGCTGAGAAAGAGGCGGAAGCTGCAAAGCTTGCCGCACAGACAGACGCGACCGAGGCGAATGAAGTCGCCGAACTTCGCCAAGCCGAAGACGACGCCAAAGTCGCGAAGATTGAGGCCAAGAAAAAGCAGACGCGCAAGGTTTCGTCGGGCGGTGTTCGGATGATGACGCGAACCGACGCCACGATTATCGACCGAAAGGCGCTGTTAATTCACGTCGCACAAGTCGCCGATGATTTGTTGGAAGCGTGGCTCCTTGATTGGGCGCAGACTCAAGCAAGGATCGGTGCTCGTGGAATTCCGGGTGTTGATATTCGCGAATGGAAAGAGGCCGTGTAATGCACCACACCGAGGCAGCTAAGGCCGTTCAATACCTGATCGACAGTGCCCCACTCTACGGCGCTGCGCAGGCGAACAAGACGCAGTGCGAGAACATGCTTCGCGTTGTGAAGTCTCTGGCCATGAAAGCGAGTGACGAAAAGTCAGCCGCCGCACAGGAGCGAGAGGCATACGCGAGCGATCAATACGGCGATGCGCTGGATAATCTGTTCGAAGCCACGAGGGAAGCCGAGACCCTGCGTTCGCTACGTGAAGCGGCTAAGATGAAGATCGAATACTGGCGCAGTTTTAATTCGAGCCACAAGAGCGCAGAGCGTGGATTTGGGAGTGCGGCATGACCCGCGTTTCACCCCGCCAAGAGTTCAGCGCGAAGACAAAGCAGAAGGCATTCGACCGCGCGGATGGACGCTGCGAGCAATGCGGGTGCAAGCTATTCGTCGGACGCTGGCAATGCGATCATTTGGTTCCAGCGTGGCAAGGAGGCGACAACAGCCTCGATAACGCTCAATGCCTCTGCACCGGATGCCATCAGCCCAAGAGCGCAGAAGACACGCGCGCAACGGCGAAGGCAGACAGACTGCACCGCAAGCACATCGGGGCAAAATCCAAGCCCAGAGGAAACACAATCATTCCCGGCAGTAAAGCGAGCGGATGGAAGCGCAAAATTAACGGAGAGGCTGAGAGACGATGAGTGAGGGCAAGCATACGCCGGGACCGTGGAGATGGCAAATCCATGATCACAGTGCGGCAAGCCTAGGCGGAGACCAGTGCGTAGAGGAAAACCACGTCCTCACAGTGTCGCCGTGCAAAAGTTGCCAAAAGAGGGCCGAAAGATGGGAGTGGGGCAGGTGTCTGACGCCGAATGAAGCCAACGCCGCACTAATCGCAGCAGCGCCGGATATGCTCGAAGCGTTGGAAGGCCTTCTGGAAAAGTACCCAGTTGTGCCTGCTTCCCAGCTGCTAGGCGATGAAATTAAAGAGCAGAGTCAGCGACTATCCGCAGCCCGTGCCGCAATCGCCAAGGCAAAAGGCGAAGACCATGACTAAGAGAAACGACGATGCGCTGGTTGAGAAGGTGGCAGCGGCAATTCATGAGCCAGAACCAGAGTGTTGCGGCAACTTCGAGGTTGAATGCGACTTCACTGAACATGGAGAGCCGATTAACCCGCGTCCGGGCAACTGTTGCGGCAACCCGAACGGCAGGCCAAAGACGCAAGAGGAAATGGCCCGCGCCGCCATAGCAGCCGTGAGAGCGCATGACGAAGCGCGGGCGTGGTTGCCGATAGAGAGCGCTCCGCAAATTGGAAAAATTTCTTTGCTGGTGCAAGACACCGAAGGGATGCAGCGGATTGTCCGAAAATGTATCTTTGAACAGGCCGGAGGTTTCCAAGCATATCTAGAAGACGGTTGCCGTAGGCCATACCACCTTGCCGACAATGGAGAGTTTGCGACTCATTGGAGCGGCGTAATCGCCGTGCCCCTACCCACCCCACCACAGGAGGGGGAAGGATGAGTGACAAGAAGTTCATTTGTGATTTTTGCTTCAAGGATCAGGATGTGGTCGCCCTGATTATAGCCTCCCCATCTGTAGACAGTCACCGTGACGGAAGTCAGTCAGGGATTTGCAACGAGTGTGTTGCCTTATCAATGAATATTCTTCTCGACAGGTATGAGGAAGCGCGGAAGATAGTCACATTTTCTGCCACAGCGGACACCGCCAAATGACCACCCTCCGCCCCATATTCGCAGACGAACGGACAGCCGCATGACAGCGCCCTTGACGATATCCGAAGCCGCAGAGCAACTTGGATGCAGTGAAAGAATGCTGCGAGACTTGATCCAGCGCTTTCCGGATTGCCATGCTCGTGCAGGTGCAAACCCGCGCGGTAAAATCATATTTTATCCGAAGCATATCGCTTCGCTACGGAGGGCGCAGGAATGCCGCTCAGGGCAAAAGCCATCGGTGAAGGTCGCTACCAGATCGACGGGACCGTTGAGGGTGAGCGAGTTCGAAGACGCATTGAGTGTCGTAACCAGCGGGAAGCCGACGAGAAGGCATTCCAGATCGAAACCGAATATCGACGCCAACTAATCCACGGGCCAGAGGTCGTTGTGACGTTTCACCATGCGGCTGCAAGATATGTGGAAGAGGGCGGGGAAGGTCGGTTTCTACCGCCGCTCATGGAACGGTTTAAGAAAGTCAAGGCGATCAAGCTAATCACCGGGGCCGATATCCGCGCAGCGGCGAAGGCGATTTACCCGAAGGCCGCTCCCGCGACGTGGAACCGTCAAGTTATCGCGCCCGCGTCCGCCGTGATTAACTTCGCGCACGGGTATGGCTGGTGCAACCCAATACGGGTCAAGACGTTCACGGTGAAGCGCGTGGAGCGACCTTATGCGGACATTGATTGGCTGATGGCCTTCCGCGCACACGCAACGTCACCAGAGATTGCGGCGCTTGCCTTGTTCATGTTTTCGACGGGCGCGCGGATTGGCGAGGCGATTAAACTGCGGCCTGACGACGTGGATTTACAGGCGGGTACGGCCTTGCTGAGAGACACGAAGAACGGCGATGATCGGGTGGTTTCGCTGCCAAAAGCACTTATTTTTGAACTTGAGCACCTGATTGGCCAGAAAAGCGATGGTAATTTCCAACCAATAAACAACCACATTTTCGGCTTCACCGACAAACAGGGGCATCGGAAGCAATGGGACCGGACCATAAAGGCCGCTCGCATAGAACGCCTGACAGCCCACGAAGCCGGACGCCACGCCTTTGGCAAGTTTGCCCATGATACCCTCGCGAGCAGCTTAGACGCAGCGCAGGCGGGCGGGTGGAAGTCTCGGCAGCTATTTGAGACAACCTACGCCCACGCGGGCGGGAAGGGCGGCGCGATTGCACTGGCGATTGACGAAGCGATGAAACCTAAGATCAGGAGAGTGAAATAGATGAACATTGACAGCACTATGACCGCCACGCTGAGCGAAGATAACATCAAGCAGGCAGTAGCGAATGCTGTTTCCGCACAAGTCGAGAGACACATACCTGCCGACGCGGTTCAACTCAAAATCAGAGAAAACACCGTGGGCCATTCGATGAACGAGACGATTGAAAAAACGGTTGAGGCAGTCGTTAGCGTGCCGATGACGCCAGAGCGCCGGAGAGACGCGCCAGCAAATCTCAGAGACAACTATTAGAGACAGCACCGCGTAAAACACGTCAATATCCCGTCAACGCCAGAGCGAAAAAGCTAGATAATTGAACAATATCAAAGGTATATCAATTCAGAACTACCCCTTGGTAAGGGAGAGGTCGAGAGTTCAATTCTCTCCGGCAGCACCAGTTTTACATGCTCCGATGCGCTTTGCGCTTCCCCAGCCGCTGAACGCTTCGGGCGGAAGGGCGGATATGCTTCTTGGCGTTATCGCAGACGACTTCACCGGGGCCAGCGACATTGGCAATACGTTGGCAAAAGGTGGCCTCGCAACCGCCCAGTTCCTTGGTGTTCCGCAAGTGGATGCTCCGCCGGAGATTGCGGCAGGGGTCATCGCGCTCAAAAGCCGTTCAATCCCCGCGCCTGATGCTGTTGCCCAGTCTTTGGCTGCCCTCGGCTGGCTACGCGCACAAGGTTGTCAGCAGATTATCTTCAAATACTGCTCCACTTTTGATTCGACCCTGGAAGGTAATATCGGCCCGGTTGGTGAAGCACTGGCTGATGCACTTGGGGTAACGGGTGTGATTGCCTGTCCGGCCTTTCCGACTGTGGGGCGCACTGTTTATCGCGGCCATCTTTTTGTGCATGATCGGTTATTGAATGAATCCGGGTTGGAGAATCATCCCATCAACCCCATGACCGACGCTGATTTGCGTCGATGGCTTGCCCGCCAGACACGCGGCCCTGTTGGCCTCGCTAATGCCGACATCGTGCGTTCGGGGCCAGATGCCCTGCGCATGGCACTTGAAAACGCGAGTGAAACCCTTGTCATCGTTGATTCCGTGTCTGACGATGACCTGCTCACGATTGGCAAGGCCGTCGCAGACGCGCCACTGCTGACCGGTGGATCGGGGATCGCACTTGGTTTGCCCAGGAATTTCTTTGATGCAGGTCTTGCGATGCCAACCCCTGTTTCTGCGCCCCGTATCAATGGCCCGGAAGTCATTCTTGCAGGCAGTTGCTCCGGCGCTACGCGCGATCAGATCGAGCATCACGCGGTGAACCATCCTGTGCTGCCCATTGATGTGAATGCCGTGATGGACGGTTCTTTCACCGCCAATGACATAACTGCATGGACGCTTGCCCGTACTGGGCAGGCACCCCTTGTCTATTCCTCCGGCTCCCCGGAGCAGGTTCGTGCCTTGCAGGACCGTCACGGTCGCGAGCGTGTCTCGGAGACCCTCGATACCATTTTTGGGGAGGCTGCGAAGCGACTGGTGAATGGCGGTATCCGCCGTATCGTCGTGGCCGGGGGCGAGACTTCCGGTGCAGTGGTTTCAGCCCTTGATACTGGTGCGCTGACCTTGGGCGCTGAGATTGATCCCGGCGTTCCGGCTCTTGTTTCGGCTGGTAGAGATCCTATCGCACTGGCCCTCAAATCCGGTAATTTCGGCGCGCCCGATTTCTTTGCCAAAGCTCTGAACGTTCTGGGGGGATCGCAGGATGGATGAAGCCACGCTCCGCAGTGAGATGGTGCGCCTTGCCGAATCCCTGTTTAACCGGGGATATTCTGTCGGCAGCGCAGGTAATATCTCGGCGGCATTGCCTGATGGCGGGTTTTTGATGACCCCAACAAATTCCTCACTTGGCAATCTTGATCCCGCGCGCCTTTCGCATCTTGATGCTGATTGGCGACATCTGGACGGCGATAAGCCATCGAAGGAAGTCTTTCTGCACCGCGCCTTTTATGACACCCGCCCTGATACTGGTGCAGTTGTGCATCTGCATTCTACTTTCGCGACGGCGCTTTCGTGTCTGGAAACCACCGATCCCGAAGACTGTATCCCGCCCCTGACCCCTTATGTCGTCATGCGGGTCGGGACTGTGAAAATGGTCCCCTATGTCCATCCCGGCGATTCCGCAGCGGGTGATCTGATCCGAAACCTCAATGGTGACTGTTCGGCGGTGCTGCTGGAAAATCATGGCCCTGTCGTCAGTGCGAAAGACCTGCAATCAGCAGTTTATGCGGCGGAGGAACTGGAGGAAACAGCCAAGCTGCTCGTTCTGCTGAAGCAAACCCGAAAGCGGATGCTGACGCCGGAAATCGTTGCGGAGCTGAAAGCACGATTCGGTTAGTGTGATCGACGATCCGGGTGAGCCAGAAGTGTCAGAGATGCGCGAATCCTGGCAAAATTACTGATCCAAATTGTTCACTAATCATTCTCTAATTGTGCTCCCCGAAGCCTGCGTCTATGGAGTTGCATGATGCCAGGATAATCCTATTTTGTACCAAACAGCCGATCGCCCGCATCCCCTAGTCCTGGCACGATATAACCCTTCTCGTTCAACCGCTCGTCCATCGCTGCTGTGAAGACTGGAACGTCCGGGTGCGCGGCGTGAAAGGTTTCATAGCCTTCCGGGGCGGCAACGAGTGCAAGGAACCGCACATCTCTTGCTCCCGCTTTTTTCACTTCTGTTACCGCTGCCGCCGCTGAACCACCCGTTGCCAACATTGGATCGACCACGATTGTCGTGCGTTCACTCATATTCTCAGGCAATTTGCCATAATAGCTGACTGGTTGCAGCGTCTTGGGGTCGCGATAGAGGCCGATATGTCCGACCCGTGCCACAGGCACAAGGTCAAGCAACCCTTGCAAAAGTCCATCGCCCGCACGAAGCACCGAGACAAAGCAAACCTTCTTACCCTGTATTTGTCGCGCCTGCATCGGTGCGACGGGAGTTTCGATATCCACCGACTCCATCTTCATGTCCCTTAGTAGCTCATAGGCTAACAGCATAGAAATCTCGCGCAGCAGACGGCGAAAGCTGGCGGTCGATGCTGTTTTATCGCGCATGAGTGTCAACTTGTGCTCAATCAACGGATGATCGATGACGGTGAGGTTCTGCGGCATAGCTGTGTTCCCCGGAATAGCTGACGATCTCATTTGCCATACCCGTCCACTGAACCGAAGGGAAATATGCATGATGCCCAAAGTCAAAGACCAGCGTGTTATTCAACCAACTTTAACTAACGGCATTTAAAACTGTAATCCTTGCTATTGGGGATTAATCGTATGCGGATCATTCTATTTATGGTGATGGCGATTGCATTTGCGGGCCCATCAAATGCTGGTGCACTCAAGAAAGCCGAATTGCAGGCAGCGATGCAACAATACGTAGAGCGTAGCCTGGTTGATGGCGCGGTATTGGATCTCGATCTGGAAACAGGTCAGGTCCAAAAGCTTTATCCTGTCAAAACCCACCCGATGATCCTGATGATGGGGAAGAACTACGTTCTTTGTATCACTTTGAGTGATGCGGAAGGCAATGAACAGAATGCCGATTTCTACATTGCTCCCCATGAAGGTGATTACATGATGTTGCGTCGCGAGATCGGAAATCGCGATGCACTTATGAAGCTTATGAAAGCCGGGAAGGTAAAGCGCCTGAAATAATACGCGGCTACCTCTGTTTTAATTTGGTGACAGTAAAATAAATCTAATCGTGAAGTTTTGGTTGGCGGGAATTTATGAAGACCAGTATTCCAAAGCCAAAAAGAGCATGGCGATTTGGTTTGTTTTCCAAGATGACTCTGGTGTTGGCGCCTGTTTTTCTGCTGGTGGCGGCACTGGGTGTTTGGATACTGGCGGCACAGACTGCTCTGGAGGCTGAAGACAATCTTACAACCAGAATGGGTAGCGCGGCCGGTCGCGTCTCTTCTGCACTCGAACGTCATGCGAGGGTAAGTAAGTCTGCAAATCCCTGGGCTGATCCTTTGCCCATGGAGCTGCTCAACACGCTGATGTCTGACCAAGCGATCCGATGCGTGGTTTTTACGCGAGCGGATGATGTGGGAACCACATTATCCGTACCTCGTGGTCTGGGATGTGTCAGCAAGGGGATCGAAGCCCGTTTCAAGGTTCCATTGTTTACCGGGGTCGATAGTACGCTGGAAATCGGTTTTGATCGATCCGGGATCAGGGAATTACGTAACGCGTGGTACGCGTTGTCCTCCTTGTTCGTGGTGTGCGGATTGTTTTTATCTGTCGGTGCTGCGTGGTTGGGATTCCGGATTTTCATAAGCAAGCCATTGCTTTCATTGCTGAAAAGCATCCAATATACGGAAGAAACAGGCAAGCCTTTCGCCATTACCGTAAATCGGAATGACGAGCTGGGCGTCGTGATGTCTTCTTTCAATGCGATGCAGGAAAGCGTCGGGGAGAAGACTCGGTTATTGGAGAGCGAGCGGGCGCAATCTGCGCTCATCCTTGACAGCATGATGGATGGCTTGCTCGTTATTGGGCGCGACACCCGTATTATAATGGCCAACGCTGCCGCAGAGAAACTGTTGGCTCTGCCTCAGGCAACCTTGGTTGGCATGTCAGTTTTTGATCTTTTCCGGTCAGTATCATCGAGCGGGCAGGATCTAGGGTTGGTTCAATCTGTTGAAGCGTTGCGTCCAGATGGGATTTCAACGCCTGTTCTGGTCTCAGTTGCGTTAATGACCTCGAATGAGGTGGCGACGACTGTTTGCGTTGTCCGTAATGTCAGTAATATTCTTGAGCATGAACGTCATTTGCAACAGGCAACAATCGAAGCCATGGCGGCAAATCGCGCAAAAACCGAGTTTCTTGCCAATGTCAGCCATGAATTGCGAACGCCGCTCAATGCTATTATTGGGTTTTCCGAAATCATGAAGTCGGGGATGGTCAGAGGCCGTGGAGAAGAGGTTTATATAGATTATGCAAAAGATATAAACCAAAGTGGAATGCACCTCCTCGAATTGGTTAATGACATACTTGATATATCAAAGGTAGCTGCTGGAGAGGTAGTATTTTCTGAAAATACTTTTGGATTAAACGAAGTCTTTGTACCAGTTCGGCGACTTTTGGGTCCACGTGCTGCTGAAGAGGGCGTTAAGATGGAGTTTATTAATCCAAATGAAGACCAGCTGATTGTCACCGATCAACTCAGGTTGAAACAAATTCTTATTAATCTTGTTAGCAATGCTATCAAATTCACCCCGGAGGGAGGAAAAGTCTCTGTAGAGGCTTTCTATGAATGTGGCGCCTGGACGATACAGGTAAGCGACACGGGAATCGGTATGACCGAAGCTGGCATCGTCGAAGCGATGAAACCCTTTCGACAGGTGGATAATTCCCATACGCGTAGCTACGAAGGAACAGGGTTGGGATTACCACTCAGCAAAGGGCTTGTAGAAGGGCAGGGGGGGTGTCTTGAAATCACGTCGATTCCCGGAGATGGAACGCAGGTAAAGGTGATTTTCCCCGCACGAGAGGTTCTGCAAGAAATGATGGTAGGGTGAGGCGGCGGTGACATTCATCATAGGTGAAGTTGATGAAGTGCAGTCTCAAAAAAAGCCCCTTTCGTATTCACGAAAGGGGCTTTTTGTATTTTCAGGGTGTGCGATTTTTTATAGAAATCAGCCCGCGTCTTCCATTTCCTTGCCGGTCTTTTGATCGACCATCTTCATACCAAGGCGAACCTTGCCACGATCATCGAAGCCCATAAGCTTGACCCATATGACGTCGCCTTCCTTGACGAAATCTTTCGGATTTGCGCCGCGCTCGTTGGTCATCTGGCTGATATGGACGAGGCCGTCCTTGGGGCCGAAGAAGTTCACGAAAGCCCCGAAATCTAGGACTTTCACGACCTTGCCTTCGTAGATTTCGCCGACTTCCGGTTCGGCAGCAATGGCCATAATCATCTTCTTGGCCTTGGCGATGCTCTCACCATCCGGCGAGGCAATCTTGATGATGCCCTCGTCGTTGATGTCTACTTTGGCACCTGATTCCTCGACAATACCGCGAATGACCTTTCCGCCTGCGCCGATGACTTCGCGGATTTTATCCGTGGCAATCTGGAGGGTCTCGATACGCGGGGCATAATCGGAGAATTCCTCGCGGCCCGCACTGAGTGCTTTGGACATCTCACCAAGGATGGTTTTGCGGCCTTCATGCGCCTGAGACAGCGCCTGCTTCATAATGTCTTCGGTGATGCCCGTCACCTTGATGTCCATCTGAAGCGACGTGATACCCTGATCCGTACCTGCAACCTTGAAATCCATGTCGCCGAGGTGATCCTCGTCGCCAAGAATATCAGTCAGAACTGCGAACTCGCCGGATTTTTCAAGGATCAAACCCATTGCCACGCCCGCGACAGGGCGGGTCAGTGGAACGCCCGCATCCATCATTGCCAGCGAGCCACCACAGACGGAAGCCATTGAGGACGAGCCGTTGGATTCGGTGATTTCCGATACGATGCGGATCGTATAGGGAAAATCAGTGGCAGCGGGCAGCACAGCATGAAGGGCGCGCCATGCAAGCTTGCCATGGCCGATTTCGCGGCGGCCGGGGGGGCCGAAACGCCCTGCTTCACCAACCGAATAAGGGGGGAAGTTATAGTGCAGCATGAAGCGTTCACGGCGATCACCGTCCAGCGCATCAATGCGTTGTTCGTCGTCACCTGTGCCGAGGGTCGTAACGCAGAGTGATTGTGTCTCACCGCGCGTGAATAGTGCCGATCCGTGGGTGCGGGGCAGCAGGCCGACATGACATTCAATACCGCGAACGGTCGTCAGATCACGGCCATCAATGCGCTTGCCGGTTTTTACGATATCGCCACGCACAATTTCTTTTTCGAGCGATTTGAACACGTTGGAGACAGCGGTGCTATCCTCGTTCTCTTCTTCGGTAAGGCCATCGATCAGGGTTTGTTTCGCTGCCGCGACCTTGCTGGTCCGTTCTTGCTTGTCGAGGGTCGAGAAGGCGTCGCGCAACGGAGTTTCAACGATTCCGCGCGCCTTTTCCATTAGGGCCGAGTTGTCCTGTACTTCAACCGCAAACGGCTCTTTGGCACAGGCTTCGGCAAGATCAATGATGCAATCGATGACAGGCTGAATCGACTTGTGGCCAAACATGACCGCGCCCAGCATTTCGTCTTCGGATAGCTCGGAAGCTTCGGATTCGACCATCATCACAGCATCTTTCGTACCGGCCATGATGAGA
Organism: uncultured Neomegalonema sp.; assembly: GCA_937957975.1. Taxonomy (GTDB): domain Bacteria; phylum Pseudomonadota; class Alphaproteobacteria; order Rhodobacterales; family Rhodobacteraceae; genus JAHDDY01. The sequence goes on from CALFFK010000119.1 coordinate 11,116, forward strand.
TCGAGCTTGGAATCCTCAAGCTCGTCTTTTGTTGGATTGAGGACGTATTCGCCATTAGTGAAGCCAACCCGGCACCCGCCGATGGGGCCAAGGAATGGCGCGCCGGAGATGGTCAGCGCCGCAGATGCCGCGATCATCGCCAGCATATCAGGGGCGTGCTCCAGATCATGGCTGAGAACTGTACAGATGACCTGTGTCTCATTGCGAAAACCATCAGCGAACAAAGGACGTAGCGGGCGGTCGATGAGGCGCGAGGTCAGCGTCTCGTGGTCGGATGGGCGCGCTTCGCGTTTGAGGTATCCGCCGGGAATTTTACCGGCTGCGTAGAATTTTTCCTGGTAGTGGATGGTCAGTGGAAAAAAATCGATGCCGGGTTTCGGCTTTTTCTGAAAGGTGACAGCGGCGAGAACCGTTGTCTCACCGAGGGTCGCGAGAACTGCGCCATCAGCCTGACGGGCGATGCGCCCGGATTCGAGGATAAGCGTTTCGTCCCCTAGCGGGACTTCCTTGCGGATTATATCGAACATTGCATTTTCCTTGCATGAGGTTCGGGCCCTTCCCGAACCTGCTCCGCGCACCTGCTGTGCCCGGAGTGGCCTTCGCGTGTTATTCTGTGCGGAGGCAGCCCATCGCGGTACCGCGCCGTCGTCGGGCGAATATGCCGACGCGGAAAGCCGAAAAGCGCGCTTTATGTAAAAGTCGATCAAACCGGGTACGAATTGCCTAAAGGATAACCATTTCGTATCGCTTTATCTTGGTTTGATTGTCTTTCCAGCTTGAGCGCGCCAATCGAAATTACTTGCGGATATTGAGGCGTTTGAGAAGCGTTTGATAACGCTCTTCATCCTGCGTGCGCGCGTAATCGAGAAGTTTACGACGCTGGCTGACCATTTTGAGCAAACCACGACGCGAGTGATTGTCATGCTTGTGGTATTTGAAGTGCTCGGTCAGATTAGTGATCCGCTCGGTCAGGATCGCGATCTGGACTTCGGGCGAGCCAGTGTCGCCTTCTTTCGTCGCGTAATCCTTGATGAGTTCCTGTTTACGTTCAGCCGTAATCGACATCGGGGTCTCCTGTCTGTCAAAGGGATATGCGCCCATTAACGGGCCAGCCGGAAGGCGACGACCGGGATGTCGTCCAGCCGCGTCTCTGGCTGAGCGTGGGTTATCGGGATCGGGCGCATAGGGCAAGGAGAAATACTGCTGTAATTGAATCCGTTCAAAGAGTTGTGTCGATTAACTGTACACCAGCATCACGATGGCCCCGTTTTTACTGCCTGCTGTATGCATCACGCCGGGGGCACGGATGGCAAAGTCGCCGGGGCGATAGGTGTTTTCCTCATCGAAAAAACTGCCCTCAATGACATAAATCTGTTCGGTTTCATCGTGCGCGTGGGCGGGTGCGCTGGCACCCGGTTCGACGCGCATCAGCCATGTGCGTTGGCCGCTTGTTGCATCCTCATAGAGTGGTTTGATCCAGAAACCGGGCGCGCCGCAATCCTGCCACTCCGATCCATGGGTGCGGGCAACGAGGGTTTCGGCAACGGGGCGAGGTAAAGCGGTCGTGCCATTACGAAAGAGTTCGGTCATCAGCATTACTCCATTCATAATTTAACATCGCCATGACTGTGGAATGACGCAAGACCAATATGGTGGGCGGGCCGTGACAGCGTTATGCAGGTCTCATCTTCGGAAATCCCATCAATCACGCTGGCCTTCATCGATTGGAGGCGGCAAAATGCAGATATGAGCAGAATATTATCATCACCACGCATTGCCATTATCGGTGCAGGCATCATCGGGGCGGCACTGGCCTATGCGTTCGCAAAACGCGATGTCTCTGTTACCGTTCTGGATGAGGGAGTGCCGGGCAACCGCGCAACGTGGGGGTCATTCGGCTGGATTAACGCCCATCGGCCCGAAGACGCGGAGTATTTCGCGCTTCGACTGGATTCCATGCGGTTATGGCAAGGGTTAATCGAAGAGATTGACGGCCTTCCGGTGCGCCTTGGTGGGGCGTTGAACTGGGAGGGAGCAGAGCGCATTGAAACGGTCGCCAAGGCTTTGGATGAGGGCGGAAACACGGCGCGATTGGTTAGCCGTGCGCGTATCCGTGAGATGGAACCAGCACTTGCCACCCCTCCCGAAGTTGCCATTGATGCGCCATTGGAGGGTGTTGCCGATCCTGACCGGATCGCTGAAGCCCTGTTGATTGCTGCTGCCGCGCTTGGAGCAGAGGTTCGCACGGGAGTGCGAGTGACAGGGATTGCCGAGACGAATGATCGCGTGCGAGGGGTGGAAACCGCCGCTGGGCCTGTCGATGCCGAATGCGTCGTCGTCGCGGCGGGAAAGGCGACATCGGGGATACTGGCGGGCGTGGGCGTGCCCTTGCCGATGAAAGCGCCGCTGGGATTGCTTGTTCGCACGGCTCCGGTGCCACGGCTGTCCCAGCGCATCTTTACCAGTGACGAATTGCATGTCTGGCAAATGGATGATGGACGCCTGATCCTGGGTGAAGATTTTGGTGGTTCGCCCGTGGCGTCTGATGCCGAACGCGCCGAGACGGAAAGGCGGGTTCTAGAACGCGCACGCGCGGCCTTCGGCGGCGTTACGTTGGCACTGGACGGCTCCACCGTCACGGCACGGCCTATACCGGAAGACGGTTATCCGGCGGTTGGGCGGGTTCCGGGCATGGATGGCCTATTCGTGGCCACCATGCATAGCGGCGTGACGCTTGCCCCTGTGATGGCGCGGGAACTGTCCATGATGATCTTCGACGATGCAGAGGCGGGGATGCTGGCACGCTATGGGATGGAGCGGTTTGGGGCAGGGTGATGTTCTTTGCAATGTGCTTTGGCGAGATGTGGTGATCCCGTTTGTGCCGCTTTGCGTGATTTGACAGTCTTTCGCGCCCTCGAAGAATACGCTAGGAAACCGGGGATTTTTCCACGGGAGTGTCACCATGTTCGATCCGTTCCGTCCGCGCCGTTCGGTGTTGTATATGCCCGGCTCCAATGCCAGGGCGTTGGAAAAGGCGAAGACGCTTGCCGCTGATGCCCTGATCCTTGATCTGGAGGATGCGGTGGCGGCCTCAGAAAAGGCGACGGCGCGTGATCTTGTCATGGATGCAGTGCGGGGCGGTGGTTACAGCAAGCGTGAGGTTGCCATTCGAATCAATGGTCTGGATACTGATCACGGTATGGATGACTTACGGGCAGCCTGTGAAGCGGCACCGGATGCGATCCTGATTCCCAAGGCGCAATCGGCGGCGATGATCGAAGAGATTGATACGCTGATGACTGATTTTGGCGCTCCTGACTCGACGCAGATATGGGCGATGATGGAAACGCCGCTAGGAGTGTTGCACGCCGAAAAGGTGGCGATGGCGAGTACGCGACTGACAGTTTTTATCATGGGAACCAATGATCTGGCCGAAGATCTTCGTGCGCGGCATACGGAGGATCGCCTTGCCCTGATCCCGCATTTGACCCACTGTTTGCTTGTCGCACGTTCCTACGGAATGGTGGCCATTGATGGCGTCTATAATGCGTTCCGCGACAGTGAAGGTTTCGGGAAACGCTGTCTTCAAAGCCAAAACCTTGGCTTTGATGGTAAAACCCTGATCCATCCTTCTCAAATTGACGTCTGCAATCAGGTTTTTGCACCGGATTCTGCGGCCATTGAACACGCCAAGGCGCAGATCAAGGCTTACGAGGAAGCACAGGAGAAAGGCGAGGGTGTAGCGGTTCTGGATGGCAAGATCGTGGAAAATCTTCATGCGGAAGCAGCACGCATTTTGCTTGTGCGGCATAACGCAATCCGCTCGATGGAGCATTGAATATGGTCATTCCCGCAACTGCCGATGATCTGTTTCGCTTTCTCGAAAGCCTTGGCATTTCGACGAAAACCGTCACACACCCGCCTCTGTTCACAGTTGAGGACAGCCGCGCATTGCGGGGTGATCTGCCTGGCGGGCATACGAAGAACCTGTTCCTGAAAGACAAGAAGGGCAGATTGTTCCTCGTCACCTGTGATGAGTCACGCACTGTGAATCTAAAAGCACTGGAAAAAATGATCGGCGCTGCGCGGGTTAGCTTTGGTAAACCCGAACTTTTGTTGGAGGTTTTGGGTGTAACACCCGGCGCAGTAACAACTTTTTGCCTCTTTAATAATCGCGGGGATGTGCCGCGTGTCACCTTTGCCATTGATGAGGCATTGCTGAAGCATGACGTTATTCACTGTCATCCCCTACACAATGAAGCAACGACCGCTATCTCACCCAAAGACCTGATGCGGTTTGTTGCGGCCTGTGGGCATGAAGCGATCCAAATCAATTTCGATGGGTTGGAGGGGTAGCACTCCAATTCTCAAGGACTTTACAGGGTGAAACGATGCTTGAACTCGGCGGTGGACATCAAGGGGCGCAGGCCAATGCGGCGGTCATAGACGGCACGGATGCGGGCTTCATGACTGATGTGATTGAGGCTTCGCAGGAAACCCCCATCGTAGTGCAGTTTACTGCGCCATGGTGTGGACCCTGTAAAACCCTTGGGCCACAACTTGAAGCCGCCGTCGCCAAGACAAATGGCAAGGTGCGTATGGTGCGAATGAATATTGATGAACAGCCTCAGATCGCAGGCCAATTACAGGTTCAGTCAATTCCGGCAGTTTTCGGGTTCGTCGGGGGCCGCCCCGTCGATGCCTTCATGGGGGTTCAGCAAGCGAGTGAAATTGAACGCTTCATCGCTACCCTGAGCAATGCGGCGGGTCCGAGTGATGCCGAGGCACAGATCGACGAAGCCCTGGATATTGCGGAACAAAACCTTGCCGATAATGCGGCTGCCGAAGCTGCGCAAATCTATGCGCAGGTCATGGGCGCGGTTCCTGAAAACCTGCGCGCAATTACGGGGCTTGCACGCTGTTATGTCGCGACCGGCGATCTGGAACGGGCGGAGGAAACCCTTGGCTATGCCCCGCAGGATAAAATTGACGATCCGATGGTTGTACAGGTCCGCTCGATGATCGCCCTTGCCCAGCAGGCTGGATCAACTGGGGATCATGCTGCGTTGCTTGCTGCGTTAGAGGCCAACCCGGACGATCATCAGGCACGACATGATCTTGCCCTCGCTCTCGTTGCGTCGGGACAACCGGAAGACGGAATTAATCATCTGCTTGATTTGATCCGCCGGGACCGTGAGTGGAACGAGGATGCCGGACGTCAGCAATTATTCAAGATTTTCGAAGCATTGGGCCCAACTGACCCGTTGACTTTGGCGGGACGACGCAAGCTGTCCTCCATTTTGTTCGCGTGACGCTGATGGCATCGCGCTTTTCTCCGAATGATGCGCCATCGGTCATCCCTATATTTCCGCTGCCCGGCGCATTGTTGCTGCCACGCGGGAAATTGCCGCTGAATATCTTCGAGCCGCGTTATCTGGTGATGATCGATGATGCCATAAAATCGGATCATCGCTTGATCGGGATGATCCAACCCAGCGGGGACGGTGGAACACGGGGATGCAAAAAGCTGTTCAATATCGGCTGTGCAGGCCGGATTACCACATTATCGGAAACGGATGATGGGCGATATCTCATTGGATTGAGCGGTATCTCCCGCTTCCGCGTTGTGCAGGAAGTGGAAGGATTTGCCCCGTATCGGCAAGCGAAGGTGGATTGGGGAGAGTTTGTACTCGACACCAAGGCTCCTCAGGAAGACGGCGAAGATTTTGACCGCGAGGCGTTTCTTGCCATTGTGGAGCGGTATTTCAGAGCCAAGTCGCTTGATACGGACTGGGATGCTTTCGGGAAAGCAAGCGAAGAAACCATCGTGAACGCCCTGTGCATGATCTGCCCGTTCACCGAACAGGAAAAACAGGCGCTGCTGGAAGCGGAAGATCTGAGTATGCGGCGTAATACACTGGATACCCTTCTCACCATTGACGCCGCCGGCGATGAGGGAAGCGGAGGTCTGCAATGAGCGAAACACACGACGTAACGCGGTCGGATATTGACCCCAAATTGCTGGAAGCCCTGATTTGTCCAATGTCGCGCACCCCGCTGCGTTATGACCGCAAGGCGCAGGAACTTATCAGCGAACGCGCGGGCCTCGCCTATCCAATCCGCGATGGGGTGCCAATCATGCTCCCCGACGAGGCCCGCAAGCTGGACCCCTAGTCCCGCAGTAATTCGTTAACTGCTGTTTTTGACCGTGTGCGCTCGTCTACGCGCTTGACGATAACGGCGCAGTACAGGCTAGGGCCGGGTTGGCCGTCCGGGAATGGTTTTCCGGGCATTGAGCCACTGACAACGACGGAATAGGCCGGTACTTCGCCCATGAATATCTCCCCGGTTGCCCGGTCCACGATTTTGGTGGATTGGCCGATGAAGACGCCCATGCCGATTACCGCACCTTCGCGCACAATGACGCCTTCAACGACTTCTGATCGAGCGCCGATGAAACAATTATCCTCGATGATAACAGGACCGGCTTGCAGCGGCTCCAGCACGCCGCCGATACCCGCACCGCCGGAGATATGCACATCCTTGCCAATCTGCGCGCAGGAACCGACGGTTGCCCATGTATCGACCATTGTGCCGCTGTCAACATAGGCTCCGAGATTTACGAAGCTGGGCATCAGCACAACGTTCGGTGCGATATACGCGCTGCGACGGACAATACAGTTCGGTACAGCGCGGAAGCCTGCTGCGCCAAATTCTTTTGCGCCCCAGCCTTCGAACTTGGACGGTACCTTGTCCCACCATGTTGCATTGCCGGGTCCACCATCAATGGTGGTCATGTCGTTCAAACGAAATGAGAGCAGCACAGCCTTCTTGGCCCATTGGTTCACAACCCAGTCGCCACCATCGCCTTTCTCTGCCACGCGGAGCGCACCGCTGTCCATCATGGAGAGGGCTTCCTCAACGGCATCCCGCACTTCGCCCTTTGTGTCTGGATTAACATCGTCGCGCGCGTCGAAGGCAGCGTCGATGACGGATTGAAGTTGGTCGCGATTCATGGCGTGTTTCTCCAGGTTGGCGTCTCCTCTCTGCCTTAACTTAACAAAGCGGAAATGCAAACGGGTGGAAAGGTGTTGGCAACGTATCATCCCTGTGCCACGCCATTTGCGTCGCCCCAATAGCGAAAGACCTGATATGAGCCGCAAGGACCACCAATCCCGCCTCCGCTCCGTTGAAGCGGATATTGCCAAGGTCGAGGAAATACCCTCGACTCCACAAACGGAATCTCCCGCCTATACGCTTGCGTTTCGGGACGATACTTTCCTGCGCCGTGACGATATGCGCCCTGTGCGGCTTCAACTTGAATTGCTGAAGCCGGAAACATTGTTGGATGAAGCGGGTATTAACTCCACGGTCGTCCTGTTCGGTGGTGCACGTCTGCCTGAGCCAGGGAGTGAGCCGTGGTCATTCCGTAACGAAACCCAGCGTGAAAATCTCAAGAAAAACTCGAAATATTATGCCGAAGCCCGCGCCTTTGCCGAGCGTGTAAGCAAGGAATGCTTGAAGCATGATGGCAAGGAATATGTCGTAGTAACAGGGGGCGGCCCCGGCGTGATGGAGGCAGGAAACCGGGGTGCAACGGATGCAGGCGCACCTTCGATTGGCCTGAATATCGTGCTGCGGCAGGAACCGGTACCTAACGCCTATATCACGCCGGAACTGTGTTTCAACTTCCACTATTTCGCGATTCGCAAAATGCATTTTCTGATGCGGGCCAAGGCTATCGCGGTTTTCCCCGGCGGGTTTGGCACGATGGATGAACTGTTCGAGACGCTAACCCTCATCCAGACCGAACGCATGGAGCGTCTTCCCATCCTGTTATTCGGCGAAGCATTCTGGCGGCGGATTATCAATTTCGAAGCACTGGCTGACGAAGGCACTATCGCCCCCGAAGATCTTGAGCTTTTCCGCTTTGTCGAAACGGCGGAAGAGGGCTGGAAAATCATCGCTGATGCCTATGGTCTGGGAACCTGATCGAAGGAGAGAACTTTGCTGCTCGATACCCCTATGTGCGATTTTGGCTGGCAAGCACCGGGTTTCACGCTGCGTGACCCGGATGGAAAAGAGCATTCACTGGTAGATAATCTTGGCGGCAAGGGTTTGCTGATCGCGTTTATCTGCAATCATTGCCCTTACGTGGTGGCCATCGCGGATCGTCTTGCGCAGGACACGGCATTGTTGATGGCCGAGGGCATCAATATTATCGCTATCATGTCGAATGATTATCGGTCTGTGCCAGCCGATGCGCCGCCCGAAATGATGAAGTTTGCCGAAGCACATGGCTTCGCATTTCCTTATCTTGTGGATGAAGACCAGTCGGTTGGTCAGAGTTATGGTGCGGTCTGCACCCCGGATTTCTTTGGCTTTAACGGGCAGGGACGATTGCAGTACCGGGGCCGTCTTGATGATGCGAAGATGGGCGATGCTTCCAAACGCACCCCCGAACTTCTGAACGCCATGCGCCAGATTGCGCAGACAGGTCATGGACCACAGGTACAACATCCCAGTATGGGTTGTTCAATCAAGTGGCGATAAGTGCGCTTGCTTCGTCTGCCGACTGGACGCAGCAACTCCCGCCAGATAGGACGATGTCCAGAAATCAGGAGGATAAGACATGCGCCCATCGGGACGCGAACGGGATCAGATGCGCGCCGTTACGCTGGAGCCGGATTGCACCAAACACGCGGAAGGCTCATGCCTCGCGCGCTTTGGTGATACTCATGTGCTATGCACTGCCAGTGTCGAGGATCGCCCGCCCCCATGGTTGCGCGGAACTGGCAAAGGATGGGTCACGGCGGAATACGGGATGCTGCCCCGTGCCACCAATACCAGGATGCGCCGTGAGGCCAAGAATGGCCAGAGCGGGCGCACGCAGGAAATCCAACGTCTGATCGGGCGCAGCTTGCGGGCGTCGATTGATCTTCACGCGCTTGGCGAACGGCAGATTACTGTCGATTGCGATGTCATTCAGGCCGATGGCGGAACCCGCACGGCGGCGATCACTGGTGGATTCGTTGCATTATGGCGGGCTTGCACCGCGCTCAAACAGGCAGGTGACATCAAGGACTGGCCTATCACTGACCACGTGGCCGCGATTTCCTGTGGTATCTATGCGGGGCATCCTGTTCTCGATCTCGATTACCCGGAAGATTCTGTAGCCGGAGCGGATGGTAACTTCGTGATGACCGGCAGTGGCGGTCTGGTCGAGGTTCAGGCGAGTGCCGAGGGCGAAGTCTTTGCACAGGAACAATTCGACGAGCTGATGCGCCTTGCCAGGAAAGGCATTGGGGAACTGGTGGAGATCCAGAAGAACGCAATTGGGGCGAGTACCTGATTTTTCGTCTGAACTCAGGAGACTTGCTCCATGCGCCGCCATCTTGATCCCGCCACCGATCCTGTCCTTGTCATCGCGACCCATAATTCTGGTAAATTACGGGAAATCGAAGCATTGGTCGCACCGCATGGGTACGAAACAGTATCCGCCGGGGCACTGGGCTTGCCGGAACCTGTCGAAGACGGAACCACCTTTATTGAGAACGCCCGGATCAAGGCGCTGGCTGCTGCACGCGGCTCAGGCAAACCCGCTTTGGCGGACGATTCTGGCTTGGCGGTCGATGCATTGCATGGTGCGCCCGGCATTTTCTCGGCCCGGTGGGCTGGGCCGGAAAAGGATTTCGCAACTGCGATCAAGCGGGTTCACGATGAACTTGACTGGCGTAACGCAGGGCAGGGGGCATCAGCGCGCTTCATCTGCGCCCTGACGCTGGCCTGGCCCGATGGTCATTGTGAGGATTTTGAGGGCGTGGCGCTTGGTACACTCACATTCCCGGCGCGCGGGCAGCGAGGGTTTGGTTATGATCCTGTGTTTATCCCGGAAGGCGAAACTCGCACCTATGCCGAGATTGAACCAGCGGAAAAACACGAGATAAGCCATCGCGCAGAGGCGTTTCGCCAGCTCGAAGCCATCTGTCTCGGATGAGTGACGACTGGCGGGCAGGTGGCTTCGCGATCTATGTCCATTGGCCGTTTTGTGCTGCGAAATGCCCCTACTGCGATTTCAACTCCCATGTCCGGCGCGAGGTTGACCATACCCGGTGGCGCGCCGCACTCGTCCGCGCATTGGAGGCGGAAGCCTTGCGCACGTCCGGTCGTCGGGTGGATAGCATCTTCTTCGGGGGCGGCACGCCCTCCCTGATGCCGCCTGAGACAGTCGCAGCGGTGATTGAAGCCGTCGCGCGGCTCTGGACGCTCGCCCCGGATGCAGAAGTCACGCTGGAGGCCAACCCTACCTCTGTTGAAGCAGGTCGGTTTCTGGCCTATGCCGATGGGGGCGTCAACCGCGTGTCGATGGGGGTGCAGGCGCTGAACGACACTGATCTGAAGGCGCTTGGCCGGATGCATTCGGTGGCGGAGGCGCGGGCCGCTTTCGATGTTGCCCGTTCGGCCTTTGACCACGTTAGTTTCGACCTGATCTATGCGCGCATGAAGCAGACGCCGGAGGCATGGCGCACGGAGTTGCGCGAGGCGCTGGCCATGGCCGCCGATCACCTCTCGCTCTATCAACTCACCATCGAGAACGGCACACGCTTTGGCGATCTTTACCGTCTCGGCAAGCTGCGCGTTCCTGATGATGATGCAGCGGCAACGATGTATGACGTGACGCAGGAAGAATGCGAGCGCGCCGGTCTGCCTGCCTACGAGGTCTCAAACCATGCGCGTCCGGGCGCGGAAAGCCGACACAATCTCGTTTATTGGCGCTATGGTGATTATGTCGGTATCGGCCCTGGTGCGCATGGACGATTAACCTTGCCAGATGCGCGTATCGCAACCGAAACTGTTCTTGCGCCGGAGCCGTGGCTGGATGCTGTGGATGCGAACGGGACTGGTATCCTGCGCGAGACGCCGCTGACTGGCGAGGAGCAGGCCAGTGAATACCTGATGATGTCGTTGCGTCTTGCCGAAGGCACCGACACGGCACGTTATGCGGCGCTCGGTGGTGAACCATTGCTCGAAACCCGTCTGGATGAATTGATTGATGATGGTTTTCTGATCCGGGATGCATCCCGTATCCGAACCACGGCACGGGGCCGTATCCTTCTCAATGCGATGCTGGGCAGACTGCTGGCGCAGTAACGCGCGTTGAGTTTTGAGCATAATTTGTGGGCGAGCATAGGTAACCGGCTTCCTTTTTGGTTTTCCACTCACGGTCACTGATGCTGCCAAGCGCGTTCTGAAACAGACAGTTCCTGTTCAGCCCATTCCCATCAGGTCGCGCAGCAGGAATACCCGCAGGATTTCCACACCAATCAGCAGCACGATGGGCGAAAAATCAATTCCCCCGGCGGTCGGCAGAATACGCCGGATTGGCGAGAGAAGCGGCTCCACCACGCCATTGATACCGTGATAAAGTGAACGGACGAATTGATTATTCAGATTCACGACGTTGAAGGCGACGAGCCAGCTCATAATGACATGCGCCAAGACTACCCAGAAAATCAGGGTCGCGACAGTGGAGATCAGGGTGGCGAGGGCATACATGCGCTGGTTCCGTCTATCTTGGAATATGCTTCGCTAGATAGGCGACCGGCCAGACGGGAGCAACCCCTACGATCCGTCTGTTTGTATGCTCGTATCACGCCCTTTGCCCATCCAGATGAATAACGGCTTTAATGGCACGATCCATACAACGCCCAATACCGCATACATGACCATCTCAATCAATACATGAGGCCGAGAGGGCAGCATCGCGATCACCGCCATCGCGAGTAAGGCGAAGACGACCATCCAAACGAACAACACGATAGATCCGACGAGTTTTCTGGAGCGTAATGACATTCGCTTGGTGTACCGTGCGCCCGTGTGATTGCAAGTGGCAACATGTAAGCTGGCGTTTTCCGGGTATTGCTCAACCCGACAGGAGACGCCCGAAGGCAGGGTATGGGCATGACAGCCCAAGATGATCGAGGGCTACGCGCATCATCGCCTGGTTCGACGTGACGACAGGCTTGCCGATTGTTTTTTCGAGCCTCTCAATGATCTCTACGCTACGCATATCGGTGCAGGAGAGAACAAGGGCTTGTGCATCGTCGCTATTTGCCTGCATTCCAAGATTGAACACGTCCTCCGGGGTTAGCTCTCCTTGACCGTAATTGCCAAGTGCCACGGGGTAATCGGCACGCGAGACGGTGTCGAACCCGCTATCGGCCAGAAACGCGATGGCCATATCGTTCAGTGAGGCGACATAAGGGGATGCGAAAGCGATCCTTGTGACGTTCAGAATTGTGAGTGCCGCGACCAATGCGCTTGCTGCCGTTACGGTCCTTGCGCCGATGAGGGCTGAAACTTTCGCGCACAAATCCTGATCGAATGCGACGCCATGTGACAGCGTTGCCGAGGTGCACCCATACAGAACCACATCGGGCCGGACTCCCCCGACAAGCCTGAGAGGCTCATCAATATTTGACGCGCCGAGGCCCGCCATCTGGTCAGCATCGGGTATTGCATCAATGTCGTAACCGCCAAGTCTGGCCGCATGAACCGACACGCCGGGCGGGGCGAGCATCGCAATATCAGGCTCCAGATTCGTATTGGTGAATGGTACGAGAACGCCGATCCTCGCGATGCCCCGGTTTGCGGTCATCATTTCCATCCTCCCATAAAGCGTTCGAGGCATTGGGCGGCACGGTCCATCACTGATTCCTTTGCTATCGTTGCGCGCAGGCATTGTGCCAGTCCATAGCCACTCATGCTGCGCATCGCGATGCCGTCTGAGCGCAATGCGTCATCTGCTGCCAATGCGACCCCAGCCGAGTCAAAGGCGAGGGTGACGAAGTTCGTATGACTTTTCGGTATGTGCAGGCTTGTTGCGCGCATCCGGTCTGCGAAACGATCACGGATACAGGCGGTCCTGCGCACGGTCTCGCGCATATAATCCTGATCGCGCATGGCGGCGACTGCGGCGGCTTGCGAGACACCACTGACATTGTTGGGATTCAGTATTTTTCGCATTTCTGTGGCGATTTTTGGTGGAAAGACGCCCCATCCGACGCGCATTCCGGCACAGCCATAGGCTTTGGAAAACGTGCGCAGCACGGCTGTGTTTCCTTGTTCGACCAGATCAAAACTGCTGTCGTCCAAACCATCGGCAAACTCGCCATAGGCTTCGTCGATTACCAGCATCACATTGTCCGGCAAAGCAGAACGGAGGTGGCGCAACTCCGCAAGCCCAATGCGAGTGCCGGTCGGATTCCCCGGATTTGCGACGAACAAGATTTTTGTTTCCGGGCGAACCGCGTCAATCAAGGCGTCCACATCGACTGTGAAATCGGTTTCGGGCGCAAGATCGAATGCAGCACCGGAAAGCTGAGTTGCCGTGCGAAAATACAGATACGCGAACCCGGTCGTCAGCATTCGATCCCCTGCCAAAAGGTAAGCCGAGGCGAGCGCGCCGATCAATTCCATTGATCCCGCACCACACAATATCGTCCCGCATGTAATGTAATGGACGTCGGAAATAACCGTCCGTAGATCAGTCCAGTCAGGGTCGGGATAAAGATGCGTTTCGGACAGGGCGTTTCGGGCGGCTTCAAGTGCTTTCGGACTCGGAGGGCGCAGGCTTTCGTTCTGGGCCAGCGAGGTCAGGCCAGGCGCAAGATTCGCCAAGGCATACGGAGCGAGCGCCGCGATATGGGGAACCGGTTTCATTCGCTACTCCATCCATAATAATCGCGCGCGGCGCTGATGCTGACGATACCGTCCTGCACGTCGCGGGCAACCGCTGGGCGTGGGCGTTCTTCCGCTAGCCCAAAACCACCGCCACCGGGGGTTTCGAAGATCAAGGTTTGCCCTGCTTCGACCCGAACTTCGCCTTTGCTTGGCAAGTCGGGACCATCACCAACGCGGATGCGTCCCGGCATTCCGGCCTGTCCACCTGCACGGCCTTTGGCTGGATATTTTACCCGCTCGACCGAGAGGAACAGCAAGAACGGATTCCCGTTTGCTGATCCGATTTCGATATGCTGACCAAGGCCGCCGCGTGTGCGTCCTGCGCCGCCGCTATCCGGGCGTAGTTCGCGGCGCTTGATGAGCACTGGCGCAACGCTCTCGCTGATTTCAACCTGCGAGCCGAGGACGCCGCTGGGATAGGCTGTTGCTGATAGCCCGTCCTTGAACGGGCGTGCGCCTGTACCTCCGTTATGAACGAATTCGATGGCAAAGGCTTCGCCGCCTTCACGGGCGACTTCGGGTGCATTGCGCAATGGCAGGTCGTACATGGCGGACGCCCCTTCCGCCGGCACATGGTCGGGCAACGCCTGATGCAGGCACCCAAACACAAGGTCAGGTGTCATCTGCCCCAGCGTATGTCGCATCGCCACGGGAGCAGGTGGCTGTGCATTCAGGATGCAGCCCTTTGGGCCAACAACACGAAAGGGGTCAAGCGACCCTGCATTATTGGGAATATCGGAACCGATTATGCACCGCATCGCAAATACCGAATAGGCCGTCGCATAGTTGAGTGGCACATTAATGCCGTAACGCGAACAGCCTGACGTCCCATCAAAATCGAGCGTGATACCATCCGTTGTTATCGTCAGCGTCGCAACGAGTTCGATGTCATTCTCGTAGCCATCGACCATCAGGCGATTGCGATAAACGCCTTTCGGCACGTCGGCAATCGCCGCCAGCGTCCCCCGGTGGGATGTTTCGATAATGTGGTCAGCCAAGGGGTCGAGACGACTGAGACCGAATTCGGCCATCATCCCTGACAACCGCGCGCTACCGGTTTCGCAACAGGCGATCAGTGCGTAAATATCGCCCTCATTGGCAATCGGTTCGCGCGAGTTTGCCTTTACGATATCCACCAATAACGCATTGACTTCGCCTGCATCGACCAGCTTGCAGGGAGGAACCCGCAAGCCTTCGTCGAAGATGTCTGTTCCCTCTGGCCCCATGCCTTTGCCACCCAGATCGACAAGATGAGAGGTGCAGGAAGTAAAGCCGATGACCCGGTCTTCATACCAGGACGGCATCAACAGCAGAAAATCGTTCAGATGCCCCGACGCGATCCACGGATCATTGGTCAAATAGATGTCGCCGGGTTTCATATCATGCACCGGGAACAGCGTCAGCAGGGTCTTGACCGCTTCGGCCATCGTATTGATGTGGCCCGGTGTTCCGGTAACGGCCTGTGCAATCATACGTCCCTGAAGATCGAAGATACCGGCAGAAATGTCGCCGCACTCGCGCACGATTGGGCTGAATGCGGCACGGATAAGTACCTGCCCCTGTTCCTCGACGATAGACAGGAGTCGATTCCACATGACTTGCAGCGTTGTGGCGTCGTGTTTCATGGCCGCCCCTTCCTTCGTTCAAGAACGAGATTTCGGTGTTCATCGACTGATAGTTCGAAATCAGCACTCACCAGCGTTGTGGTCTGTGGCTCGACAATAAGCGCCGGGCCTTTCAGGGTGTCACCGGGGTACAGGTCTGCGCGGAAGACAATTCCGGCTTCGATGAGATTGCCGGTTATGTCGCACTGGATCATGCGCGTTTCGCAGGGCTGAATGGATCGTGCGAATGGCGTGTCGCTGATAGCTGAAAGGGGTTTGGCGGGTGTTGAAACCAACACTGACCAGTTCAGGATTTCGATGCTCATCCCCGGCACCGGGCGTGAGAATTGCGCGCTGTAGGCTATTTCGAATGCCTCGCGCAGTGCCACTTTATCACGTTCGGTAAGCGCATGGTCGGGCAGGGTGATTTCGATTTCGTGGCCCTGCCCGTGATAACGCATAAAAGCGGTTCGTTGGATTGACAACGCTGCCTCTGGCGCCCCGCTGCAGACGACGCTGGTTGCATCCGCCTCCATCGTATCGAACAGCGCATTGATAGCACCCGGATCGAGTTTATCGAGGCGGGTATAGCGGCTACGAACCAGCTCAAACGATATTGGTGCGTCGAGAAAGCCGACCGCCGATCCGACTCCCGGTTCGGGTGGAATCAGGATGCGGCATATACCGGCCCGGCGCGCAACGCGCGTTGCGTGGAGTGGCCCGTTGCCGCCGAAGGCGATCATCGTGCGCCCACCCAGTTCCTTGCCTGACTCGACTGCGTGCACCCGTCCGGCGCTTGCCATGCTTTCATCGACTATCTGGCTGACACCCTGCGCGGTTTTTGCAGCGGAAAGCCCAAGAGCCGTTCCAATCGAGCGGGTCAGTGCCATCTCGGCCGCCGGTTTGTCGATATGGAGCCGCCCTTCGGCAAATCTTTCAGGATCAATATATCCGAGCGTCACATCGGCATCCGTCACCGTGGCATCAACGCCGCCACGGGCAAAGGCGGCGGGTCCG
Organism: uncultured Neomegalonema sp.; assembly: GCA_937957975.1. GTDB lineage: Bacteria > Pseudomonadota > Alphaproteobacteria > Rhodobacterales > Rhodobacteraceae > JAHDDY01. The sequence continues at coordinate 27,480 of CALFFK010000119.1, forward strand.
GGTTCGGAACCCGCGCTTCGTGGGCCAACCGCGATCCGCCCCAATGAATCCACCGACGCGATAGAGCCACCTCCGGCCCCGATTTCGATCATTTCCACGACTGGAATCCGAACGGGCATTCCGCTGCCCTTGATGAACCGTGCGGCCCTCGCAATCTCGAAATTGCGCGAGGTTTGCGGGGCATAGTCATCAATCAGGCACAGTTTCGCTGTCGTCCCTCCGATGTCGAAGGACAATACACGATCAAGCCGGGTCCGCCTGGCGACGCGGGCCGCCAGGATGGCACCGCCGGACGGACCACTTTCGACCAGCCGGATCGGCAGACGCCGGGCGGTTTCCACCGTGGTCATGCCGCCGCCGGAAGTCATCATCAGGATCGGGCATCGCAATCCCTGCTCTGCGAATGTCTCGGAGAAACGGGCCAGATAGGTCGCCATCAATGGTTGAATATACGCATTCGCGACCGTAGTGCATAGCCGCTCGAACTCGCGCGCTTCCGGGCTGACATCAGAGGACAGCGAGACAAACAGATTTGGCCTGCGCGCGACGATCAGATCGCGCAATCGTTGCTCATGCACCGGGTTTGCATATGAGTGCAGCAGGCAAATCGCCGCCACTTCGGCTCCGGAATCATCCAGTTCAGCGACCAAGCGGTCGATGGCCATCTCATCCAGCGGCGTCAGGATTTCGCCGTGAACGCTCATTCGCTCTGGTATTGTAAAGCATCGTGAGCGGGGAACGATCAGGTCAGGCTTATCAATATTGATATCGTATTGGCTGTATCGTCGCTCATAGGCGATTTCGAGTATATCGCGGAATCCTTCGGTCGTGATACCGGCCACCACCGCGCCGCGCCGTTCAATCAATGCATTGGTCGCGAGAGTCGTGCCATGCACGAAGGCCGCGATTGCGCCGATTTCAATCCCAAGTTGCTCCAGAACGATCCGGGTTCCGGCAAGTGCCCCTTCGGTCGGATTGGTCGGTGTGGTTGGAGTCTTGGCGGTTGCACAGACGATACCATTACTATCTGCAACTGCGATGTCGGTGAATGTGCCGCCGATATCGACGGCCAGTCGGTACTGATTTTCTGAGGGCATGGGTCTATCTGAATGGCTGCGAACAATCGGGTTCGGGCTATTTGCCCGCCATGCAGCCGTTCAGGTGACGAGATCACATCCTGTCGCCCGCCGTCCTGTCTGGCGGTTGCTGACTTGATGAATTGATGGCGTCTTGGGTTGTGTCATGTCCTACGGTTGTCCTGAGGATCGCGTTCTGTCAATCAGAAGGCTTTTTGCGAACATCCCTGTTCCTATTTTCAAAGACCAATTGTGACCTGAATTCGCAGATCTTTGATTTCAGGGTTGCCTTGAGTGCAGGAACTGATGCCGGTGTCAAAATTGCCAAGGCTACTGCGTTGACTCAGGTTGCCTCCCAAATCGGGTTTCCGAGGATGTCTGGATCGGGGGTGACGCCCAATCCTGAACCTTGAGGGGGCGCAATTCGACCGTTTTTACGCGTTGGGGCATCGGGGCATAGGCGCGGGGAAACGTAAGATGCCAGATCGCAGGTATTCAGTAATGATCCGTGTAGGGTGGAGGCGGCGAAGTGCAGGGATGCAGCCGTCACAATGTCGGAGCCCCATGTACATTCGGCACAGATTTCCGCACCTAAATGTACGGTCAGATCACGCGCCCGGCGCATGGCCGACAATCCCCCGAATTTCGAGAGTTTGAGTGCAACGGCGTCAAGGCATCCCAACTCATGGGCGCGCATCAGGGAAGCCAGATCAAATGCGCCTTCGTCGATCTTCATGGGTAGGCCGGTCGCTTGTCGCACAGCGGCGCAATCCTCCAGCGTCTTGCATGGCTGTTCCAGCATCACATCCAGATGCGCCACCGCCCGCCCGGTGCGCGTGGCGTGGAGGCGCGTGGCCCCACAGTTCCAGTCGCCGTAGACCAGCGGGCCGGGTCCGACTGCTTCGCGCACTTTTATCAGGCGTTCTGCATCGGCTTCCCAGTTGTTATCCGCGCCGAGTTTGACCTGAAACTGACGAATACCTGTGGCCTGTGCATCGATTGCGATGCGCGCCATTTCGTCCGCCGCGATGCAGGTGATTGAATGATAGAGTGGCATATCGCGTCGGGTGCGCCCGCCCAACAATGTATAGAGCGGCAAGCCGGTCGCTTGTCCGTATAAATCCCACAAAGCCATATCCACGATGGATTTTGCATGGTTATGCCCCAGCAAAAATGCATCCAGCTTGCGCATGGAAGTATCAATACCAAACGGTGATATGCCCAAAATTTCCGGGGCCATTTCCGTGATGGCGCTTTGCACTCCGCCCGCAAAGGCGGGCAGGTAATGCGGGATTGGGCAGACTTCGCCCCATCCCTTCAATCCCGTATCTGTCTCCAGACACAGCACATGGGATGTGACCGTGGCGCAGGTCTTGCCCTCGGCCATGTAATAGGTCTCGTGGCTTGTCAGATCGACCGCCCACAGGGTGATGCGATTGACCTTCATGGGTAGACGGCCACCGGGTCGCCCAATGTATCTTCGTCGGGATGCACGCCAAGGCCGGGGCTTTCGGGCAAATGCAGATGACCGTCAATATTGCGGGGGCCACGGCCACCGGCAATATCGACAGTCAGCATATCCTGACAGGCCCAGACTGCGTGGCAGTTCGCATCAGGTATGGTCGCAGCGAGGTGCAGCGCCTCGGTATCCGCCAAAACAGAACCGCCCGTTGCCATGACAAAGATGTCAATACCATGGGCCATAGCAACATCCCGCATCCGGGCGGCTTTTGTCAGGCCACCAACGCGGTTCAGCTTGATCCCGAATACTTCGGCCAACCCGTCGCGGGCGATGCGGGTGGCGTCTTGCAGTGTCACAAGGCTCTCATCCACGCTAACGGGTGCGGCGTGTTTACCTGAGATGGCCGCGATGTCGTCCAATGTTTCGCAGGGCTGTTCGAACATCACGTTCAGATCTTCGGTCGCTGACATGACGCGGAGGGCTTGCTGCCGCGTCCAGCCCCGATTGACATCATAGAGTACGATCTCGCCGGGATGGCGGATGTCTTCGACATCGCGGATGCGGGCAATATCGCGCTCGACATCGCCGCCGATCTTGACTGAATGCGCGACATAACCGCGTTGGCGATAGCGTTCGATGACTTCGCGGGTTTCTTCGACCGTCTTCGCCCCAACCGAGGAGGCAATTGGGCGCGGTGTGCGCGATCCACCGCCCATCAGGTCCGCAATGGGCAGGTTGGCGGCTTGCCCGGCGATGTCCCAGCAAGCCATGTCAATCGGACTTTTCGCATAGAGATGCCCCGGCAGGGCAAGGCCCATCGCGCGCTCCACATCCAGCACACGGCGAGGATCGAGGTCCATGATAAAGGGCGCCATCGTTTCGATACCGGCTCGAATGCCTGGACCATGTGCCGGAACATAAGTATGGCCCCAGGGTGTGCCTTCGCCCCAGCCGGTTACTCCTGCATCCGTCTCGATCTTAACCAGCGTCGCATCCAGCACTTCGAATTTCAGTCGTCCCCCAGAAAGCCAGTACGGATGTTCAAGCGGTAGATCGATTTGATAAACTGATATGCGGGTGATTTTCATAGGGTGTACTCCGCGACCGGAATGCCAAGGCTGTCGAAATCCGGTGTCACGCCGAGGCCGGGTGCGTCCGGTACATAAAGCTTGCCACCTTTGCTCCATGCCCCGCCAACACCTGTCGAACGCGTGTTGTAATTCATCAGGTCAGTCGTATTCTGAAGGTACTTGGGCGGTGTCGAAGCTGCGAAATGGGCGACTACAGCGGTGGTAATCTCGCCACCCCAAGTGTCTTCGCTGACCACTGGGATGCGGTTTTCGATGAGAAAGTCCCGAACGCGGCGCGCTTTCGATAACCCACCCAGGTTCGAAAGCTTCAGACAGCAGATTTCTGCGCCGCGATCCGCAACGATACGTTGAGCGGTTGCCATGCCCGTTACACATTCATCCAACTTCATTGGTTGTTGCGCCACGCGCCGGACTTGCTGGCATTCCTCATAAGTCCGGCAAGGCTGTTCGAGAATGTAATCGAGATTGTGCGTCGCCCGCGCTACCCGAATGGCATTATCAACACGCCAACCTTGATTGGCATCGGCCATCGCTTTTTCACCCGGTTCCAGCATGGCGACGCCTGCTTCAATACGGTCGATGTCACTGGCCCAATCGCTGCCAACTTTAATCTGGAATTGTCGATAACCATCCGCCCGATAGCGCCGCATCTCGGCTAATGTCTCGTCGGTCGCTTTTTGCGGCGCGACCCGGTACATCGGCACGCCATCGGTCAGTTTTCCGCCGAGCAACATCCAAACCGGTTGCTCGCAAGCCTTGCCAAGAATATCCCAACACGCCGCATCAAAAGGGGCTTTAGCATAACCATGCCCCTGAACGAGGTCATCCAGTAGCTGTTCTATCTTGCTGACCTGCCGAGGGTCTTCGCCAAGTAGGGTTGGTGCGACGAGACGCGCCAGAGCTTCAACTCCCTCGGAATGCGCAACCATGTAGTTCTCGCCGCATGGGGTGAACTCACCGCATCCCTGCAATCCCGCATCAGTGTCAATCACAACAACACTGGCTTTCGCTACTTCTATGGAATTGCCCGCACCCCACACATAAGCCCCGCCGACATAAGGCAGGTCAGTCTTATAAATGCGGATACGGGTGATTTTCATGGTATCACCACGATGTTGCCGGTGTGCTGTTTGGCGATGAATGCAGCTTGAGCTTCGCGAAGCTGATTCAGTGGATAGGACGCCGCAAGCGCGGGTTTTATCTCGCCCTGCTCAATGTAACGGACCAGATTGGTCATCACGTCGGGTGGAATAACGGTCGAACCTGTGAAGGTCAGATCGCGCAGGTAAAAGGTACGCAGGTCCAGCTCGACCATCGGCCCGGCTATAGCACCAGAACAGGTATAGCGCCCGCCGCGTTCAAGAATATCAATAAGTTGAGGCCAATAGGGACCGCCGACTACATCGGCTACAACAGTTATCTTCTCGGTTCCCAGAGCCGCGCGCAGATTATCCGGTGTGCGGGGCAGGATCAGGTCTGGCCCCAGTGTCGCAACATCATCATGCTTTGCTTCGGATGCCATGGCGATCACCCGTGCTCCCCGTCGCTTGGCAAGTTGGACGAGCGCGCCTCCGACGCCCCCCGATGCACCCGGAACCAGAACGGTATCTTCTGCGGTCAGGGCTGCCCGCGTCAGCATTCCTTCGGCGGTGGAATAAGAGCAGGAGAATGTCGCCAATTCCGCATCCGTGAGGTCGGAATTGATCGCGACCGCATTGGAAGAAGGCGTTGTTGTAAACTCCGCAAAGCCGCCGTTGCGTTCGGAACCGAAGTAGCCTGTCTTGTTCATATCGCCCGGATCATCGGCATCACGCAGCCATCCATCTGTAATGACCCGCTCGCCAACCCGCGCTGGATCGACGCCAGTACCAACAGCCACGATCCTTCCACAGACATCAGCGCCCTGAATACGTGGAAAGCTGATTGGGGCCGCGCCCCATGTCGGGTCGTCATCATTCACCGTTTCAAAAGCCCCGCCAGTCGTGGCTTCGGTCACGGCTTTGGAATACCAGCCGGAACGGGTGTTCACGTCCGTGTTGTTCAAACCACATGCTCCAACGTGGATGAGAACCTCTTCATGCGCTGGGCCCGGTCGTGGCCAATCTTCGTGAAAGACCATTTTGTCGAGGCCACCATGGCCCACCGTGACCATCGCTTTCATAGTCTTGGGCAGGGTCATTGCATGTACTCTACGTCTGTACGGGGGTTGAGGCTTTGGGGGTCATAGGCCGGTTCGCCCAGCACGAGTGCGGCGCGCGGCTGGCCGTGTATTATCACCTCCAGCACTTTGCCGGGTTCGGCAGCTTCTGGTTTTACATAAGCAAAAGCCAGAATCTTCCTGATTGTCGGCCCATAGACCACCGACGCTGTTGAACCGACCACACGCCCATTCATCATCACGGCCTCGCCGCCATGGCCGTCTGTGTTGCCATCCGGTTCAATCTCAAGATAGGCGCAAACCCAGGGTAAATCAGTGTTGAGGGTTTTGTCGCGGCCCAGATAATCCTTGTCTGTTCGTGCAAATCGCAGCACATCGGCCTCGGTCAGTGTGACTTCATTGGTCAACTCGCCCGCGCCCTTGAAACCCTTTTCCATACGCATCACGTTCATGGCGAAGCTGCCATAATCAGTGATCCCATGGGCTTCACCCGCCGCCCACAAGGCGTTGTATACATCGACGCAAGCCGCATGGGGCATATGCAATTCCCACCCCAACTCACCCGCATAAGACATACGGAAGGCCCATACCGCATGACCGGCGACGGTGATTTCCTGAGCCGATAACCAGCGGAACCCCGCATTTGATAGGTCTGCATCGGTACATGCCCCCAATACATCCCGCGCGCGGGGGCCATTAAGCGATAGCGCAGACCAATCGGAAGAGAGCGCGGTGATGGTGACGTTTTCGCTCTTGCGTTGTTGTTCGAGGTGATCGAGCAGGCGCTGTTCAAAAAACGCGGCGCAGACCAGGTAGAATTTGTCCTCCGCCATCCGCACGATTGTTGTTTCCAGCTCGATCCGACCCGCGCGGTTGAGCATATGGGTCAGAGTTATGGACCCAACCTTTTGTGGCATCCGGTTTGCTGTCAACCGATCCAGCAAGGCATAAGCGTCCGGTCCTTCAACGATTACTTTGGTGAAGGCGGTGACGTCCATGATGCCGACCGCCTCGCGGACTGCCTTCACCTCTGCGGCAACCATGTCATCGACCACGGTGCGCTTGAAGGAATAGTGGTCTTGTTGTTCTACGTCATCGCGGGCAAACCAGCGCGGGCGCTCGAAGCCGTAAACCTCCTCATAGACCGCACCTTTGGTTTTCAGCAGATCATAGATCGGGGAAGGTTTGATCGGCCTGCCTGCAAGGCGGTTGAAATGCGGGAACGGGATTTCATGGCGCAGACAGTAATCCTCTTCGGCTTTGACCACCTGCCATTTCTTCGTCGCATAGCTGCCAAAACGACGGGGGTCGTACTCGCGCATTGAAATATTGGCGGCCCCATGCACTATCCAGCGGGCCAGTTCACGGGTCAGCCCCGGCCCCCATCCGATGCCAATTTGCGTGCCACAGCAGCACCAGTAATTACGAACACCGGGAGCCGGGCCAATCAACGGATTGCCGTCAGGGGGATGGCTGATTGCGCCATGCACTTCGCGTTGTATGCCAAGTTCAGCAAAAATCGGCATTCGCTTCATGCTTTCTTCCAGCCACGGCATGACACGATCATAATCAGCATCAAACAGCCAATTTTCATATTCCCAAGGGCAGTGATCGTGCCAGACAGAGTTCGGATTTTCTTTTTCGTAAATCCCGATCAGGCCGCGCTTTTGCTCCATGCGGATATAACCTGAGACTTTCTTGTCATCACGAATAACGGGCAGTTCGCGGTCGAGTGCCTCAAATTCCGGAACAGGTTCGGTGACAAAATAATGATGGGTCATTGAGGTCATGGGCAGTTGTAGACCCGACCACTCCCCCATCTGCCGCGCATAAGTACCACCGGCATTGACGACATGCTCGCAGGTGATCGTACCCTTGTCAGTTTCGACGATCCATTCGCCGTTTGATGCTTGCGTGATGTTTGTTGCGCGGCATTGGCGGATGATCTGCACACCCTTTTTCCGAGTGCCGGCCGCCATCGCCATCGTCACATTGGTCGGATCGACATGGCCGTCATCGGGCGTATGAAGCGCACCAAGCACGCCATCAAGATTATAGAACGGATGTAACTCAGCGATCCGTTCTGGGCCAACGAGTTCGATGTTAAACCCAAGCGCGCGACCAACAGAGAGCGTGTGACGCAGCCAATCCATCTCGTCTTCGGTATAGGCCAACCGAAACGAGCCACAGCCATGCCATGTGACTGGCTGTCCCGTCTCGGCTTCAAGTCCGCCGGAATACAATCCGATATTGTAATCGACACATTTTCCAAGGCCGAAGCTGGATGTGGAATGGGTGATTTGCCCCGCTGCGTGCCATGTGCTGCCGCTGGTCAATTCGGCCTTCTCCAACAGCACGGTGTCATTTCCCCAGCCCTCATGCCCCAGATGATAGGCGAGGCCCACGCCCATTACGCCACCGCCGACAATGACGATACGGGCTTGCGTTGGAAATTTGTTTGCCACCCGGCACACCTCATTTTTTGGTTGGATTTCCTCTCGACAGGCTAATCAAACAAAAATACCATCGTCAATTATGAATGGGACAAATGTATCAAATGTGGTTCTGGAAAGGCTGGTGGATGAGCTTTCCTACCTGACACCGGAGGCACGTAAGGCGGCGACCTATGTGCTTGAGAACCCTCGTGACATAGGCATCTTCACTGTGCGCGAAATCGCCAAGGCAGCAAAGGTCAAGCCAAACACCGTGGTGCGCATGGCACGGCAGGTGGGCTTTGAGGGCTATGAAGATTTCCGCGCACCCTTTCGTGAAGCGATCCGACAGGGTGCAGCGGATTTTCCCGACCGCGCACGGTGGTTGCAAGGTATTCGCAAGACGGGCGATCTTGGTGGCTTGTATGCCGATATGGTTCGGGATGTGCTGGCTAATATTGAGGAGACCTTTGCCGGAATCTCTACCGGCGATCTAAAAGCCGCTGCTGAGGCCATATGGGCGTCCCGCAGTGTCTTTACACTGGGCGTTGGAGTGAACAATGCCAATGCGCGTAATTTCACCTATCTGGCCTCGACGGGCATGAAGCAGTTCCATGCAATCCCGCGCCCCGGCTCTACGCCGGTGGATGATCTGGCTTGGGCTGACAAGCGTGACGTACTGATTGCGGTTACTTGCAAACCCTATCGATCCGAGGTGGTTGAAGCCGTCAAAATCGCGCGGGAGCAAGGTATGGCAATCATAGCCTTGTCCGACAGTCCCGCAAGCCCGATCATCCGCGATGCAGACCATAGATTTGTGGTTTCCGTGGATACGCCGCAGTTTTTCCCTTCATCCGTCAGTATCATCGCGCTGTTGGAGGCGTTGCTTTCGTTCGTTATCGCGGTTGCCAGTGACGAGATCGTCGAGCGCGTCGAGACATTCCACAAGCGCCGCCATCAGCTCGGCCTTTATTATGAGGACAACACATGAGCGCCCCCGTCCGATCCTTGGAGGCACGGTATTATACCGATCCGATTGTCTTTCGTTTGGAGACAGAGGGTCTTCTGGCTAAGACATGGCAATTCGGGTGTCATGCTTCAGAACTTAAAGAGACAGGCGATTATGCAACCTTTGAGATTGCGGGCGAAAGCCTGTTCGCAATTCGGGGACGTGACGATAAAATCCGAGTTTTCTATAATGTCTGCCAACATCGGGCGCATCAGCTTGTGAATGGCACAGGACGTACGCGGGTTGTGGTCTGCCCCTATCATGCATGGACCTATGAATTGACCGGCGAGCTGCGCGCAGGTCCGAACATCAAGGCGGTTGAGGGTTTCGACAAATCGTCAATCTGCCTGACGGAAGTACGGGCGGAAGAGTTTCTCGGTTTTGTGTTTGTGAATCTCGATCCACATGCCGCACCCATGGAAGAATGGTTTCCGCAGTCCCGTGCCGATTTGGAAGAATGGGTGCCGAACTGGGCTGATCTCAAGCCGCTGGAATGGGTCGAGGTTCCCGAGAACTGTAATTGGAAAGTTTCTGTCGAGAATTATTCAGAATGCTATCATTGCTCGCTGAATCACCCGACCTTTGCGAATGGTGTGGTTAAACCCGAAACCTACGACATCCAACCCCAGGGGATGTGCCTGCGCCATACGACCGAGTGTCAAAACATTGAAGACATGACCTATGATATTCAGTCGGATTTTGCGCATCAGGATGAATATTCCAGTTGGTTTTTGTGGCCGATGTTTTCGTTTCAGGTGTACCCCGGCAATGTGCTGAATACCTATCACTGGCGGGCCGTTGATGTCGATCATGTGGTGGTTTGGCGGGGGTGGTATTCGATGAATGGAGCGGAAGACGAAAAGGTCCGACAGCTCGCAATTCAAGACCGTGAAACGACCGTCGAGGAGGACATCTGCCTCGTCGAATCCGTCCAGCGCGGCCTCAAATCCCGTGGCTACAGGCCCGGCCCATTGGTCATAGACCCGTGTGGTGGTGTGAACTCGGAACATCCGGTCATGCATCTGCAAAAATGGATGCGGGAGGCGATTGATGAGCACTAATCTGGCAATGCCATCGCAATGGGCCGAAGCCCACAAGCTGTTCCCGCATCAGGTCGGCTTTACCTGTCCACCTTTTGATTATGATGCGGCTCCGTCCGACTTTTTGCGGATGAGTCCCGAAAGCGTTGGAGTGCATGGCTGGATGCTGCATGTGCCGGACTATGTGCACGGTCTGGATCAACGCAAACAGAATTTCGGGATGCTTGAGGACTTCGTTCATTGCATGTCCCGCAACGGAGTAGATGTCTGCGGTCAGGTGGGGTCCAACTGGGTCCATGCCAGTGGTTTGGGAGCCGAGGGCATCAGGCAGCATTGCGCCGACCTGTCGGAGAAATACCAGACCCGCTTTCATATGGCGGGCTATGCGATGATCGAAGCCTTGCGCGCGCTGGACGTCGAAAAAGTCGCGCTGAACGGGGCATATCACTGGCCGGAATGGTGGCAGGGGACTGCGGGCTTCTTGCGGGAAGCAGGCTTTGATGTCCTGTGGGCTGGAAACTTCGTCGATCAGGGCTGGTTTCCCAGCCAGGATGCCGTCAATGCGGAACGATGGGTTTTCGACGGAGATCTGGCAGAGCGCAGTTTTGCCTATGTTGCCGAACAAGCCCCGAATGCCGATGCTTATCTTATCAACGGCATGTGCAATTTTCGCAGTGGTCCCGATGGCTTGCCGCAACGTCCGTTACATCTGGCAAGGGGTCTGGAGACGATGCTGGGTAAACCTGTCGTTGGTCACGACATCGCATTGTATTGGCGGATTATGAAAGACCTCGGCATCGCGCCAACTACCCGGCAAGGCAAGTTGTTGGAGAGCCTTCATGCATAAGATTATCGCCCTTTGGGCCATTCCACGCTCCACCTCCACCGCTTTTGAATGGATGATGCGCCAGCGGGGCGATCTCGATTGCCTGCATGAACCGTTTGGGGAGGCCTGGTATCAGGGCGAAAATCCGCTTTGGCCACGCTATGTCGAGGGCGAAAAAACGACACCGGGCCTGACAATCGAAAGCGTTTGGGAAGATATCAAGATCCGTGCGCAGAATGGCCCGGTATTCCTCAAGGACTTCCCCCATTACATCAATCACATGTGGACGCCGGATTTTTTGTCAGGTTTCACCCATGCCTTCCTGATCCGTGATCCGGCCAAAACGATTTCGTCCATGCATGACAAATGGCCGGATTTTGATGAGCTTGAAGTTGGCTTTCCCGAACAGCGCGCGTTGTTTGATCTGTTGACCGCGCTTAACGGTATGCCGCCCCCTGTTATCGACAGCGACGATCTGCTGGAAGATCCCGCGCACATGGTCGCGACGTTTTGCGATGCTGTGGGCATTGATTTCTTACCGGAGGCGCTGAGTTGGGAGCCGGGTGCGGATACGGGCGATTATAGCTGGTGGGACGGGGGCAGCTTCCATGCAAATCTGCGCGCCTCTACCGGACTGAAACCGCAGGCCCGTCGCTACGTTGAGATACAAGACGCTCCGGAACGGGTTCGCCGTGTCCATCGGCGCATGAGGCCGCATTACGATCATCTTTATCAATACCGGATCAAGCCTACATGAAGACTTGTTTGCGAAGGGCAGATCGTTATCTGCGGCTTGAACCATCGATCCGTTGGCGGAAATTCGCCTGAAGAATTGCCGGCTGAAAGGTTTTGCGCACCCCGACTATCGCGTTCAGATGCGCTCAAGTTTCCAGTCAGGTAAAATCCCACAATCCCGTGCGAATGCTTCTGCATCCAGCCCGGCATACAACCCATCGCGAGTGACTAGCACGGTGCGCCAGCCTTGTGCGGCGGCTCCCAGAATATCCGTGTGCAAGGTATCGCCGCACATCGCGATGCGGTGCGGTGCGGTGCCGTGTAATGTTGCTTCAGCGAGGGTGTAGACTTCCCCGAATGGTTTACCGAAGAAGCGCACTTCTGATGCCGTTAGATCAGCGATCAGATGCCCAAAATACCCCGGCTCGCGCGAAAAGCCATCATCGCGCGGCGCGGCAAGGTCGGCGTTGGCGATGAATAAAGGGCGGGGTGTCATGCGCAGGGATGCCTCCAGCATTGCGTGGCGGGCAGGGGTCCAGTCAGCTGTAGACAGGAACAGGAAAGCCTCCGCATCATCGAAATCCTGTTGATTGTCCCGCAGGCGCGTAGCCGGGGCGGGAACATCTTCAAGCGTATCTGCCTCCGCTGCGATGATACCCCACTGGTATGTGGGCAAATGGTGCAATGTAGCATCCCGGCTCGTAATAATCTCATCATCCGCAAGGCGTATGCCAAGGCGTCTAAATTTGGCTATTGTGCCTGCCCGGTCATAGCTTGCGGCGTTGGTCAAAATGCGGATGGCACAGCCTTTCGCCCGCAACGCGTTGAGCCGTGATGCGGCCCCCTCTATGGGCGTTTCACCGACATTGAGCACTCCAAAAGCGTCGAAGACAAAGGCGTCGATTTCATTGGCGATGTCCATCAGCGAGTCGATTACACATACGGAACCCGCCGCCGTAGCGAACGGCAGGCGATGGCGCACTTCTTCGTAGCGGGCGTGGATGTCATGCGCGGTTTTCATCTGTGTTCGGCCATGAGCTGACGATCGAACAAGGTGCAGAGCATGGCCATGTCTGATTGTGACAGCAATGCAGCGGCTTCGGCAGCAGTGACCATGCGACGTTGGCGCTCCTGATTTTCCTGCCATTCCGGCATGAGCCGGTCGATCCTGACCGGGTAGAGCACGATGTCCAATGGTTGCACCCAATCCGAGCGAAACTTGAGACTGCGGTAGCGCCCGATCTCTTTTGGTAAACCAGTGCCGATTACGCCCGCTTCCTCAAACGCTTCGCGGGCGGCGGTTTCCCAACCGTTTTCGCCTTTATCCGGTTGGCCCTTTGGAAAAATCCACCTCCCTGTCCGACGCGAGGTGATGATTAGATAGGTTGGCTCTCCCCGGTCAAAGAGGTAGGCGAGCGCCGCGAATTGCAAGGCTTCGGGTTTTGTTCGCAACCCTTTGTCAGACAGGTTTTTCGTGTCAGGTAGGGTCGTCTCTTGTGAGAATTTCATCGGCCCGTCACCCCCCCGCTCATGTCGCCGCCGGCAAGCCGACTTTCCAGAAGCTCCCCTGACTTTGACAGGATTGGATAGGCGATCATCGAAAAGGATGTGTTCACCTGCTTCAGGGCGCGCAAGGTTTCCTGGTGGATATTACTGGTTTCGATGCTCTCGACCAATCCCTCTTGTAACCGTCCCAAATGATGGCGCTGGAGCTGTTGCTCGATGTCGCGCACTTCATCCTTTGCGGCGATCAGTTCGCGTGCAGCATCGGGGTTTTGGGTCATCAGCACATTGAGGCCGAGTTGTACGTTCGAGAGGACGCGGTCGTGGAAATCAGTAATTTCCTCGCGCCCTTTGGTTGAGAACGCCTTGTTCCCGCGTTGAAGCCTATGCGCGAGAGTTACCATTGTTTGGGCAATCATGGTTGATGCGGCTTCGAGGTTTGCGGCCAGGGAGGCATGGTCCATCGAATTCCGGCTTTCGTCATCGTTGAGCGCCTTCCGATGCAATCGGGCAAGGTAGAGCTTTAGATCGAAGTGCATCTTGCGGATTTCACGATCCTTTTCCTCAATCGCCTTCGCCAATGGCTCATCCCATGTGGTGTAAAGTGAGTCGATGGCGCGCAGCATCGTTTCGACCTGTTGTCCAATTGCCAGAATTTCTCGCGATGAGCACGCCAATGCTTGCGCTGGTTTCTCAAGTGCGGCCTCGTTGAGGGCGGACATCATTCCCAGTGTCAAACTATGATCGCGCGGTTCAGGAAAATTCGTTTTGAGGGCCCGCTCGATGCCCCCGAGCATTGACAGGGCCAGCAATGCGAGGGCGACATTGAAGATGAGGTGCAGATTGACAATGCGGCTTGCATCCGTTTGCCCCAGCCACGAAATTGGATAGTCAAACAGCGTAAGTGCCACAAGCAACAACGCTGCGCTGCCGCCTCGCAATACCAGATGCGCGGTTATGATACGCCGCACTTTGTGCGAGGCTTTCAACGTCAGGGTATAAGCAATGAAAGCACCACCCAGATTGGCCCCCAGAACAATGGGAACGGCGGCGAAAACCGGTAACAATCCTTGTGCCACAAAGGCGAAGATCAGCAGGACTGCGGCAACACTGGAATGCATGACCCACGCGAACAGCGCGCCGATAACAAATGCGGATATGGCGTCTTGCCCCAGATATTGCATCGCCGCGAGTAAGCCGGGGCTGTCGGCCAATGGCACGGCCGCTGCGCGGATCATATCGAGGGATACGAAAACAAGGGCGAGGCCGATCAGAATACGCCCAATCTGCCGCGCACGGGCCGTCGGCGTTTTGAGAAACAGGAAGACACCTGCCAACAGCAGGGCAGGGATCATAAATTCTTGTCGTTGCAGCAAAAACTGGATGATCAACGCCGAACCGACATCGGCCCCCAGTAGCATCGCCAGCGCCGCGCTGGTCGTCACTACACCCGCTGAGGCAAAATTTGTGACGAGAATGGCCACAGCAGTCGAGCTTTGCAGCAACAGGGCAGCCCCCGCTCCGCTGAACGCCGCGAGGGGACGGCTACCTGCCGAGCGCCGCAACCACCTGCGCAATTGATGCGAGAAGGCGCGTTCAACCCCCGTTCGCACGAGCCGTACAGCCCAAAGCAGCAGCGCAACCGCGCCAGCTATCGCTATCGCGAATTGCAGTAATTGCTGTTCCGGCACCGTGTCTTTTCCCCTTCTCTGATTTGCAAGTATTAGCGGTTTTTCTTGATCAAGTTATTTAAATGGATATGGCCCTTGGCCAGAGGTCGGAGGTACAGCAATCGTGCGGAACCCCGCTTTGAGATCATGTAGCAAAAAACCGCCAGGACTGTCGAAAAATCCGGTCGGAGCATCCGCGCGAAAGTCGATGTCGAAAGTGCTGCAAACGGCTGGTGCAGAGATTACAGGGCATCCGCCTACAGAAGAAAATTGTACGTGGTGGATATGACCACAGACAAGCCGAATGTCACGACTTGAACGGCGCAGGACTTCCGCGAGTTTATCTGTGCCTGACAGGCCAATGGTGTCCATGAACCCAATTCCGCAGGAAAACGGCGGATGATGAAGTGCAACAAGTATCGGAAAGTCTGGAGCCATCTCCAACGCATCCGCAAGAAATTCAAGGCTGGCTTTGCCGAGTGTGCCTCCCCCTTCACCTTCCACGAGGGTATCCAGTCCAATGATCCGCAGGCCGGGCAAGTCGCTGATCCAGTTGAGTGGCCCTGTTTTTGGCATCAACCCCGTATCATCAAAAGCCGCCCGCATCGACTCGCGCACGTCGTGATTGCCGGGGATTGCCAGAATGGGAAGGTCGAGCGGGGCAATGATCTCGCGGAATAGCGCGTAGCTTTCGGGTGCACCGTCATCGGTTATGTCTCCAGTGACGAGCAGTGCAGCGATAGGCGCCACTTTTGGGCGCAATTCCATGATCCGCGCGACCGTGTTCTCCAACGTCGCTGCCGTATCCAAACGGCCTGAGACGAGGCCGGGACGGGCGACGATATGGGGGTCGGATATCTGGACTAACCTCATATACGCGCCTCCCTTATTTGATACCGGCACGCAGGAATGCCTGCACAAACTGGCGTTGGAACAGCAGAAACGCGATTAGTAGCGGGGCGACTGACATCAATGTTGCCGCTGAGATCACGCTGATATCGACTCCGTTCTCAGGCGCGCCGAAGATCGAGAGGCCCACAGTCAGGGGGCGCGTCTCAGGCGAATTCGTCACGATCAGGGGCCACAGGAAATTGTTCCAGTGGGTCGAGACAGAAACAAGCGCGTAGGCAAGATAGGTGGGCTTGGCCAGCGGTACGTAGACCCGCCACAAGATACCGAGTAGCCCGCACCCCTCGATCCGCGCGGCTTCATGCAATTCAATCGGCACTGATTTGAACGCTTGCCGCATAAGAAAGATGCCAAAGGCGCTGGCCATATAGGGCATTCCAACGCCAAGGATCGTATCGAACAGACCGAGCCGCGAAACCATCGCGTAATTCTCTACGATCAGCACTTCAGGCAAAATAAATAACTGCATCAGAACGAGGATAAATACGAAATCCTTACCTGGAAATTCCAGTTTTGCGAAGGCGAATCCGGCCAATGTCGTCAGGATGAACTGACCGATCAGGACGGTTGTGACGAGCAGGAACGTATTGATAAAATACTGAAACCATGGCGCACCTGCCCAGGCAGTGCGGAAATTATCGAGCGTCCACGGTGATAGCAGCGTGAAGTTCACTGCATCTGATGTGCTGTGAAACGCCGCCCATACTGCGAAAAGCAACGGCGAGACCCAGATTACCGCGAGTAGCACCGCGCCGATTGTGTCTATGCGGTTGCTCATTGATAATGCGTCCGTTTGTCGATGTAGAAAAACTGGATCGCAGCGACGATACCCAAAACCAGCAAGACCATGATCGTCATGGCCGCTGCATGGGGCGCGTCAAAGAACGCAAATGCCATTTCCCAGATGTAATAGAGGATCAGCTTTGAAGCATCTGACGGCCCACCCTTGGTCAGGATGAACAGGTGGTCGATCAGTTTGACCGAGTTAATGAGCGCATTAACCATAATGAACAAAGTCGTCGGCATCAGCAGCGGCAAGACGATGCGGCGGGTATAGGTCCAGCGGCTCGCCCCTTCGATATCGGCGGCTTCCTTCAGGTCTTCGGGAATCGTCTGGAGTGCGGCGAGATAGAATATCATAAAGAACCCCGCTTCCTTCCATATGGTCACGATGATGATGGCCCAAAGCGCAGTTTCAGGCTGGCCCAGCCAGTTGACCGATGGCAGGCCGAACAACCCGCCGATTTGGTCAAGAACGCCCAAACCCGGCGTGTAGAAAAACAGCCACAAATTCGCGGCGGCAATCATCGGCAGCACGGTTGGAGTAAAATAGGCGGTGCGCACAAAGCCACGTGCTGAAATTTTGGAATTTGCCCAAAGTGCCATGGCCAGTGCAATGGCGATAGAGACAGGGATCGTCACACCCGCGTAGAGAAGGTTGTTTTTAACTACCAGCCAGAAAGTCGGATCGGCAAAAAGGTCCGTGTAGTTCTCGCCGCCCACATATTCCGATGGCCTGCGTCGTGTGTTGCGCGAGAAGAGGCTCGACCACAGTGTCGCGATGGAGGGGTAAAACGCGAAGATGGACAACAGAATCGCGGCAGGTGTGAGTAGCAGCCAGCCGTAGATCGCCTGTCTGCGGCGTTCCAGATTGACATGGCTGTTCATGGGCGGTGGTCCTCGTAGGGGCGGGTGTGATGCATTGCCCCGGATTGATCCGGGGCAACTTGATCCAGCGCGTTGTTGTCGATACCCCGGCGTTGTCGGAGCAGAGCTTTTTAACGATATGCCTTAAGCAAACGATCAGCCGTTTTCTGCGCTTCGCCAAGGGCTTCCTTAGGCGTTTTTGCTCCGGTCAGGGCGGACTGGATCGCGTTGTTCAACCCATCACGCACCCGCGCCGTTTCAAAGGTCGAGAATTCGGCGACTGCATGTTCCAGCTGATTGCGGGCCACAAGAGCGGGCGGAAATTCCTTGGTATAGGATTTCAGCTTTTTGGTTTCATAAGCGGCCGGTGAAACGCCCATGTACCCTGTGGCAATTGACCATGCTGCGGCCTGTTCCGGGGCGGTCATGTATTCGATCAGCTTAAGCGCGGCGGCTTTTTCTTCGTCGGACGTATCCTTGAAGATATAGAAGTTACCGCCGCCCGTAGGTGAACCGAGCCGCTTGTTACCGGGTAACATCGCGACGCCGAAATCGAAATCTGCGTTCTTCTTGACCGCTGTCAGATTACCCGTCGAGTGCCACATCATAGCGGTCTGGCCTTCGAGGAATGCCTGACGCAATGTGCCCCATTCGACCGTACCTGTGGGCATGACGCCATGATCAGCGGATAGTGCTTTCCAGAATTCGAGCGTCTCGACCACTTGCGGATCATCGAAATTGGTTGTCAGGCCGTCATTGGACATGACTTCCTTGCCATTCTGGATCGCGAGTGCCTGGAACATCCAGTACGGGTAGGCTGTCGAAGGGATCATAATGCCGTAGGTATCGTCATTCGTGAGCTTTTTGCCCATCGAAATCAGGTCATACCATGTCGTTGGCGGGCTTTCCGGGTCCAGCCCCGCCTTGCGGAACATATCCTTGTTGTAATAGGCCACGATGGTCGAGCGTTGGAACGGGATGCCCCAGGTTTTGCCCTCGATCTTCCCATTCGCCATGAGCGCGGGGTAAAAGCTGTCCAGCCACGCCTTGTCCTCGACCAGATCGTCGAAGGGAACGATCAGATCCTGCTCGATCAGATCGTAGGCGTCGATTGAGAACATCACGGCGAGTTGCGCCGGTTCGCCGGAGTTAAGCGCCGAGAGCGCCCGCACGCGGGTATCGTCATAATTACCCGAATAGATAGCACTGACCTTGATGTCGGGATTTTCTTTCTCGAAGCCTTCGACGATTTCATCGACAACTTCGGTCAGCGCCCCGCCAACTGCGATGGGATAGTACATCGTCAGTTCGGTTTCTGCGCTTGCTGATGTGGCCAATCCGAGCGCCACGGCGCTCGCCAGCCCCAATCTTGAAAAATACGTCATTATAGCCTCCCTTGATGTTGTTTTGTTGTATTGTGCGTTTGTCGAACCTTACGACGCCAATCTGTTTCCGGCTGCGTCGAAGACATGCAGGTCGGCATCACCGAACGTGATCCCCACCTCCTGCCCAACCGTCATCGGTGACAGGCCGGGCCGTATAATTGTCAGGCCGGTCGCTTGCTCATGTTCCAGCCCGATCAGTGTTTCTGCGCCAAGGAATTCGCTTTCGGAGACCCGGCAGGTCATGCGAGTCTGTCCTTCCGATGCGAGAGAAACATTCTCTGCCCGCAACCCGATCCGATGACCCTGGCCGAAACCATCAAGTGCCTCCGAGCGGATCAATGCCATGGGCGGCGCGCCAACGAATTCCGCAACGAAGGTATTGATTGGCTTGTTATATAAATCGCCCGGTGTGCCAACTTGCTGGATATGGCCTTCCTGCATCAGCACGATTTTATCAGCCATACTCATTGCTTCGGTCTGATCATGGGTGACGTAGACGACCGTTATGCCGAGTTCCTGTTGCAGTTTCTTGATGTCTTTCCGCACAGAGGTGCGCAGCTTTGCATCAAGGTTTGAAAGCGGTTCGTCCATCAGGCAAAGCCGCTGACCGGCAACGATGGCCCGCGCGAGAGCGACGCGCTGGCGTTGACCGCCGGATAACTCGCCCGGCTTGCGATTTTCGTAGCCGATCAGTCCGGTTATGGTCAGCGCCCGGTTCAGCTTTTCGCGCCGTTCGGCCCTTGGCACGCGGCGAACTTTCAACCCGAATACCACATTCTCCGCGACTGAAAGATGCGGAAATAATGCGTAGGACTGGAACACCATTGATAGATTTCGGTCAGACGCCGCGCTGGTCGTCACATCGCGCCCGTCGATCAGGATGCGTCCTTCATCTGCTGTCTCCAACCCCGCCAACAGCCGTAGCGTGGTTGATTTTCCGCAGCCAGACGGACCCAGCAGCGCCACGAACGAGCCTTCCTCAATCTCCAGCGATACATGCTCAACACCGAGTTGGCCGTTCCATCGCTTGGCCACATTATCCAGCACGACAAAGGGTTGTTGTGTCATGCTGCGACCTCTTCAGCGAGGATCAGCCGGTCGCCGATCTGTTCCATCAGCGGCGAGAATGTGCCATCCGGCGAACGGTCGAGCACGACGCGATCAGCATCAGCGATATTTCCACCGAGTGCCGGGGCAAGACGCCCGAATTTTGAGCTATCCATCACGAGGATTGACGTTTGAGCATTCTCTCGCATTTTTTCGCGCACCTGCACTTCGGCGGTATGGAAATCAAGTAATCCGCCATCTTCGGCCACACCGGCGACTCCGAAAATTGCAAATTCAGCGCGGTAATTTCCCATTACATCAAGCACTTCACCGCCAAGAATATCGCGATCGGGCAACCGCAACTCGCCGCCCGGCAAAATGATGCGGTTGGAAATTTCTTCGCTCAAAGCCATGGCCGCGCTCAGATTATTGGTGATAACGGTCAATTCCTTGCGCCGCAGCAAAGCCCTTGCTGCGCTGAGGGGTGTGGAGCCGATGGAGAGGAACAAGGTGGCTCCATCCGGCACAAGGCGGGCCGCTGCCTCGCCAATCGCATTTTTTCCGTCTGTATTTGTATCTGCACGTTGATCGAAAGGGGTGTTCAGTCGCTTACGATTCAGTTCGACCCGGCCATGCTGACGGCGCAGACCTTCTTCTTCACACAGGGCATCTATGTCACGCCGAATGGTCTGCATCGATACGTCGAGCAATTCAGCCAAAGCCCCAACGCTAACCGCGCCCCGCTCGCCTACGAGGGCAGTGATACTCGCTCTTCGCTTGCGTTTCTTGGATGACATCCTGCCCCCGGCTTCATCCGATGAGCCTACGGGTATAAAAAATCCAAAACAACAAAATTTTGTTGTTTTGTCGTTATTGAGGTCGGCATTGAGGTCGGCTTGGCGATTTAACTGCTCTTATGGATAAAAGAGGGCAGGGCGGTGTTGCGTGTGGGGGAACGGAAGTTCAGTCAAATGCCAAATGCTCCGAGCCGCGACTCGGCTTCGGTCACGCCTTTACATTTACAAACACCCAGACGCCGTTACGCACAAACAGGGTATCAATGCCCTGCCATGTCGCAGGTCCACGTGGATTACTTGCGTAGTGCAGGCAACCCCACTCCCGCCGCCTGAAACCCGCCATCGGCGGCCAATACCTGTCCAGTCACATAGCTCGCCTCGTCGGAGCACAGGAACCAAATTGCATTCGCCAGTTCTTCTTCCGTGCCATAACGGTTCAGGGGCAGGGCATCGTGATAGGCGGCGATGATCTCTGGCGTATGCACCGCCATGGCCAGTTTGGTCCGCACGGGGCCGGGCGCCACGGCATTCGCGCGAATTCCTTTTTCGCCAAGCTCCACCGCCTGTTGCAGAGTTAACTGGATAACGGCGGCTTTCGATGTGCCATAAGCCATGCGGAGTGTACTGGCCCGCAATCCTGAGATCGACGCGATATTCACGATGGCACCGCCTTGCTGGGCCAATAATGGAATCGCCGCTTGTGAGGTCAGGAACACCCCATCCAGATTGGTTTCCATCACCCGTCGCCACATGGCGAAATCATGCTCATCGATAGGCCCGAACTCTGCCACGCCCGCATTGTTTACAAGCGCATCCAACCGCCCAAACCGTGCTTCTATTCCTGCGATGGCGCGGTCTACATCCTCTGGTTTTGATACATCAGCCTCGATGGCCAATGTATCCTGTCGTGGCGCAGTAGCCTTGGCCAATTCGTCCTCGTCCCGATCAAGCATTACGACGTTCCAGCCTTCGCGCAGGAATCGCTGTGCCGTGGCCAAGCCAATCCCGCGCGCTGCGCCGGTGATAAGAACTGTTTTCGTCATGCAATCGGCCTTGTGTCAGTATCTTTCGGGTCGAAACCCTGCGCTTTGAGCGGTGTCCTGTCCAGATCGATATACCGGGGCAAGGGGGTTCGGTCGGCGTAGACGATCCATGAAAACCGGGTTGAGGGTGCCCACTTGATGATCCTGAAAATCCAGGGTTTTATCTGTGCCGCCTGCATCCCGGCAACCATCACCTGGTTCGCGAACGGCCAGTCCTCTCGCGTTGGCTTGCGCCCCGTATCCCGCCCCGTGATGAACAGGAAGTCATGGACGATGGCCATCCGGATGTGGTCCAACCCGCTCCACCAGCCAAATGTTTAGCCTCGGCTTTTGATGTCTCTTATGTCGAGGCATCCACAATATTATGTATGGCTACAGGGGGAGAACCGCGTTCGCGGTAGGGGGTACGGTTGAAGTAGGAGCGATAGCATTTCGAAAAATGCGACGGCGAGGTGAATCCTGAAGCCAACGCCACATTGATAACCGACATCTCCGTTTGTAACAGCAGATTGCGCGCCTTCTGAAGCCTCAATTCCATGTAATATCTTTTCGGTGAGCGGTCGAGATAACGCCGAAACAGGCGTTCCAACTGCCGGGTAGACATCTGCGCGTGTTGGGCGAGGATCGAGGGGCTGATGGGTTCCTCCAGATTCTGTTCCATCATCTGGATGATTGATACCAGCTTGGGGTGGCGTACTCCAATACGGGCAGGGACCGAAAGTCGTTGTTCCTCTCGCTCACCGCGCAGGGGCGTGTGGATAATCTGGTCCGTTATAAGACTGACGACCCCCGGATCGACATCACGGGCGATCAGGGTCAGCATCATATCCGTTGCTGCAATGCCACCCGCACAGGTGAAGCGATTCCCATCGATCTCGAACAGGCGGTTCGTCAATTCAATATCCAGAAACTCTTCCGAGAATGCCGCCTGATTCTCCCAGTGGATTGTGCAGCGCCGTTCATCCAGCAGACCGGCCTTCGCGAGTATCAAGGCTCCCGTGCACAGTGCCCCCATGGGCGAGCCAAGTCGGCTTTGTTTGCGTAACCATGTGAGGACAGGCTTTGTCGCCGCCTTGTGTGCATTCAGCCCTGACACGATGATAATCCGCGCTGCGCGTGTCACATCGTCCAGCCCACCCGTGACCTCAACCGATGCACCACAGGAAGAGCGCACTGCTTCCCCCGTCTCTGAAATCAGCTTCCATTCATAGACGTCCTTGCCCGCCCCCCGGTTGGCCAGGCGCAAAGGTTCAATCGCTGATGCAAAGGCAATCAACGAAAATTCCTCGGCAAGCAGGAAAACGTAGGAAACCGGTTCAGTACCGTCCGATCCGCGCATAATACATCCTGTATAGCCAGTGACCCTTATCTGCACGAGACAGCAGGTTCATCCGGCGATGTTCGACATTTGACAAAATGGAAGATCGCCGCCGAGGTCAAGGATGTTTGCGCGTCAACCCAGGTCAATCGCGCTTCAGAACGCAGTGATGAGTTTTTGGAGGAATTCGTTGCTCCATCCAGCGCGTTTGAATTTGCTGCGGTTTGATTCTTTGTCGGCATTGGCCTTGATGATGGTGAGTGCGATGCGTCTGAGAGCTGCGAAATTGGTGGGGGCATGATCTTTTCTGGCAATATTGTCCGTGAGCAGCTTGGACGCGACCAGTACCGCGATTCCGATGATGATGACCCCGACTGGTGGGAGGCTCCTTGCTGCCTTTGGTGAAGAGAGCCCGAATGATCGCTATTGGTTACTGACTGGCCGAGAATCTGTACTCGATTTCAGAAAAGGCGTCTTCGCCAAACCCGTAAGCAAACGTCAAACCTGTCGGTCCGGCAGTCACGCCGTGTTCTGCATTGGCGGGGATGAAAATAGCCGAACCGGGGACGATTGAGACAGGCTGGCCGTCCAGCATGACAGTCCCGGAGCCTGTCAGGCCGAAGTAGAACTCGGGTGGTGTATGGCGATGCAGGTGCAGCACGCCATGTGCGGGGAAGTTCGCAACGCCCAGAACCACGCCGTTCGAGTGTGTCTTGTCGCCTGAAATCAGCGTCTGCCAGGTTACGTCACCAAATACCGGATCGAATCCCCCTTCAATCGGCTGGTCATCCAGAACCGCAACAAAGCCAGCTGGATTGTCATTCGCGGCTGTCGGAGCGGAGGCTTGCTCGACAGCGTAATCGTTGAGCTGAGACATAGGCATAGGGTGATCTCCTGAACAAAGGGGCATCTCGATGGGCGGAGGTTTCTACGACTTGAGGGAAAAGTAAAAGCGACCTAAATTAAGTTTTATAAGTAAAAAATTTTGGTGATAAACTGTGCTCAAGAAACAGATCAATCTGACATGGCTGCGCACATTCGAGGCTGCCGCACGCCACATGAACTTCACCGCAACGGCAACTGAATTGGGCCTCACCCAGACGGCGGTCAGCCTTCATATTCGAACTTTGGAAGAGCAACTGGGAAGCCGCTTGTTTCACCGAAAGGCACGCCATCTGTCTTTGACGGATATCGGGCAAGCTTATGTCTCGACGGTCAGGCAGGCTTTGACGGACATCGACCTTGCCACAACCAGCTTATTCGGGGCTACGCGCAACGAAAGCGTTACGGTCAAAGCGCCGATCTCGACCTCTGCACTTTGGTTGGCACCACGGCTTCCAAAATTCAAGTTGGCCCACCCGGACATAGATGTCCGCCTCGTTTCAAACATCTGGACAGATGCGACAGGATTCGACCACGTCGATGTCGAGCTGCGGGTCGGCAGAGGGGACTGGACGGATACAGCGTCTGAACGGCTGTCCGATGACGTGATGGTTCCGATTGGGGCTGTACAATCGCGCAGAACGGCCCTTGGTCCCGATGCGTTATTGAAGGGTCCGTTCATCCGCATTTTGGGACAGGAAGCCGATTGGATCAGGTACTTGGCAGCCCATGATCTTGCCTTGCCAAAGGGTGCAGACGAACTCTACGTCGATACGATGACGGCCGCGATCGAGTTGGCCGCGAATGGTGGCGGCTATGCAGTTGTTATGAAGCGTTTGGTTGAAATGGCAAATGCGCCTGGGCCGAGGGTCTCAATCATCGGCGCAGACGTTCCCACACCAAGCGCGCATTACCTCATGCGGCCCAGATCAAAGCGTTCAAAACGATCGGTGGTCTTGCTGTTTGAGAATTGGCTATGCGAGCAGTTTTCGGATGGCGGTACCTTCGAAGACGATGCGTAATCAGGCCGCAAAGCAGCCATCTGTCCGTTGCCCAGCATCAATCATATTGGCTCGTTGCTGCCATTGGCTGCAATCTGGACGAGCGGTAGCTTTCTGACAAAAACCTGTTGCCAATACCTATGCGGCAAGAACGGTCTATTTTGTCCATCGCGCCAACTCACTGAGAACGCTAATTGTAGCACGGTCACAAACCCTTACCAGAACCCTTCTGAGTTATGGCAACCTCGATTTTGGATAAGGGTTAGGTTGAGAGGGATTCACAAATCGCGCTTGGCGTGATTCACGGTTGTATCTCTCACAACGCAACCGGCTCCCTCTCATGTCCGTGAATATCACCGCGCTATTTTGCTGTCTCGACGAT
>CALFFK010000120.1 GCA_937957975.1 uncultured Neomegalonema sp.
AAGGGATTCATCGAACGCCCCCCCGGCATGGAAAAATTCTTCCACTCAGGTCGTGCTGGCGGCTGGCGCGATGCCCTCAGCGATGCACAGGTCGCGACCCTCCACAACGCCTTCGAACCCACATTGCAAAAATGGTATCCCGAACTGGTCGAGGAAACGGCGGCAATCGCAAAGAGGGCGGGCATATGAGCGGGTTGAAAGACATTATCGGACGTATTGAAAAGGCCGCGCAAACCGCAGGCCGTGACCCCGCCTCCGTGCGCCTCATCGCCGTTTCCAAGGTCCAGCCCCTCGCCCGGATCGAAGCGATCCTTGATGAGGGTCATCGCCTTTTCGGCGAAAATCGCGTTCAGGAGGCGCAAGGCAAGTGGCCCGACCTGCGCGAACGCTATAACGGCGTGGAACTTCATCTGATTGGCCCGCTCCAGACCAACAAGGTCAAACCGGCCATGGATCTTTTCGACTCGATCCAGAGTCTCGACCGCAATCGCCTCGCCGTGAAGATCGCCACCGAAGCACAGGAACGCGGCTCCTGCCCCGACCTCTATGTGCAGGTGAACACTGGCGCGGAAAAGCAAAAAGCGGGTATCCTGCCAGATGAAGCCGACGCCTTCATCGCGCGCTGTCGCGAAGAAATGGACCTGCCTGTCATCGGCATCATGGCCATCCCCCCCGCCAATGAACTACCCGAACCTCATTTCGACCTGCTCGCCCAGATCGCTGAACGTAACGGTGTCAGTGAAATCAGCATGGGCATGAGCGCCGATTTTGAAACCGCCATCGCCCACGGTGCCACCTCCGTCCGCGTCGGTTCGGCCTTGTTTGGTGCTCGCACGCCTACAGCCGGATAATAACCCGGCTCGCCCCCGTCCAACGCTCCACAATCCAGCGCAGGTCAGGGGGTGCGAAGGCAAGGCATCCGGCGGTCGGGTAACGCGGCGCACGCCAGCAATGCACGAAGATCGCGCTGCCCTCCCCCGGCACGGGCGGATAGCGGTTATGATCAAGCACCAGCACCAGATCATACAGCGTATCGCCACGCCGCATCCGCTCATGCGAACAGGAATACGGCAAACGAACAGGCCCATTATAGGCCGGATCGGATGGATCATCCGACCATCCGTCACGCAACCCACTCGCTCGTAACGGAATTACGGTAGCGGGCGCAGCCATCCGGTCGGCGCGGTAATACCCGCCTTCGACCCGCCACACTCCCACCGGCGTTGCGCCATCTCCTTCGCGCTTTTGCGCTCGTATACCGCCCCGCCCGATAGCACAGGGGATCATACGCCCGCAAAACCGGGCAACACCTTGCGGCCCAACAACAAGATCGCTCATACGACTTGCGCTTCAAGCCGCCCTATCGCTGCCTCCAGCAGATCAGGCCGCGCGTGATGCGCCATATGCCCCACACCCGGCGCAACCGCCGTATTCACATTCGGCACCAGCGCGGCAAACGCCCCGACATGCTGCTCAACACCGAGCAACCAGTCCAGTTCTCCATGCACCACCTCAACCGGCGTCGTCATTCCCGGATACCGGGGGGCCATGTCCCGCAACCCCAGATGCAGCGAAGATAAATCCTGCGCGTTCGCTTCCAGCGTATCGGCACGCAGGGACAGCGGCGCACCCACATAATCAATATACCCGTCGGGGGGTTGTTGCGGGCGGAAAGCACGGGACACGAATGACTCGATTGAGCCTTCCCCCGCGCGCCGTGACAGGCTGGCCTGATAATAATCAACGCCAAGCCGCCCCAGACCAAGCTTCTGGAACACAGTCGCTTGCGCGCCCCATGGCATCGTCGCGCCCGACACCGGCACTACCCCGGTCACGTCTTCAGGGAAATCAAGACCCCATGCGACCGCGACTGCCCCGCCCCAGCTATGCCCGACAACGATGGGCTTGCGAACCCCCAGCTTCACCGTTGCAGCGCGCAGATGCGCCGCCTGTCGCGCAGGGGACCACGCGCCCGAACCACGCTTTGAATAACCAAAACCGGGCCGATCCATCGCGATCACCCGACGCCCCTGCGCCAATTGATCCATCAATGAAAAACTCCAGTCGCGCAGGTTCACACTCGCACCATGTATCAGGATGACGGGTGGCCCGTCCCCTTCACCACGCTCCAGCACATGAACCGGCAATCCATCAACTTCCACAATCCGCCCCAGCGGAGGAAAGCCGCTCTCGGCCACATCATCAGCAAGGGGTGTTGCCACTCGGCCTCCACAGGAAGCGGCGGTCGCCAGCGCGCTGATACTCGCGGCCCCGACAAGAAAACTGCGTCGTCGCATCATGTCCTCCTTAGCGGAAGGATGTGGGTGGTGATCGCCTGATGGCAAGCGGTTGCGTCATCACGCACATACGGACGGGGGGCAGCGGTTAAAGAAGATGCCCGCTGCGCGCCGCTTTCGTTGCCAGATACGCGTCGTTCTGCTCCGTACGGCCCACGGCCAGCGGCACGCGCCCGACAACCCGGATACCGTTACGCTCGAAAGCATCTGTCTTGCGCGGATTATTCGTCATCACTTCAACCGCCCCGAACCCCAGCGATTCCAGCATCAGCGCGGCCACCTTGAAATCACGTTCGTCATCCTCAAAACCAAGACGATGATTGGCATCCACCGTATCGAACCCCTGATCCTGCAAGGCATAAGCGCGCAGCTTGTTGGCCATACCAATGCCCCGCCCTTCCTGCGCCAGATAAAGCAGCACTCCGGCCCCATGGGCGGCGATCTGCGCCAATGCCGCGCGCAGTTGCGGCCCACAATCACATTTCAACGAGCCAAGTTGATCGCCAGTGTAGCATTCCGAATGGGCGCGCACGAGTACCGGCTCTCCCCTGGGAGGATCGCCCATGAGGATCGCGAAATGATCCGGCCCTCCATCCGAAGGCCGAAACCCGAAGACCCGCGCCTCCTCCGCCAGAGACAACGGCACATGCGCATCGGAGAATCGCTCCAGCCGCAACGTCTGTGCGTTCAACGCATTCTCCACTGCGCTTTGGGGCACATTGACCAGCCCCGCCGGATTCTCCCGACGACGCAAGGGAGCCAGAATGACGGCAGGTAACAGCCGCGCCACCTTGCATACCCGCACGGCCAGCCGCGATACATCTACATCCCACGGCTCTTCATCGGCGCGCAGGGTTTCGAACGGCCCCTTCAAGGGATTGTCCAGATCACCCGCCGGATCGGACAATGCCGCCACCAGCGCCCGGTCCTGCGGCAATCGCATCCGTGCAATATCGCCATCATAGGCGCGCAATTTCAGGATCGAAGCCCGCCGCCCGGTCAAAACCAGAACGGCATCACCCCGCGCATGGAGCGACGCGAATCGATCTGCCTGAACCGTCTCGGCACTTGCCACCAGCATGTCGCCAATAATGGCGACCGCGCCACGACGCAATTCACCCATGACCTGCTCAAGTCGGTCCCGGTTGGTACAATTGAGGGACGTCATAACGTCATTGTTTGAAACATACCCGTGATCAGAGTGACAGTTACGTGAGACCAGTGACATAAACTTGTCTCTGCTACACGCCCAACAAAAGTTTCTGCGATAAGAACGGAAAATGGAGGCACACCGTGAGCACGATGAAAAAAATTCTGCTGGTCGATGATGACGAAGACCTGCGCGAAGCGTTGGCTGACCAACTTGTTCTGACCGAAGAGTTCGACGTTTTTGAGGCCGCCAATGGGGCGGATGGGATCGAAAAGGCCAAATCGGCCCATCACGACATCATTATTCTCGATGTGAATTTGCCAGATATGGACGGGCGTGAGGTTTGCCGCCTGATGCGCAAACAGGGCGTAAAGACCCCTATCCTGATGCTGACCGCACAAATCACAGATGCCGACACGATTCTCGGCCTCGATTCGGGCGCGAACGATTACATGACCAAGCCGTTCAAGTTCGCTGTCCTCCTCGCCCGATTGCGCGCACATCTCAGACAGCATGAACAGAGTGAAGACGCCGTCTTCGCCATTGGCCCCTACACCTTCCAGCCGAGCATGAAGCTGTTGACCGACGAGGCCGAAAAGAAAATCCGCCTGACCGAGAAGGAATGCAACATCCTGAAATTCCTCTATCGCGCCGGTGGTTCCGTCGTCGGGCGTGATGTGCTGTTGCACGAGGTATGGGGCTATAACGCAGGTGTCACCACCCACACGCTGGAAACCCACATCTACCGCCTGCGCCAGAAGATTGAGCCCGACCCCTCCGAAGCCCGTCTGCTGGTAACAGAACAGGGCGGATACCGGCTGGCGTCGTAACGGATCAGATCGGGTCCGGCCAGCCATTACGATTCCAATACGGGAGACCACATCCCAACAAACCATCGAGCGGGTATTGAAAAATGCGCCCCCTGTGACCTGCCGGTCTCCGGGGGCAGCCTGATCGCGGTATGCCGTCACTGATAGGATGGATACGGATACCCAACTCCCGAATGTGCACTGTCGGGAGCGGTGACGTTCATTGCCAGCCCCCATGTTTTTGCCCCGGCAAGTTCTTTCATCGGTGCCGTGACCATTCCGAGCGATGTTGCCTGTTCCGAATCAATCACCACGTCACGCGCTGAATAATCGAGCATGGTGCGGTCCACCCCCTCCCTGGCGCAGGCATGGAGTAGATCGTCGTACCAACGGGTGCTCAATTCCAGTTCCCGCACCACGGCGGTGGCGGTCTTGACCTGAATCTCCTCATAGCCCCTTTGCTGATGCAAATAGAGGGCGGCCCCGTCGGCCATGTACCGCTTTTCGCCTGCACAATAGAGCGCAACGGCAGCACTGGCGATCTGCGACATTGCGACAGTCTCGACAGGAACCGGCAGGTTTTTCAGAACATTGACCCCGAACTGGATCGCGTGGAGCGAACCACCACGTGAACTGATATTAATACGGATGGCATCGGCCCCGCCGATAACGGCATTCTGCGCTGTCTCGGCAAGATTGGCCATCGTCTTCGAGCTGATAGGGGCGACAAAGTTGATAATCGCAGTCCCGCCCCTGTGATTGATCGGCAATGGGCAGGTCTCGCAGGGCTTTCTGCCGGGCATACCGCCCATTGCTGTATTTGCCGGTGAGCCTTTACTGCCCGGCTTTGAATCGACAACGGATCGGGTAGTCGTAGTCTCCGCACCGTCTTTCGCCAGCCCCGGCGTTGCGGCAAACAGGGCGAGGGCGCAGCCCATCACGACGGATTTTACAGGATGGAATGACATTGAAATGCTCCGCTTACTGACGACAGGGAGCTGTTGATAGCACTCAATAGATGTACCTTGTCCAGACATCTCTTCAATCAATTTTAAACTTTTAAGCGCGCCATCCGTTGACGGGTTCTGCCCCCTCCGATACGCGAATGAGCATGACCTCACCGAGTATTGCCCCATTGCGTGTCGCGACCTGGAACATCAACTCCGTGCGCTTGCGAGAAGAAACTGTCTTGCGCTTTTTGCACGAGCAGGGACCGGACGTCTTGTGTTTGCAGGAAACCAAATCACCGGATGCGGCCTTTCCCCACGAGGGGTTCGAAGCGGCGGGATATGTTCATCGCCATGTGCGCGGCGAAAAAAGCTATAACGGCGTTGCAATCCTGTCGCGCGTACCGATGGAGCCGCTGGATCACCATGATTTCTGCGCTCGTGGAGATTGCCGCCATATTGCGGCAAGGGTCGGTGGAATAACCCTGCATAATTTCTACGTTCCCGCCGGGGGCGATGTGCCGGATCGCGAAAAGAACGACAAGTTCGGTCATAAACTCGATTTTCTCGCCGAAATGCGCGACTGGTTCGGGCCGGACGGTAACGCCCCTGACGGGCCATCAATTCTGGTTGGTGATCTGAATATTGCGCCACAGGAGCATGATGTCTGGTCGCATAAACAACTGCTGAAAGTCGTTAGCCATACCCCTGTCGAGGTCGAGGCGCTTGAGGCTGTGCGCGCCAGCCGCGACTGGGTTGATGTCGCCCGTCATTTCGTTCCAGCGGAAGAAAAACTTTACTCATGGTGGAGTTATCGCGCGAAGGACTGGGACGCCGCCGACAAGGGCCGCCGTCTCGATCACATCTGGGTCACGCCTGATCTACGCGATGCGTTGAAGGACCACGCTGTCCATCGCCCGGTTCGCGGCTGGGAAAAGCCCTCGGATCACGCCCCGGTCGTGGTTGAGTTGACCGGATAGAGCGACTTTTCCCTTACAAACACCCGCTTACCTTACGGGTGGCATCCTTATGCTCTTTGATCGGCATTCCCGATTCACGTCGCGTCCGCATTGGCGGGGAGTGAGGGTCTTGTCGAAACAGACCTTGATCTCGCGCAAACGGTTCTTTGAGCAGTTTATGACGATCTCATCTGCATCAAGTTCCGGGTTCACCTCGATAAACGCCGCTTCGATCACCTTTGGGTCGATGGTCAGCGTCCGGTCCAGCCGTTTCAGTTCTTTCGGGATGACCACCGAATCATAGGCCGCTTTCGTCACCTCAAAATACTCGCGCGGGTCCAGCCCAGAGCACGTGCCGTGCTTTTTCCACTGGTGAAAGATCAGCCCCTTGGCGGGCATGATCGGCAACATTTTGTCCACTGTGCGATCCGGCACACGGGCGCTCACGTCGCAAAATTCCGGCCACCCCGTCTCGTTCTGGGGCCAAAGACCATGGGCAACAAAACCGTAATCACGACTGCCATTGCACTGGTTGGATTTCCGGTCGCCGTTATCCTCGCAAAAGCTGGGCGACCATGACAGGGCCAGCACATAATAGTCAAAGCCCTCGCCCCGCACCTGTCGCGATCCCCGATTCGCCGATACCGCGCCAGCCGGCGATCCATTGGTGCCAAGCTGGTCCTGCACGATCCTGTCGAGGCCGCCTTCTTCCCATGCCACGATCAGCGCCAGCACACCGGCCCCAAGAAGCGAGAGAATTTTTTTCATGGTCATGGGCCAACGGCCTCCGTAACGCGTTTCAACCTTTTCAATGCCCGCCCTTTTCCTATATACAGTCCCGGAAGTCTCCCGGAAAAAACCATGCGACCCGGAAGACGCGCTCCGAAACGGGGCGCGCCCGTGGCTCTGCATGGCCGTTACGAAGAAAGGACCGTCCCATGTCCCTGCCCCTGATGCCCAAAGCCGTTGCTGTCTGGCTCGTTGACAACACCTCGCT
This sequence comes from uncultured Neomegalonema sp., assembly GCA_937957975.1. Classification (GTDB taxonomy): domain Bacteria; phylum Pseudomonadota; class Alphaproteobacteria; order Rhodobacterales; family Rhodobacteraceae; genus JAHDDY01. Next base: position 7,160 of record CALFFK010000120.1, read on the forward strand.
CTCCTTCGACCAGATCGCAGAATTCACGGGGCTGCATTCGCTGGAAATCTCCGGCATCGCTGATGGCGAGGTGGCACAGGGTCTCAAGGGACGTGACCCCATCGCCACGGGTGAGCTGACCCGTGAGACCATCGCGAAATGTGAAGCTGACCCCAAGGCACGCCTCCGGCTGGTTCCGCGCGTGAAGATGCCCGAAGTTACACGCAAGGGTCCGAAATATACCCCCCTGTCCAAGCGTCAGGAGCGCCCCGCCGCAATCCTGTGGTTGATCCGCAATCACCCGGAATTGACCGACGCCCAGATATCGCGCCTCGTCGGCACAACCAAGCCGACAATCCAGTCATTGCGGGAAAAGACGCACTGGAACTACGTCAATATCAATCCCGTTGATCCTGTCGCGCTCGGCATGTGCCGCCAGACCGAACTCGACGCCGCTGTCGCCAAATCGGCACCCAAGCGCGAGGCGATGGAGGAACAGGCACGACCAGAGGGCGCACTGCTCTCAACCGAGGAAACACTTGGCGAGCCGATGGTCAACGACGAGGGTGATCCCATTCGCGAGCGTGATGATTCCGGGCGCGCACCGGATGATTTCTTCAACCTGCCAAAAGGTGGAGAGGAAGAAGCAGAGGAAGAGGAAACCATCTAACCGATACCCATGGCCCACCTCACGCCCGATTATCGCGAAACGCCCTATTGGCACGACGATGTTGCGCCACTGTCCATCCCTGAGCCAATGGTCCGCCATTCCATTGACGTGGCCGTCATTGGGTCAGGTTACACGGGGCTTCATGCCGCGCTGCAAACGGCACGGGGCGGGCGCGAAACAGTGATCTTTGAAGCGGGTGAGCCAGGGGCCGGATGCAGCACCCGCAACGGCGGACAGGTCAGCACCAGCATCAAGCCCGGCATCCATGAACTTGCGCGCAAGCATGGCCACGAACAGGCAATTGCGATCCATGCCGAAGGGGCCGCCTCTCTCGACTGGATCGGTGATTTCATCGCGGAAGAGCGCATTGAGTGCGACTTCCACCGTGCGGGGCGCTTTCATGCCGCCCATTCCCCCCGGCATTACGAAGCCCTTGCCCGCAGTATTGATGCACCGGATTCCGGCGAGGATGACGGAGCCTATCCTGTGCCGCGCGCTGAACAGCGCAGGGAATTGGGTAGCGACGCCTATTATGGAGGTGTCGTCTATCCACGCCATGCGGCCCTGCACCCTGCGAAATACCATCGTGGCCTGATGGAGCGCACGTTGATGGCAGGGGCCGAAATCCGCGCGCATTGCCCCGTCACCGGCATCAGGCGGCAAGGCAACGGCTTTGTGCTGGAAACGCCCCACGGCCCCATTAAAGCGCGCGATGTGATCGTCGCGACCAATGGCTACACGGGCCGCACGACGCCGTGGCTCCGCCGCCGGGTCATTCCCATCGGCAGCTATATGATCGCGACCGCCCCCTTGCCGCGCGCGATGGTGGACGCCCTTTTCCCGACCAACCGTGTGGTCAGCGATACACGCAAGGTCGTCTATTATTACCGTCCCTCCCCCGACCGAACCCGCGTGATCTTTGGGGGCCGCGTCTCCGCCACCGAGACAGACCCCCGCCTCAGTGGCCCGAAACTGCACGCAGAGATGACGCGCCTGTTCCCTGAACTGGAACAGACGCAGATTTCCCATTCATGGCTCGGCACGGTCGCCTATACTTTCGATGATCTGATGCATACCGGACGTCAGGACGGCCTGTATTATGCCACCGGCTATTGCGGTTCAGGCATCGCAATGGCGAGCTGGCTGGGGATGCGCACAGGCCAGCAGGCGCTGGGCCTGCCCGAAGGACACACCGCCTTCGACGACATCCCCTTCCCCACGCGCCCCTTTTACACGGGGAACCCGTGGTTCCTGCCCGCCGCCGTCGCATGGTATCGCTGGAGGGATTCATCTGTTGTCCTGGACAGGAGAAAGCGTCCGTATTCAGCAAAGATCTGAGTTTTCCTGTCGCATCGTATCGCTTGCTTTCAACCGCCCCTGCTTCACGCTATCACCGTTGTGGTTGTATGGAGAGGGAGTGGGCGCATGTGGCAATTCTGGGTGGATCGGGGCGGCACGTTTACTGATCTGGTGGCGCGTGCGCCGGATGGGACGTTGAAGACCCATAAGTTGCTCTCCGAAAACCCGGAACAATACACCGATGCCGCCGTACAGGGAGTGCGTGATCTGCTCGGCCTTGGGGCCGGTGATCCGCTGCCCGAAGGGGCCGTGGAAGCCGTGAAGATGGGGACGACGGTTGCGACCAATGCCTTGCTGGAGCGAAAGGGCGACCGGACGCTGCTGCTGATTACGCAAGGTCTTGGCGATCTTTTGCGCATCGGCTATCAGAATCGCCCGCAACTCTTCGACCTCGATATTACCCTGCCTGAATTGCTGTATGAGCGGGCAGCGGAGGTGACGGAACGCCTTGATGCCACGGGCGCGGTGGTCACAGAGCTGGACGAGGCAAGCGCGCGAACCGCCCTGCAAGCGGCCTTTGATGACGGCATCCGGGGCGTCGCCATCGCCTTCATGCACGCCTATCTCAACCCCGACCATGAGGAACGGGTGGCCGGGATTGCCCGCAAGATCGGCTTTACGCAGGTTTCAACCTCCAACCGTACTTCGCCGCTCATCAAGCTGGTGGGCCGGGGCGATACGGCGGTGGTGGATGCGTATCTGACGCCGATACTCAGCCGCTATGTCGAGCAGGTGCGCGCGGCCCTTGATCCGGCGGGCGGCAACCCTGCGGGTGGCAACGACACGCGGCTCATGTTCATGCAGTCAAATGGCGGCCTGACGGACGCGAGCCTTTTTCAGGGAAAAGACGCGATCCTCTCCGGCCCTGCGGGCGGTGTCGTTGGTATGGTCAAAACGGCAGAACTTGCCGGATTCGACCGCATCATCGGCTTTGATATGGGCGGCACATCGACCGACGTGACCCATTACGCGGGCGAATACGAACGCAGCTTTGAAACCGAAGTGGCGGGCGTGCGAATGCGTGCGCCGATGATGAATATCCACACGGTTGCCGCCGGGGGTGGCTCGATCCTGTCATATAAGGATGGCCGTTATCAGGTTGGCCCTGAGAGTGCGGGGGCCAACCCCGGCCCTGCCTGCTACCGACGCGGTGGGCCACTGACCGTTACTGATTGCAATGTCATGCTCGGCAAGCTGAACCCCGATCACTTTCCGGCAGTTTTCGGCCCCAATGCCGATGAGCGACTGGATGCCGATGCCGTGCGCGTAAAGTTCGGGGCGCTGGCTGCAGAAATCGCCCAGGCAACCGGCGATGCGCCCTTGTCGCCCGAAGAAACAGCGGAAGGCTTTCTGCGGATTGCTGTTGAGAACATGGCGAACGCCATCAAGAAAATTAGCGTCCAGCGTGGCTATGATGTGACGAAATACACCCTCAACTGCTTTGGCGGGGCGGGCGGGCAACATGCCTGTCTCGTCGCTGATGCGTTAGGGATGGAACGGGTTTTTCTGCACCCCTTTGCCGGTGTGCTGTCGGCCTATGGCATGGGTCTGGCCGATATTCGCGCCCTGCGGGAGCGCCAGATCGACCGGCCTGTCTCGGATGTTGCCACGCTCGAAACGGCCATAACGGAGATGGGCGCAGCGGCCCGCGAGGAGGTTGTGGCACAAGGGGTTGATGCACAGGCCGTAACGGTCCTAGCCCGCGCCCATTTACGCTATGACGGGTCGCATCAGGCACTCGAAGTTCTCGCCGGAACCGAAGCCGAGATGCGCGACCGTTTTGAAGAAGCCCACCGCGCCCGCTATGGCTTTGCTGCCGGCAACCGGGCGTTGACCATCGAGATGCTGGCCATCGAAGCCATTGGTACTGCCGACGAGATCGCTGATACCGAAAGCGCGGGCGACGACAGCCCGCCCGTTGCCGTCGCCACCGTCTCCATGCGCTCTGCCGGAATACGCCGCGATTCCCCGCTCTATGATCGTGACCGCATGACACCCGGCCAGAGCGTGGATGGCCCCGCGATCATTACCGAGAAGACCGGAACGAATATCGTGGAAGATGGCTGGCGCGCGCGGGTCAATGGCTTTGGCCATCTGATCCTTGAACGGGTCGTGCCACTGCAACGCGAAGGAGCTATCGGCACGAGCGCCGACCCGGTGATGCTGGAGGTTTTCAACAACCTGTTCATGTCCATCGCCGAACAGATGGGCGCGACGCTTGAAAACACTGCGTACTCGGTGAATATCAAGGAACGGCTGGATTTCTCCTGCGCGCTGTTTGATGCAACCGGCGATCTGGTGGCCAATGCTCCCCATGTGCCGGTGCATCTGGGGTCCATGAGCGAGAGCGTACGCAAGGTTATCGCCCTGAACCCCGGCATGACCAAGGGCGACGCCTTCATGCTGAACGCGCCGTTCAATGGCGGCACACACCTGCCCGATGTTACCGTTATCACTCCCGTCTTTGATGAACCGGGTGAAACAGTGCTGTTCTTTGTCGGCTCACGCGGCCACCACGCCGATATTGGCGGGCGCACCCCCGGCTCTGGCCCCCCGGACTCAAAACATATCGAAGACGAAGGCGTTGTTATCGACAATTTCCTGCTGGTCGAGCGCGGCACATTGCGCGAGGACGAGACGCGCGCCTTGCTTGCCTCCGGCAAATACCCATGCCGTAATGTCGATCAGAACATGGCCGATCTCGAAGCCCAGATCGCGGCCAATGCCACTGGCGTACGCGAAGTGGGCCGGATGATCGATAATTTCGGCCTTGATGTCGTACAGGCCTATATGGGCCATGTGCAGGACAATGCCGAAGCCTCGGTTCGTCGCCTGTTGGAAGTGTTGGACGAGGGCGAATACACGTATCCGATGGACGAAGGTTGCCAGATCAAGGTCGCCGTCCGCGTGGATAAGGACGCGCGCGAAGCGACAATTGATTTTACCGGCACATCGCCCCAGCAGGAAGGCAATTACAACGCCCCCCTTGCTGTCTGTCACGCCGTTGTCCTCTATGTTTTTCGCACGCTGGTCGGGGCGGCCATTCCGCTGAATCAGGGGTGCCTCAAACCGTTGAAAATCATCGCACCGGAAGGGACGATGATAAACTGTCAGTATCCGGCGGCAGTAATCGCGGGAAATACTGAAGTGTCACAGGCCATGTGCAACTGCCTCTACGGCGCGCTGCACGCGATGGCCGGGTCACAAGCGACGATGAACAACTTTATCTGGGGCAATGACACCCACCAGAATTACGAGACCATTTGTGGCGGTACAGGCGCAGGACCGGGATTTGAGGGCACAAGCGCAGTACAGACCCACATGACCAATACCCGGATGACCGACCCTGAAGTGCTGGAGCAACGCTTTCCCGTGCGGGTAGAGGAATTCGCAATCCGGCGCGGCTCCGGCGGCAAAGGCAAATGGACAGGCGGCGACGGGATTACCCGATCCCTGCGCTTCCTGGAACCCATGACCGTCACCGTTCTCAGCGGCCATCGCGTGGTCCCGCCCTTTGGCGTGGATGGCGGCGAGCCGGGGGCATGTGGCGAGAATGCCGTCTACCGCACGGATGGTTCTCGTCTGATGCTGAAAGGCAATGACGAGACAATGATGGAAACCGGCGATGTCTTCAGGATGCTCACGCCGGGCGGCGGCGGATGGAAAAAATCCTAGATAAAATGGCCAGATTGAGCGTGGATTCGTGAATTTAGTTCAGCTTTGGCGAGATGTTTCTTCTCGCCAAAGGACTACCAACCGACCACCGCCATGACCGCGTTGATGAGCACAAACGACAGGAGAGCGTCACGCATTTTGCGCAAAAATTGATCGAGCGGCAGGTTTTCGCGTTCGAGCCGTAGGGTGAGAGACAGCAAAACCTGCCTCAACATTTGCGCAAATTGGCATAGCTTCCTGTCAGAATGATGTGTCACGCTCCTGCACCCGGAATGAAGGACACAAGCAGGACGATAGCGGCAAGAACCAAATAGACAAGAATTGTCTCGCCAAGTCGCTGTGCGAAGCCCTTGATGGGGCGGCGACCACAGAAGTCGCAGCGTTTCGGAACCGTAAGCATGATGACTCCTTTCAATGATTGAAAGGCGATCAGGGTGAATGGTTGGGGTGCATGGAAATGCCCACTTTCAGGGTAATTTCCTGCGCAACCAGATCGTCTTTCAATAACACGGACAAGCCTGATTACCTGTCCCGCCGTTGGACCAGCCAAAAGTTCTGTGCGCATCATGGATAGCGCGCAGGTAACGCCCCCTTTTCGGCGGCTTTGGGTCTGGCCGGTTGATTGGTTGCCGTATTCCCCTTGCCCTGGTGAACACTGCGAAGCGCCGCCAGAACACAACCTTAAATAGGCAACCATTTGCTTAATCAGTACACTCAGGATATAAATTATAAGTTGTAAAGAACAATAGGGAATGCTTGCTGGATAGATGAGAACTTTTGCTGAAAAGCAGGATTAATTTTCATTAATCAAGTATAATATTTTATAATCATATGCTTAGTAGATTAAATAAGAAAATTATACTATTGTGCAGTGTTGAAGCGCCGTTTTGGAGTGACGCGCTGCCAAAAGTAACGCGCCTTCATATCAAGAGTGCATTGGGCATCTCTCCCACGACAATGATTAAATGGGAGATGGGCGGCGAAGTGAGGGATGTCTCGCTGCACAGGGCATTCAGGATCATGGGCGAGACGGTATCGAAACGCCAATCCATCGCCAAAGATGCACGGGCCGATATATTGAAAAAGATCGAAGAACTGCACATCGCGATCTTTGACAACGACACCAGCGTATATGCCTTTGGTGATTTGCTGGGATTCGACAAGACACAATCACAAAAAGCCATCGATCAGGAAGTTTTCAAGAAAATCCCGGTCTTCCGCGACATCTATTACGAAGACAGCCCCCGCGACCGCTCGATGGTACAAAAGCATTTCGATGCGTTCGGCGGTTGTTATCATGTTTATCTGGAGCGAGGGGAGCGTACCTTTCGCAGCGTCTTGCGCGTGCGATACCCCTTGCATCTAAAAACGCTGTGGACGATTCGGGCCAAGCTTAATCTGCCCAAATACGTGAACACCATCGGCAAGCAAAAACCCTTCTTTGAGTATGACGGATTCCTGTCGATCAAGAGCGACAGGATTTTCTGGATGTTCGAGGAGCGTGATAACCTGAATGCCGATTTCTTTCACATGATTACTGAACGCCCCGACTTGCTGGAAGGTGGCGGCATGGCGGAAGGCAAATACCTGACAACCCAGCGCGGCAGGGATGCCTCTATCATCGCCGCGCGCATGTTGCTGGAACGGCGAGAGATCGAGAGCGCGGCGGAGATCGAAGAGTTCATGGCCAGTGGTATGGCCTTGATAGAGGAGCCATTCGATACCGTACTGAAGAAAGTCACAGGTGATATTTCCACCACATGAAAAAAAACTTGCTAATTTCACGAAACTGAATGAACCATCCTGCCATGGATGGATCAGAGCCTTTTGGCCTTTCGGGCATTGGAACAGACTTGCGCGCCCTGCGGCGCAGCCGGGGGGTAACGCTTGTTGCATTGGCAAATGATCTTGATCGCTCGGTCGGGTGGCTTTCGCAGGTTGAGCGCGGGCTGTCAGAGCCGTCTATCGACGATCTGCGCCGCATTGCAAAAGCGTTCAACGTGCCGCTGGGCTTTTTCTTCCGCAACGAGGATGCACCCGATGCGGAACGCGGCCATGTAGTACGCGCGGCCCATCGCCGGTCGCTGGGCAATCCCGTCGCAGGACTGGTCGAGGAACTGCTCTCTCCCGATATAGGCGGCGCGTTTGAAACATTGCGCTCGACCTTTGCGCCGGGGGCTGAACTGGCCGAAGCGCAGACCCGCGAGACGGAAGAAGCGGGTTACGTCATTTCCGGCACACTCGACCTGTGGATCGGGGATCAACAATTCCGCCTCGGCCCCGGTGACAGCTTTCGCTTTGCGGGCGAGCCGTACCGTTGGCGCAATCCGGGCAGTGATGAGGCCGTGGTCATCTGGACCATTGCTCCGCCGGTGTATTGAGATGAAGGCCGATGAATACGAGCGCGGCTTTCGCGATGGGCTGAAACGTGCGGTGACGTGGTTACACGCCGAGGCCGAAAAGATGAACGACCCCCACGCTGTGCAAATTTTGAACAACGCAGCCTTCTCGCTTGGAACCGATTCAGGAGCCTTGCGAAAGGGGCGTTCCCACAAGCTAACTGATGATACTGGAACTCTGGAGAACGACCATGGCTGAACTCCCCTCCCACGCCCGCGTGGTCATCATTGGTGGTGGCGCGGTTGGTGCGTCTTGCCTTTATCATCTGGCCAAAGCCGGATGGACCGATTGCGTCTTGCTCGAAAAGAACGAGCTGACCGCCGGGTCCACATGGCACGCCGCCGGGAACATCCCGAACTTTTCCGGCAATTGGGGGGTGATGAACATCCAGCGGTATTCGACCGAACTGTATCGCAAGCTTGGCGAAGAGGTCGATTACCCGATGAACTACAACGTCACGGGCTCCGTGCGTCTGGCGCATGGCAAGGAACGGATGCTCGAATTCGAACGCGCCATCGGCATGGGCAAGGCGCAGGGTCTTGATATGGAGATGTGCTCGAACGATGACCTGAAAAACCACTATCCCTATCTCGAAACCCATGATCTCGCGGGGGGGCTATACGATCCCTATGACGGCGACATGGACCCTTCGCAACTGACACAGGCCTTTGCAAAGGGCGCGCGAGATATGGGGGCGCAGGTCGTGCGGTTCTGCCCCGCTACGGGCGCGCGGCGGGACAATGATGAATGGGTCATCAACACGCCCAAGGGCGAAATCCGCTGTGAATATGTGGTTAACGCCGCCGGGTATTATGCCCGCGAAGTCGGCAAATGGTTCGGGCGCGACGTGCCTATGGTGGTGATGAGCCACCAATACATGCTGACCGACGAAATCCCCGAACTGGAAGAATGGACCAAATCCAATGGCGGCAAGCTGCCTCTGCTGCGTGATGTGGATTCGTCCTATTACCTGCGACAGGAAAAGACCGGCCTGAACCTCGGCCCTTATGAGCGCAATTGCGTGGCGCATTGGGTGGAGCCATCTGACCCCATGCCCGATGATTTCAGCTTCCAGCTCTATCCTGACGATCTGGAGCGGCTGGAATGGTATATTGAGGATGCCATGGCCCGTGTGCCGCTGCTCGGTACGGCTGGCGTTAACAAGGTTATCAATGGCCCGATTCCCTATACCCCTGACGGCAACCCGCTGATTGGCCCCATGCCGGGCGTACCGAACGCCTTTGAAGCCTGCGTCTTTACCTTTGGCATTGCCCAGGCGGGCGGCTCCGGCAAGGTGTTGGCCGAATGGGTGACGGAGGGGGCGACAGAATGGGATATGTGGTCGGTTGATCCCCGCCGCTTCACCACTCATTGCGATGACGATTACAATCTGGCGAAGGCCAAGGAAATCTACGGCCACGAATACGCGATCCACTTCCCCCGCCATGCATGGCCCGCAGGACGCGACAAAAAGCTGTCGCCTGTCCATGATCGGATCGTCGCGCGCGGTGGCCAGATGGACGCCTATAATGGCTGGGAGCGCGCAAACTGGTTTGCCAAAGATGGCGACGACACAAGCGAAGACGCGACCCAGACGTGGAATCGCGAAGGACCGTGGCTGCCCCGTATCCGCGAGGAATGTCATGCGGTGCGCGATGCAGCGGGCATTCTCGACCTGCCCGGTTTCTCGCGTTATCGCGTGAAAGGCGAGGGCGCGGCGGCATGGCTGCGCGGGCTGGTCACGGGCGGTATCGCCAAGCCGGGACGCATCGGATTGCTGTACTTCGCAGATGAGGGCGGACGGATCATCACCGAGATGTCGATCCTGCGACTGGAGGAGGATTTCTTCTTTCTCATCACAGCGGCGGGCGCGCAATGGCATGATCGTGACTGGCTGATGAAACATCTGCCGGACGGTTCACCCATCGAAATCACGGATATGACCGAAGCCTTCACCTGCCAGATTCTCGCGGGTCCAAAATCGCGCGACATTCTGGCGAAAGTCACCGATGCCGACCTGACGGCAGGCTGGTTGACCCACCAGACGGCGCAAATCGCGGGCAAGGATTGCCAATTGGTGCGCGTCAGCTTTGCCGGGGAACTCGGTTGGGAAATCCACACAAAAACTGCCGATACAGCCGGGGTCTATGACGCCGTGATGGCAGCGGGCGAACCGATGGGCCTCAAACCCTTTGGCATGTTCGCGCTCGACAGCTTGCGGATCGAAAAGGGGTATCGCGCATGGAAGGGCGATCTTTCGACCGATTACACAGTTCTGGAAGGCGGGCTGGAGCGGTTTGTGCGCTGGCAGAAAGACGACTTCATCGGCAAGGCTGCGCTGGAAAGCGAAAAGCAACAGGGCGTTAAGCAACGCTTCGCGACGCTGGTGGTCGAGGCCAGGGAGTATGATGCCCCGTATATGTCGAATGTCTGGAAAGGCGACGAGATTGTCGGCGCGATAACCTCCGGCGCATGGGGCCATCGCATTGATAAATCGGTTGCATTGGGAATGTTGCGCACGGATCTGGCCGAACCCGGAACAGCGGTCGAAATAGAGATGTTCGGGGAACGGTATCCGGCAGTGGTGCAGGAAGATCAACCATTGTGGGACCCGGAAAACGAGCGATTGAAGGCGTGATCGCCCTTTGTGACCACCGGCCCCGGACCAGCGAAGCAGGACTACGTCCCGCATCGCATCCGGGGCAGTGCGGGTCGGTTGGCTCTGACCGTTTTTCATCGTTCTTTTAGGTTCACACCATGCCCATCCTCTCCCCCCGTATCCGTAATATCGTCACCGGCGACGACGACGGCTGGGGTGTGCAGACGCGCGCACAGGCGATGGCACGGGAGGGGCGGGAAATCATCCTGTTGACCATGGGCGACCATGATTTTCCAACCGCCAAACCAATCCGCGAAGCCTGTTCGGCGGCGCTGGCCACGGGGCGCACGGGCTATGGATCGATCCATGGTATCGCGCCGCTGCGCAAAAATATCGCCAAGCGTGGGAGTGCCGTGCACGGGTTCGAGGTGGACCCGGAACTGGTGGTCGTGTCGATGGGGGGGCAGGCGGCATTGTTCGCCGCAACCTTCGCCGCGCTTGATCCCGGCGATGAAGCCATCGTGATCGAACCATTCTATGCGACCTATGAGCAAACCATCCGCGCGGCGGGGGGCGTTCCGGTAACGGTAACGACCAATGCAGATCGGGGATTTCAACCCGATGCGGAAATCCTGCGCGCGGCCATCACACCGCGCACGCGCATGATCCTGTGCAATTCACCGAATAATCCTTCGGGCGTGATCTACACAAGAGAAACGCTGGAAGGAATCGCAGCCTTATGCATTGAGCATGATCTCTGGCTCATCTCTGATGAAGTATACCATTCCCAGGTCTATGATGGCGCGCATCTTTCGCCCGCCTCCCTGCCGGAAATGCGCGAGCGGACCTTTATCGTCGATTCCATGTCAAAATCCCACGCGATGACTGGCTGGCGATCCGGGTGGTTGATCTGCCCGAACGCGGATGCCGCCACTTGCGTGATGGACCTGTTCCTGACCAGCGCCTATGGGGTTGCGCCGTTCATTCAACTTGCGATGCGCGCGGCGTTGGCCGGTGGCAAGGGGCCGGAGCATGAGATCGCCGAACGCTATCGCTATCGCCGTGACCGGGCGGTGGAGGCGCTGACCGCATCCGCGCGCCTGAAAGTGCTGCCCCCGGAAGCGGCGATGTATGTGCTGATTGATTTGCGCCATTTCGCGCCCGATGCCGAACGCTTCGCTTATGCATTGCTGGAGGAAACCGGCGTGGCGGTAATGCCGGGGGGCAGTTTCGGAGCCTCAACGGAGGGCCATATCCGCATCAGTCTGACGGCCCCGGAAGAAAAGCTGATCGAAGCCTGCACTCTCATCGCGGGGTTCGCGGATACCTGGGGCGAGACATGAGCTGGGAAACCTATCTCGCCTATCTGGCCACTTGCGCCGTGTTTTTCGCCACGCCGCCCGATACGAGCCAGCTTCTCGTGATCTCGAACAGCTTGCGTTGCGGCTTGCGGCGCAGCCTTGCAACGGTGGCAGGCGATCTTTCCGCGAACAGTTTGCAAATGACAGCCGCCGCGTTCGGCTTGACCGCCATTGTCGCGCTTTCGGCGGATGCGCTCTGGATCGTCAAGTGGATTGGCGTCGCCTATCTGCTGTGGATTGGCTTGCGGTTGATGCTGACAAAACCCGCTGGGTCGGGCGAAATGGCGGGCGGGGTGTGCGGGGTTGGCTTTCTCTTCCGGCAAGGATTTCTCACTTCCTCCGCCAATCCTTATGCGGTCATTTTTTTTGGGGCGCTCTTTCCCCAATTCATCGACCCCACGCAGACCGTCTTGCCACAATTGCTGGTGCTGGGTTCAACCTATCTGCTGATCGACGGGTTGACGTTGATCGCATGGGGCTGGGCGGCAACGGCTTCATTAGGGCAGATGCGGGGACTCAACTCGATCTGGATCAACCGTATCTGCGGCGCGCTCATGGTCGGCGCGGCGGCACTGTTAGGCTTTAAAGACCTGAACGCGGAGACACGACTATGAATGATATTGTCCTTCTCGATGGCGGCATGGGTCAGGAATTGATCCGCCGTTCGCCCGATGCCGTAACATCGCTCTGGGGCGCGGTGGTTATGCGCGATCATCCGCATCTGGTGCAGGGGCTACACGAGGATTTCATCCGTGCAGGGGCGCGGGTTATCACATTGAACACCTATTCGCTGACCCGGCCACGGCTTGCCATGAAAGGCGCACCCGACCTGTTCGAGCCATTGCTGGCCAAGGCAGGTGAACTGGCCATCGCGGCGGTGGATGCGATGGGGGCCGATGTTGCGGTGGCGGGCAGCCTGCCGCCCCTTGTCGGCAGCTATCACCCCGATACGGTATTGCCGGTGGAAGAGGCCGCAAGGCAATTCGCCGAGATCGCGGCCCATCAGGCCGATTACGTAGATTACTTCCTGTGCGAAACCATGTCGTCAATCAAGGAGGCGCAGGGTGCGCTGATGGGTACGGCAACGGCGGGCAAACCGATCTGGCTGTGTCTGACCACGGATGATGATGACGGCACGGTATTGCGCTCCGGCGAGAAACTGACCGACGCCATAGAGGCCGTAAAAGGCTCTCCCCATCTGGCCGCAATCCTCATCAACTGTACCCGTCCTGAAGCGGTGGATCAGGGTATCGGTCTGCTGGCCGGATACGGTTTGCCCTATGGAGCCTTCGCAAACGGATTCACCAATATCGCTGAGGATTACACGCCCGGCTCAACGGTCGCGAAACTCTCGACCCGCACGGATCTTACCCCCAATGCCTATGCCGATTTCGCGATGAGATGGGTGCAAGCCGGGGCGACCATAATTGGTGGGTGTTGCGAAGTCGGTCCTGCTCATATCGCCATGCTCACCCAGCGCCTTGAAAGCGCGGGACATCGGCTTAGGAAAGCACTTTAAAATGATATGCTTTAAAATGATATGCTTTCGCTTTTTAAAGAGCATGAAAGCATGGGGGTCATCATGCCTGTCCTGACCATTCGTGATGTTGATGAAACCGTAAAAACCGCGCCGGAAGACCGGGCCAAGAAGGAAGGCATCTCCCAATCCGCCCTCGCCCGTCGTCTGCTGGCCGGTAGTCTGGGTGTGAAGGTCAGGAAACGCGATCTGGGTGGACTGAGGCTGGAACTGTTCAGTGGAGAAGGGTTGAAGGCGCTCAATGAGATCAACAGGAGCGAACCTTGTTTTACCGATGAAGAACTCGACCGCATGATGGAGGAGAAGGACCAGCGTATCGCCGGGGACTTGGGCAAACCTGCGCCCAAACCGCTGAAACGTGCCGGATCGTGAACGCCCCTTCTTCTGGATATCAATGCCTTTCTAGCGGTGATCAGCGTCCAGTTTTTACGAAGTGAACCAGAAGGTGAGAATCGGAAAATTGGGTACGCTTTCCCACGATGACGAATCCATTGCGACTGACCGGATGATCGCGGCAACTGCCTTAAGTGAAACATTGACTATCGTGAGCGTGAATTCCGTCTTCGACGCGCTGAATACCGACCGTATCTGGACCTGACTTTCCATGAGGAACCGACCATGACCGCTTCCCTTCCCTCCCACGCCCGCGCCGTTATCATCGGAGGCGGTGTCGTTGGCTGTTCCGTCGCCTATCACCTGACCAAACTTGGGTGGAAAGACGTGGTTCTGCTGGAGCGCAAGCAACTGACTTGCGGCACGACATGGCACGCCGCCGGGCTGATCGCGCAGCTTCGGGCCACCCAGAACATGACGCGGCTGGCGAAATACTCTCAGGAACTCTACGGCACGCTGGAGGAGGAAACCGGCACTGCCACCGGCTTCAAACGGGTCGGGTCGATCACCGTGGCCCTGACGGATGAGCGAATGGAGGAATTGCGGCGTCAACTTTCGATGGCGCGGGCGTTCGGGGTGGAGGTCGATGAAATCTCACCCAATGAGGTCAAGGAACGCTATGAGCATCTGAATATTGAAGGGGTGGTCGGGGGCGTTTACCTGCCGCTCGACGGGCAGGGCGATCCGGCAAACATCGCTCATGCTCTGGCCAAGGGCGCGCGGATGCGCGGGGCCAAGATTATCGAAGGCGTAAAGGTTACGGGCATCGACAAGGCCGAGGGTCACGTCACCGGAGTGCAGACAGACAAAGGCGCGATCACGGCGGATTACGTGGTGAATTGCGGCGGCATGTGGGGCCGTGAAATCGGGTTGATGGCTGGTGTGAATGTCCCGCTGCAAGCCTGTGAACATTTCTATATCGTCACCGAAGCCATCGAGGGGCTGAAACAACTGCCCGTGCTGCGCGTGCCGGATGAATGCGCGTATTACAAGGAAGATGCGGGCAAGATGCTGCTCGGAGCCTTTGAGCCGAACGCGAAACCATGGGGTATGGATGGCATTCCGGATGATTTCTGTTTCGATCAGTTGCCGGAAGATTTCGACCATTTCGAGCCGATTCTGGAGAGCGCAGTCAACCGGATGCCAATGCTGGGCGAAGCGGGGATTCATACGTTCTTCAATGGCCCTGAAAGCTTCACGCCCGATGACCGTTATCTGATGGGCGAAGCACCGGAATTGCGGAATTTCTATGTTGCCGCCGGGTTCAACTCCGTTGGCATCCAGTCTGCGGGCGGGGCGGGAATGGCGTTGGCGCAATGGATGGAGGATGGTGAGCCACCCTTTGACCTGTGGGATGTGGACATCCGCCGGATGCAGCCGTTCCAGAATACGAAGCATTATCTGGTCGAGCGCGCAAAAGAGGCGCTGGGCCTGCTCTATGCCGACCACTTCCCGTATC
The DNA here is from genome assembly GCA_937957975.1 of uncultured Neomegalonema sp. Lineage (GTDB taxonomy): Bacteria > Pseudomonadota > Alphaproteobacteria > Rhodobacterales > Rhodobacteraceae > JAHDDY01. The sequence continues at coordinate 22,592 of CALFFK010000120.1, forward strand.
GCCAGTTCGAGACGGCGCGCGGGTTACGCCGCTCACCCCTCCACACTCAGATGGATGCCGCCGGGGCCGTCTTTGGCGAAGTAACCGGGTGGGAGCGGGCGAACTGGTTCGCCAATCCGGGTCAGGAGCGCAAATACGAGTATAGCTGGGGTCGCCAGAACTGGTTCGCCAACGCCGCCGCCGAGCATAAGGCCGTGCGCGAGGATGTGGGCCTGTTCGATATGTCCAGCTTCGGCAAGCTACGCGTCGAAGGGGCCGATGCCGAGGGTGTGTTACAGCGCCTCTGTGGCAATGATATTGCCGTTGAGCCGGGCAAGATCGTCTATACCCAATGGCTGAACGAGCGAGGCGGGATCGAGGCGGATGTGACGGTCACGCGGCTGGCTGATGACAGCTATCTGGTCGTTACCCCCGCCGCGACGCCCCAACGCGATATTGCCTGGGTCAAGCGACATATGCCCGATGCAGCACGCTGTGCCGTAGTTGATATAACGCCGATGGAGGCGGTGATGGTCGTCATGGGGCCACGCGCCCGCGACGTATTGCAACCCCTGACGAGCGCAGACCTGTCGAATGACGCTTTCCCCTTCGGCACGATGCAGGAAATCGAATTTGGCATGGCCCGCATCCGCGCCCACCGTGTGACCTATGTTGGCGAGTTGGGATGGGAATTGTATGTCAGCGCAGATATGGCCGGATATGTCTACGAACGGCTGATGCAGGCCGGGGCAATCACACATTGCGGGCTGCATGTACTGGATTCATGCCGCATGGAGAAAGCCTTCCGGCATTACGGCCATGACATCACCGATGAAGATCATGTGGTCGAGGCGGGGCTTGGCTTTGCAGTAAAGACCGACAAACAACCGTCGAAATTCGGCGATTTCTTCGGGCGCGATGCAGTGCTGCGCAAGAAGCAGGAGGGCGTCTCCCGGCGGATGATCCAGTTTAAACTGAACGATCCCGAACCGCTACTTTATCACAACGAACCAATCCGCCGGAACGGAGAGATCGTCGGTTTCCTGACCAGCGGCAATTACGGCCATCATCTTGGCGGAGCCATCGGCCTTGGTTACGTACCGTGCGCCCAGCCGGGCGAAAAGGGGTCGGAAATGCTGGCTGATACCTACGAGATCGAGGTTGCGGGGGTGCGGGTTGCGTCAACGGCCAGCCTTAAACCGCTCTACGATCCGAAATCCGAGCGGGTAAAGGCGTAGATTATCCTCCCTCTTTGTTAGCAGGGACCGCCCCTGATATGGCACGAAAAAACCCGGCGATTTCCTGCCGGGCTCTTCACTGGTTACTCAGCTACAACATAAAGGCTTTTAAACGCTGGGCAGAGATCCTCTTGCCGACCGTTTAATTTTTTTACAGTCAATCGCGATCAAATTGAACCAGGGGGCATGTTTCATATGTCCCCTGACGCGAAACATACCCCCAAATTGATCGCGAATATCTTAACTCGCCATTGCAGCAAGTTTTCCAAGCATCGACTCCATTGCAGGAGCAACAATCGGACCAACACCTGGGATATCAACGGCTTTCTGCATCATGGGTCGCAGGGTTTCCATCGCGGTGCCGGCTACCCCGGACAAAGCGCCCTTCTGCGTTTCGCCAAGCGAACCAACCATACCGCCGATTTTATCGAACGTGTCATTCGCGGCGGCAAGATCGGGCAAGGCCGCACGGGCCGAAGCCTCATCAGTGATCGAGCCGATCGATGATTTCACAGTATCAATGGTCGAGCCGAATGCCGCACCGATGTCGGTATCGCCGACCACGATTGATTGTTCCATCCCGGCGCTTTGCTTCATCGTCGGTGCGATAAAGTTCGTCCAGACGAACCATGCAATGGCCGCGAGCAGAAGAAGACCGATCAGCCATTTCAGCCAACCCCAGCCCCCACCGGAACGCCGGGTCTCATCACGCATGTTCGCGCTCGTTTGACGCGCAGCCTCTACCGTATCATCGGCAACATTGGCTCCGGCGCGCTGGGCGCTGGAAGCGGCGGCACCAATCGCGCCCGCTGCCACTGCTCCGGCCCCGGCGATGGCAGCCCCGGTCCCCGATATTGTTCGGCCAGTCGCATCAACTGCACCTGAAGCGGTATCACCAATGGAGCCAGCCAT
>CALFFK010000121.1 GCA_937957975.1 uncultured Neomegalonema sp.
ATGGTGACGAACAAAACCTTATAGAGTGAGAAAAATACCGGAATCTGGAACAATATCGGCACGCAACCCGAAGCCGGGTTCACCTTTTCCTTCTTATAAAGCTCCAGCATCGCCCGCTGCATTGCCTGAGGGTCTTCCTTGTGCTTCTCGCGCAGCTTTTCGGTCTGTGGTTGCAGCTTTTTCATCCGGCCCATGGAAACGTAGGATTTGTAGGCCAGCGGAAACATAACGGTCTTGACGAGAACCGTCAGAAGAATGATTGCGACACCGAAATTACCGAACAGCTTGTAGAGCGTGTTGAGCAGCCAGAAGAACGGTTTGGTGAGAAAGAAGAACCAACCCCAGTCAATGGCGTCGTAGAAGCTTTCTGCCCCCAACGTCTTTTCATACATCGACAGGATGTCGGCCTGTTTGGCCCCGGCAAAGAAGTGGATTGATGATGTTTCGGTGGCTCCCGGTGCGATGGCGACAGGGGGCAGACGTACATCGGCACTGAATACTGGTGCACCCTCGCGACCGGCCAATTTAAACGCCCCGGTGAAGGGGTGCCCGGCCGTCGGGATCAGTGCTGTCATCCAGTATTTGTCGGTTATGCCAAGCCAGCCGTTGTTTTCGGCCTTGAATTTTTCGATTCGGGCGCGTTCCGCGTTATCGAACCCGAAATCTTCGAAATCACCGTAATCTATATTCTCGGTGATGCCGTCGAACCCACCAATGGCCCCTTCATGCAGCAGATAGAAGCCTTCGGTTTCCGGTTCACCATGCCGCGCGATAACGCCATAGGGGCTGAGTGTCGTGGCTTCACTGCCTGAGTTGGTGACGGATTGTGTGACCGTGAACAGGAAGTTTTCGTCGATTTCATATTGCTGCCTGAACAGCAGTCCTGAGCCATTATCCCACTCAAGCGTGATCGGACTTCCCTGATTGAGAGTGCCGCCTTCGGCCAATATCCATTCAGTCTTTGGCCCCGGTACGGCGCCACCCCCGGCCCAACCGAAGAGTGCATAATACGCCTCGCTCGCATCGCGGGGCGACAGCACCGTCACTTCGGGCGAATCCTTCTCGATGGTGACGCGGTAATCCTTGAGATGCAGATCGTCGATCCGCCCGCCGACCAATGAAATCGAACCATCCACACGCGGGGCATCGATGACCACGCGTTCAGATTTGGCCAATGCATCATTGCGATCAAGAAGCGTCGTGATTTCGGGGGCGATTCCCCCTTGGCCAATGGGAACGGATACGCCATCGGCCCCTTCCGTAGCGCCGATCTGCGCCTGGATTTCGGCATTGCGCTGCATCTCCGCACGCTGGGGCGCGATGATGAAGGTTTCCCACAATCCGATAACGAGAAAACTCAGGATAGCGGCAAGAATCAGGTTTTTCTGGTCGCCCATGCAGTGTGGCTCCGGCGTGGTGGTGGAGAGACCGTGAGTTTCAAGCGTCCAAGGCTTGCAAGGTCAAGGCATTTCGCTGCTCACGCAACCGTCTACATGCGTGACTGGACGGATTGATGCTGACGTACTCTCTATTATGCACCGCAAAACAGGAGCTGCGACCATGTTCAGAACTGCCGTTGCTACGCTTGCCCTTGCTCTTTTCTCGCTCCCGGCTCTCGCCGCCGATATGGAGAACGTCAGCCGCGCCCTTGTTTTTGGCCCCCCTGCCCAAACCCGCACGGCTCTGGACACGATCACCCGCGAGCGCCGCACGGATGCCTTGCCTGCCCTCATCCTTGGGATGCGCTTTTCCGGGCGTGGGGCACTGCGCAGCGAATATAACCGCGCCTTCGCATCGCTTACAGGAACCCGCGTGAACGATTGGTTCGATGCGATGCTATGGCAGGAGGCCAATCCAAACATCAAACCTCATCCGAGCTTTCGCCAGATAAAGCTTGATTCCCTGCGTCGTATTGACCCGGACTTCATGCGTTTCCTCGGCGGAGAACGCAGTGATCCCGCAAAGATGACGATCCGTCTGGAAGAAATCACCTGGGGCGGAGTGAAGGTGGACGGCATTCCGTCGCTGGACAATCCAACGTTGGTGAATGCGCGTCAGGCCAATTACCTCGTTGATGATGATCTCGTCTTTGGCGTCGAGATCAATGGTGATGCCCGCGCCTATCCCCTGCGGATTATGGGCTGGCACGAGATGTTCAACGACGTGATCGGCGGCAAGCCGGTGGCTCTGGCCTATTGCACGTTATGCGGTGCTGGTGTTTTGTTCGACACGACCGTTCCTGGCTTGAACAAGCCGTTGGTCTTTGGCTCCTCAGGTTTTCTCTATCGTTCGAACAAGCTGATGTTCGACCGCCAGACTGACAGTTTGTGGAATCAGTTCACCGGCAAACCCGTCGCTGGCCCTCTGGTGGGCAGGGGCATTGAACTAAAGGCCCTGCCGGTCGCGATTACTTCATGGGCCGAATGGGAACGTAAGCACCCCGATACGAAAGTTCTGTCGCTCAAGACCGGCCATCGGCGTAACTATGGTTCGGGCGTTGTTTATAATGACTATTTCGGTTCGCCTGATCTGATGTTCCCCTCGCTTGGGGGCGGAAAAGATCTCGCAAAGAAAGATTACGTCTTTGGTCTGCGCCTGCCCGGTGGTGCAAAAGCCTATCCATTGCGTGCTTTTCAGGGGGGCAGGGCGATCAATGACCGGGTTGGCCTGCGCGATGTGGTATTGGTCGGGGATGCGGCCACCCGCACAGTGCGTGCTTATGCGTCGGATGGACGGCAATTCACCGGATCAGGCGATGTGCTGACTGATCCCCGTGGGGTCGCCTGGCAGGTTGGAGAAGAAAGCCTCGTTGCGCCATCTGGCCAGCGTCTGCCGCGCCTGCCCGGCCATATTGCCTACTGGTTCGGCTGGCAGAGCTTCACGGGTGGGCAGAGCGAGTTCTACGACGGGTAAGTTTCCATCCGAGCAAAAGCCTGCGTATCCAGCCTGCGGGGCTGCGTTGACCCGCTCCGGCTGTGGCGCGCAAGGCAACCCTTGCCTCCGCGACGCTTATATCGAACCATTCGCCCTTCAGGCGCAGCGGCGCGAGATGCCGGTGCGCCGCTGCCTCCAGCCCCCGCGCATCCCGCGTGCGGATATTCGCGTAAAGCTTCAGCCGCCCCCAATGCGCCGTCTGAAATGTCGCCAACCGACGCCGCACATCCCTTGCTATACCGATCTTGACCGGCCCGGCGCGACGGGGCGCGATGATATAGACTCTCTGCGCCATGCCACCGGCCCCCCATTATTCCTGAGCGGACAATGTACCCCGAACCCGTGAACATCGTGACAACACAGGCAAGGAACGGCGGTTGCGCGTTAACAAACTATCAATACAAAATTCCTTGCAATCGCCCATCCCCTCCCGTACCTCCGTCCGTGGAGAGGTGGCCGAGTGGCTGAAGGCGCTCCCCTGCTAAGGGAGTAAGGGTTAACGCCCTTCGTGGGTTCGAATCCCATCCTCTCCGCCATTT
>CALFFK010000122.1 GCA_937957975.1 uncultured Neomegalonema sp.
TGTTTGGCTTTGGCAACGTCCTTGGGTATCCCTGCAATCACAGCCGACAAGATGTGGTCGGAGATGCCCGAAAAGCTGTCTATCGAAGTCATACAGTTTCGGTGAAAAATGTCGTTTGAAACCTGAGAAAACGGTGAAGCCAATGACCCTGCCCGACACCATGACCGCCGTTCACCTCACCGGCCATGGCGGCCTCGACAGGCTCAACATCCACGACGACGTGGCCGTCCCCTCCGCTGCCCCCGGCGAGGTGCTGATCGCCGTGGCGGCGGCGGGGGTGAACAATACCGATATCAACACCCGCATCGGCTGGTATTCCAAGGCTGTTACCGGCGATACGGAGGCGGGTGGCGCAGAGGGTTTTGCTCAGGTCAGCGATGACGACGCGGGCTGGTCTGGCACGGCGCTGGCTTTCCCCCGGATACAAGGGGCCGATGTTTGCGGGCGGATTGTGGCAGTGGGCGACGGCGTTTCCCCGAACCGCATCGGACAGCGGGTAATGGTCCAGACCATGATGCGCGACGAAGGCGACTCCCGCCCTTTCCGGTGTATTACTTTCGGTTCAGAACGGGATGGCAGCTTTGCCCAATTCACCACAGCCCCGGCACGCGCCACTTATGCCGTGAACTGTGACTGGACGGATGCAGAGCTTGCTTCGATCCCCTGTGCCTATTCTACCGCCGAAGGGATGCTGCACCGGGCGAATGTCGGTGCAGAGCGGGTGCTCATCACCGGCGCATCAGGCGGGGTTGGCTCGGCGGCGATCCAGCTTGCCAAGCGGCGCGGCGCGCATGTTACCGCACTCTGCTCTCCCGTAAAAGCCGATGAGGTTCGGGCCATCGGGGCCGATGTAGTGCTGGATCGTAATGCTGATCTTTTGGCGACGCCGGGCGCGGACACTATCGACGTCGTGATTGATCTGGTCGCCGGTCCACGTTGGCCGCAATTGCTCGACGTGCTGCGCCGGGGTGGCCGCTATGTCGTCTCCGGGGCTATCGCCGGACCCATGGTCGAACTGGACGTGCGGACGCTTTATCTGAAAGACCTGACCTTCTTTGGCAGCACCTTTCAGGATGATGAAGTCTTTGCCAATCTCGTCGGCTATATTGAGCGCGGAGAAATCCGCCCCCTCGTGGCACAGACCTACCCACTTTCCGATATTCGCCGCGCACAGGAAGATTTTCTAGCCAAACACTTCATCGGCAAGCTGGTGCTGATCCCGCCCACGGCCAGCGCATAAAACCCGACACACACCGATCAAAACGCGCAGTTTTCACCCTTGCGTGAAAATACACTTCATTAACCCATTTCATCGAAAGGCTTCGTTAGGAATAAGGTATCCCTTCCTCAGCCAACCGGGAGTCTGCCGATGAAACGCCAAAAACGCGCCCCTCGCCCGCAGAAGAAAAAAACCGCCACCACCGCTGCCGCCACGATCGCAACCAAACCAACCACCGAAACCAGCCTCACCCGGCGTGCAATGCTTGGTAAGCTGCAAACATTCGGAATCGCCGCTGCGGTAATCGGGGGCGGCGGCTTGCTCCTGACCCGCTCTGTCAATGCCAGAATGTACGAGCATGACCTCGACCGTATTGGTCAGGGCGTACCAATGGTCGTGCAGGTCCACGACCCCCAATGCAATGTCTGCGTGATGTTACAAAATCAGACCCGCAAGGCAATGCGCGCCTTCGATGAGGATGAATTGCAATACGTCATTGCCGACCTCACAAAACCAGAAGGACGCGCATTGGCCATTGAGCACAGCGTCGGCAAAACGACCCTGCTGCTGTTCGATGGCAAGGGAACACGCCGTTCCACCCTGCCCGGTGTGCGCGACAGTGGTACGCTCGAAAGCACTTTCCGCGCTCATATCGGGGGCGGCACGGGTTCCTGAAATTTCGGCCCTTTGCCCCTGCGCCCGTCCCGCGTATGAAGCGGGGAACACAGGGGGCCGAAATGCGCTTTTTTCAGAAACTCAAGGATCGCCTGACAAAGGCCAGCTCACGCATTTCCGGCGGGATCGATGCCATTGCCGAGCGCACGGTTCTGGACGATGCGGCCATCGAAGAGCTGGAAGATCTGCTCATTCAGGCTGATCTGGGGGCCGATGTCGCCTTGCGCGCCAGCGCCGCCGTGGCCGAGGGCCGCTTTGGCAAGAAGATCGCGGCAAGTGAAATCAAGCGGTTGCTGGCGGCAGAAGTCGCCCGCATTCTGGAACCTGTCGCCCGCCCCTTGCCCCTGCACGCCGCCAAACCGCAAGTCATTCTTGTCGTCGGCGTCAACGGCTCTGGCAAGACCACCACCATCGGCAAACTGGCCTCGCAATTAAAGGGTGCGGGAAAATCCGTGATGATCGCCGCCGGTGACACATTCCGCGCCGCCGCCATCGAACAGCTTCAGGTATGGGGCGAGCGTGCCGGTGTGCCGGTCATCGCCAAGAACGTCGGCTCGGATGCCGCCGGGGTCGCCTTCGATGCACTGGAACAGGCCCGCGCCGCCGGAACCGACATCCTGATGATTGATACGGCGGGGCGCCTCCAGAACCGCACCGACCTGATGGAAGAATTGTCCAAGATTGTCCGCGTTATCCGCAAATTCGACCCTGACGCGCCGCATAACACCCTGTTGGTGCTGGATGCCACTGTCGGCCAGAACGCCATCTCCCAAGCCGATGTTTTTCTTAAAACAGCGGATGTCACTGGCCTCGTGATGACCAAGCTCGACGGCACGGCCAAGGGCGGCATCCTCGTGGCACTGGCCCAGAAATTCAGCCTGCCCATCCACGCCATCGGCGTTGGCGAACAGATCGACGACCTGCAACCCTTCGACCCCGAGGAATTCGCAAAGGCATTGACGGGCGCGCAGGAGTAAGCGCCGAATTTATCAAGTCTCATTCAAGCCGGTAATTTGGTGGAGCACGCGCGGTTTTACCGCCCGCCCGATCTTGACGATTTATCCAGCAATCCACCCCATATCCTGCTCTTGCCGCAATGCGTATCATGCATACGTGTTCACGACAAAAGATTGTACTGGATGATCCCCCGCCCTAGATCATTGATACCCCAACCGCCACTCACTGCCCGGAGAACGCCCATGGCCGTCACGCCCGAAGAGACCGCGACCAAAAAGGAACCGCAGGTCAAGGGAAGCGCCTGGATCAAGCTGCTGCTCGAACTCGGCCCACTGGTGGTGTTCTTCCTCGCTTATAATCAGGGCGCAACAATCGGGGAATGGCTTGGCCAACCCGACATAAAGCCGATCATCGCCGCAACAATCGTGTTCATACCAACCATGATCGTCTGCGTTCTGGGGTCATTCTGGCTGACCCGTGAAGTGGCGGTGATGCCGTTGGTATCGTTGGTGCTTGTCTGCCTGTTCGGGGGGCTGACGATCTGGCTCAATGATGACACGTTCATCAAGATGAAACCGACGATCCTCAACCTCATATTCGCCGCCGTGCTGATGGCGGGATTATATTTCAACAAGATGTTCCTGAAACTGATCTTTCAGGAAGGATGGTCGATCACGGATCGCGGCTGGTATCTATTGACCGTGCGCTGGTCGATCTTCTTCGTTTGCATGGCCATCCTGAACGAGATCATCTGGCGGAATTTCCCGGAAGAATTCTGGGTGAACTTCAAGGTCTGGGGCAATCTGCCCATCACTATGATCTTCGCGGTATTCCAGATGCGCCTCGTCTTCCAGCACCCCCTGCCGGAAGAGGAAGAGACGGCTTGAGGTTTCGGAAAACTTGATTTCTGTAACTCATTGACGTATGTGTTTTGGATGCAGATAATATATCTCTTGAGGTCGAGCACGACAGCGAAGGCGATGTCCTGATCATCACTATCAGAATATTCGAAGGCACCCTTGAGGTAATGGCAGAGTTTGTACCGGATGGAAGTACAATCATGGCAAAGGGTCTGCATATCCATGGCTTGGGATTAAATGCGAATGATCTGGGCTATGCGCGTTTACGCAAGATCGTGCGAACCATCCTGGAAAGGATAGGGTATGAAGAACTCATCATTGAAGGCGGCATTAGAACAACTGGGGCCAATCCGGGCCGTCTCCCACAGCGCATCCGGATCAAAAGAACTCGTGGTTCTTCTGCGTCCTGACAATACCGAGATCAATGCCATTGCAGCCACGCGTGTACTGGCATCATGTGGTCTATCATTGCTCAAGGCCAAACGAGCAATCGAGACAGTAATCGAGAATGGCAGAGCCGATCTTTTGCTCCCGAAAGTGGAGTCCCGCGATAGTCTGGAAACAATGCTAATCGACGCAGGCATAGATCCCCGCATCACGACGCCTTCACCAGATGTGGACGTCAAGGCCATCCGGGAACATCTTCGCATGAGTCAGGAACAGTTTTCGGTGGCTTACGGTCTGGAGATGCGAACAATTCAGAATTACGAAGCGGGAACGCGCAAGCCGGATGCAGCCGCGCTCAGTTATCTGACTCTCATCAGGTCTTTTCCCGAAAAGATGAAAGAGGCTTTGGCGGATGCCGTCCAAAAGACAGCATAAACAGGGCCACCCTCACCAATCATGCCATCAGGCGATATTTTCCATGAGATCAGAGAAAATCGCCTCCTGCTTTTGCATCTTCGCCTGCATCGCTGCCATCAGGTCTTCCTGTCGCAACATACCGGCATTCCATGTTGCAATTTGATCGAGTGCCTGGGCGACCGGCATATCGCGCGCAACCGTGATCGCCTTTTTTGCGCCCGCAATCGCAATTGGCGCTTTCGCGGCGATCTCATGCGCCATCGCCATAGCTGCCGCAACGGTCGCATCACGATCTGCATGAACCTGATTGCATAATCCCCAACCCAACGCTTCCTGCGCCGAAAAGCGCCGCCCGGTATAGGCCAGTTCCCGAACAATTCCCGGCGCGATCAAATGCGGCAAACGTTGCAACGTGCCGGCATCCGCCGTCATTCCGAGATGAATTTCCTCAATACCGAATTTCGCATCCCCGGCAGCAAGGCGAATATCGCAAGCGGTAATCAAATCAACACCCGCGCCAAGGCACGCTCCATGGACCGCCGCAATTACCGGAAACCGCACCTGTTCAAGCGACGACAGGGACGCCTGCAATTCGAGAATTAACTCGCGCAAGGCATATGCAGCACGGGCCGGTTCACCCTGCATCAGCTTCATCACACCATGAAACGACGCCAAATCCATACCACCGGAGAAATGCTTTCCCTCACCCGATAACACCAGCGTCCGCAGGGTAACATCGGCTTCCAGCGCCTTGACCAGCCGGGGCAAGTCTTTCCAGAAATCCGGTGACATGCCGTTCGCCTTTTCCGGCCGATTCAGGATCAGATGCGCGACCGCCCCCTCGCGCTCGACGCGAAAGAAAGTACTGGCAAGAATATCGGTCATAATATCGCCTCGTGCTGAAAGTGATCGACGCGCATTTCCGCGCCGACGGGACCGTCGAAAACGCGGTGACGTTTGATGCGGGCATTACAACCATCGAAGCAATGCCGGTATTTGCCTGTACGCATGAATGGAACGACCAGGGGTCATAAGAAATTTTCAACATTGAAAAATAAAGGAAACTTCTACTCACTGGCAGCTTCTCTGTTACGCAACTTTCGAGTCATTGCAAAACATATCGCAAAATTCAGAGCATTTCGCATGGATATATTGCGAAAATAAAACATTGAAAAACAAAGATTATTTTTCAGCCTGTTTGCTTCGCAAATGCCTCAATATATGCGAAATGGGCTTATGACCCCTCACCGTTCCATTCATGCGTACAGGCCATAATTCGATTTACTACGTCAATGCCGCCCCGAAATACCTGCAACGATGATGTTCGCCATCGGGAATTACGCGCCGGGCTTTCAGCAAGGAAAAACCCGCCGGGCGCACCCGGCAGGTTGTTTTAACACAGTTCTTTCTTACCCGTTCACATCGACCACAACGCGGCCCTTGACCTGACCGGCAAGGATTGCAGGGCCAAGGTCAGTCAGATCAGACAATGTTGCCGGATGAACCATGGCTTCGAGCTTGTCCATCGGCAGGTCATCCACGATCCGCTTCCACGCCCGGACCCGATTGTCATAAGGCTGCATCACCGAGTCGATGCCCAGCAGGTTTACGCCGCGCAGCAGGAAGGGGATCACCGTCGCAGGCAGCTTTGCGCCCCCGGCGAGGCCCACCGCAGAAACCGATGCACCGTATTTCATCTGCCCCAACACCCGTGCGAGCATATCGCCCCCCACAGCATCGACGCAGCCAGCCCATGTCTCGGATTCCAGCGGACGCTTGACCGTCTCGTTCAGTTCTTCCCGCGCCACGATGCGCGAGCATCCAAGGCTTTTCAGGTAATCGGCGGTTTCGGGCCGTCCCGTCACCCCCACAACCTCATACCCGCGCGCAGCGAGAATCCCTACGGCCACAGACCCCACGCCCCCGGCAGCGCCCGTTACCAGCACTTCGCCCTGTGACGGCTCCAGCCCATGATCCTCCAGCGCCATCACAGCCAGCATCGAGGTGAATCCGGCGGTTCCCACGGCCATCGCCTGTTTCGCCGTCAGGCCTTCAGGCAGGGGAACCAGCCAATCTGCCTTGACCCGCGCTTTCTGGGAATACCCACCCCAATGCGCTTCACCTACGCGCCAGCCGGTCAGCACGACCTTGTCGCCTGGCTTGTAGCGCGCATCATCGGATGCTTCGACCGTCCCGGCAAAATCAATCCCCGGCACATGGGGATAATTCCGCACCAACCCGCCATTCCCGGTGATGCAAAGGCCATCCTTGTAGTTGACGGTGGAATACTCGACCGCAACCGTCACCTCGCCTTCGGGCAGACGATCCATATCGATCTGTTCTATCGCGGCGGAAACCGCGCCTTCGTCATCCTTGTTCACGATCAGGGCGTTGAAGCTCATGGCTGGTCTCCTCGGTCAGGCATTGAATGGCAGGGTCGTCACCGTTGCGGGGCGCGGCCCTTCGGGCGTTTCGACAGACAGTTCGGTTCCCGGCTCCCACCAGTCCCGCTCCACCATGCCGATAGCGATAGCGGTATCGAACGCGGGAGAAAAGGCGGCGCTCGTGACTTTTCCGGCGAACTGGCCGTCCGATGTGGTCAATCGCCATGGCTCGCGGCAGGGCGGAACCTTTCCCCCTCCAATACGAATCCCCCGGATCAGGCGCGAAGGGCCATCCTGTGCGATTTGGGCAAGGGCCGCGCTGCCGATGCATTCCGCTCCCTCGTCACAGAATTTACCCAATCCACACTCATAAGGGTTGTTTTCATGCGTCATGTCATTGCCATAAGACAGCAACCCGCCCTCGATCCGCTCGATCAGGTTCGGGCATCCTGCCCGCACGTTCAGATCTTCCCCGGCGGCAAACAGCGCATCCCAAAGCGGCTCTCCTGAAGCACGGTCATTGAGATAAATCTCAAAACCGCCCTGTTTGGAATAACCGGAGCGCGCGACAAACATTCGCCGCCCTTCAAAGGACAGGCGCGCCCCGCGAAAGAAACGAATTGCCCGAACTTCCTCACCGAAGACGCGGGCCATCAGATCGTCGGCTTTTGGCCCTTGCACGCCAAGAATATCAACCTCTGGCTCGAAGACCTGCACATCAGCCCCCAGCCCCAGCGCAAGCCCCTTGGCGAAAAGGATGGCATCCGAATCCGCCACCGAAATCCAGAACCGGTCATCAGCCAGCTTGATCGCAACGGGATCGTTCAGCATCCCGCCCGTCTCATCCACCAGCGGGATATAGAAACACTGGTCAATCTTCGCCTTCGTCAGGTCGCGCGGTGTCATCATCTGCACGAGGCGCGCGGCATCCGGCCCTACGACCTCCACCTGCCTCTCGCAAGAAACATCCCAGACCTGCACATGCTCTTTCAAATGCGCACATTCGGCCTCCACATCGCCGAAATGAGCGGGCAACAGCATGTGGTTATAGACGGTATAAGCCTTGACGCCTGCGGCCTCCACGCGCGCAGTGTAAGGGGTCGCGCGAAGGCGGCGCGAGATAGCAATATCGGTCATGGTCTATCGCCGTTTTTTGAAGTTGCAGAATGGGAAAGAAGGGCGAAAACGCCGAAATGATCGGAAAGTTTCGATCCATTAGTCAGGTTTGAGATTGCCCCCACTTCCGTACTTTCAATGTCCGAACTGACCGCGATGTGATCAATGGTCGGCCTTCCCTCAAAAGAAAGATCCTTTGTCAGAAGCGTAAAACGATCAAGAATGGTTTGTTCCAGCGCGTCATGGACCCGTACCGGCGCGCGTGTACGCGGAACGGTCTGATTGAAGTCCCCAAGAAGTATCGTCCGCTCCGGCGTATCTGGCAAAACCTCCGCCAAAGCATCCAGATAGGCGACATGATCTTCCCAGCGGGTGCGATCCTTGCGCCCTGTCGAAACATGAGCTGCCGACCATGGAATGCAAACGCCAATGACAGTTACCATCTCACCCGAAAGGGAAGTTTTGCCAGATACGAACCGGCCCAACGGCATCGTATCAATCGGATGAGTCACGACCCCAGACCAAGGTTGCCGTGATGCAAGAACGACTTTCCTGCGCCCTTCAATCCGGCGATATCCATAATCGGCGTCCGACGAAATACAATAAAAGCTGCCGAGAAGAGCGTCATGCGTTTCCGTAAGACAAATCAGGTCCGGTCGAACCTCTAAGGTTCTCTTTTGGATTTCACCAAAGCGCGATGATGACACTCTGGCCCACGCAACATTGAAAGTTGCGACCACGAACGAGGCGGTATCCGCAGACATGACGTTGTTACGAATGCCAGTGGATGTCGAGAATCTCGGCGCTTTTGCCCTCAAAACTCCAGACCCGGCCAAAATCGCGGATGCGGCTTTTCAGGCCGCGTGCGAGGGTCACGTCCGGCCCCATCCAGTATTGCGAATTGACGATCTTCACGTCTTCGTCCGGGCTGCCGCCGGGGATTGGCTCAATCGCTCCGGTCAGGACTTTTGGAACCCCGACAATGCGTTTTTTGCCATCGAGTTCGTAGGTCACTTCCTCGCGCCGCGCGCCAAGGAATGTGCTGACCAACAGTTTCAGCACCCCGGACGTACCGCCCGACTGCCCCGAAAAGATCGAGATCAACGCATCATATTGTGCATCATCCGAGCGTTTGTCGATATAGGCGGCGGCCTTCCAGTCACCATCACCCATCTTGCCCGGAATATCGAGCAGCAACGCAACATTGAGGCCAGAGAGGTCAACACCCTCATGGTGGCCGTCATCAATACGCGCAGCCATCCATGCGTGGCAATAGCCCTCGGTAGGCGGGTGTTGACCCAGCGAAACCACACAGGGGCAAAATACCTCACAGGAACAGTTAAGGGCCAGTTCGCCCTTGATCGACCAGTCAATTTTCTTCTTCGCGGCCATCGGCCCCTCCTACAATGACAGCAATACGGTCACGGCCCCGGCCACCACCAGCGCCCAGCCCATCAGGCGGCTCCAGCGTTCAGCGGCAGGGGCAATCTTTTCTGCAACGAAATAGGCGGCGATGACGGCCATCCAGAGCACATTCATCGCCCCGAATACAAACATCAGTCCCATCAGCGCAATGCAACAGCCGACGCAATATGCGCCATGCCCTGCCCCCATGGGAAACGCCCCGCGCATCCCTTCGCGCCAATGGCCGAGCAAATAGGCCAACGGGCGGCGGCAATGGGTCAGGCACATATCCTTGATAGTAGTAAACTGCCACACCCCCGCCGCGATCAACAGCCCTCCGGCAATCATCGGCGTAGCGAGCGTTCCACCCATAGTGAACAGGCTTGTCTGCGCCAGCCCAAGCTGCGTGGCGGCCAAAACGACGGATACGATACCCCACAGCACGAAATACCCGGCCCCGAACAGCACAACCCGCAAGGCAAGCGCCATTCCGCCCGTCTCTTTCGCCGCCAGCTTCGCATACTGGACCATCACTGGCGCCATCGCAGGCAACATCATGGCCAGCATCATCAGAATCCACATGACCGAAGTACCGATGAAATTCCCGACACTCAGATCGGTCGCCATTACCATCCCGTCCATCGACGCGGCCAGCACCCACCACAATGCAGCACTGGCAATACCAATGCTGAGTAACGTTATAAAGCGGGGGTCATCAAAGCGTATCATCGCCCGCACCGTTCGCCGAAGCAGCAGAGCGTGTCAAACGAATTTAACGGGAATTCACTGTATATTGCGCAAGTAAAAACATGCAGCAGCGAACTTGTAGCGTCCTTTCCTTCAGCGCCGTGCAAACAGGCGTTCCACTTCCGCCAATGTCAGGGTGATCGAGGTCGGGCGGCCATGGTTGCAAGTGCCGGAATTCGGCGTCGCCTCCATCTCGCGCAGCAGGGCATCCATCTCGGTATGGTTAAGGCGACGACCTGCCCGCACCGAGCCATGGCAGGCCATGGTCGCGCACAGATAGCGCAAACGATCATCCAGCGCATTGGACTCCGCCAGCGTATCCACTTGCCCCGCCAGATCACGGATCAGGCCATGGGCATCCATCTCGCCAAGGCAAGCGGGGGTTTCACGCACACAGACGGCATCCGTGCCGAATGGTTCGATGAGCAGGCCGAACCCTTCCAGCGCCTCCGCATGGGCCAGCAATCCATCGGCTTCACCGGGGGGCAGCTCCACGATCTCAGGGATCAGCAATCCCTGCCGGGCAATGCCTTTCGCCATATCAGCTTTCATCCGCTCATAGACCAGCCGTTCATGCGCCGCGTGCTGATCGACGAGAACGATGCCATGATGGGTTTGCGCGACGATATATGTCTCATGCAATTGCGCGCGCGGCACACCAAGGGGCAGATCAAGCGCATCGGGAGCAGGGTCCGGCGCGGTCGCCTCGCGGGCGCTCCACCCGCCAACATCCATCCCCGGTTGGGCGGTACCGGCCACTGGCCCCTGCCACGCCGTTGCCTCTTCCGCCAGTCCTTGCGGGATTCGCGGCGGGGGGCGTCCATATGCCGCCGCAGGACCAGAAGGCATCTGATAGCCTGATGCAGTACCGGGGGGTGTTGTTGGCTGACCCAACGATCCCACATCCGTCAGCACACTCCCCCGATGCCCCGCCCCAGCGAGTGCCTGCCGCAGCGCCCCGACGATCAACCCCCGCACCCCTGCGGGATCGCGAAAGCGCACTTCGGTCTTGGCCGGATGCACATTCACATCCACCGCCTGTGGATCAAGATCGACGAACAGGGCCAGCGCCGGATGCCGCCCGCGCGGAACCACATCCGAATACGCCCCACGCGCCGCCCCCACAAGCATCCGGTCGCGCACAGGGCGTCTATTGACGAACAGATGCTGAGCCTGTCCAGTGGCCCGGTGATCCGTCGGCGTCGAGGCATACCCGGTCAACCGCACGCCCTCGCGTTCGGCATCAATGGCCAGCGCCGAGGTCGCGAAATCGCGACCCATCACCGCCCCGATCCGCGCCCGTCGCCCCTCGAACAAATCGCCCGTCTCTGCGCGTGCATCAAAGAGGGTCCGCTCCTCGCTTTTGAGCGTAAAGGCCACCCCTGGATGCGCCATGGCGAGCCGCCGCACCATCTCGGTAATGGCGGCATTCTCGGCGCGTTCTGTCTTGAGGAATTTAAGCCGCGCAGGTGTCGCAAAGAACAGATCGCGTAACTCCGCTACCGTTCCACCAGACAGCGCCGCAGGTTCGGGCGGCGTTACGGCCCCTGCCTCCACTGCGATACGCCATCCCTGTGCCGCCCCCGCCACCCGCGAGGTCAGTGACAAGCGCGATACTGACCCGATGGAAGGCAAGGCTTCGCCCCGAAACCCAAAGCTGCGAATATCCAGCAGATCCGCCCCATCCGTCTTCGATGTGGCATGGCGTTCGATGGCGAGGCTCAAATCCCCGGCGTTCATCCCATGACCATCATCTGTCACCCGGATCAACGTCTGCCCCCCGCCCCGGATTGCTATATCAATGCGTGTTGCACCCGCATCCAGCGCGTTCTCTACCAGTTCCTTCACCGCTGCCGCCGGACGCTCGATCACTTCCCCTGCCGCGATACGATTGACGGCGGCTTCGGACAGGCGGGAAATGCGAGGCGGTACAGGTGTCATGGCAGGGAATCTAACACACCACTCCGGCACGTCGATGAAATTTGGAAGGACCAGTGGAAATGATGCTACGCAATGGCAACGATCCGCGACGCCCGATGCCCTTCATAATCCAACGGCTGATCATCATTGAACGGGTCCGAAGAAAAGATCGTACAATTCCGGCCTTTGGCTTTGGCCCGATAGAGGGCTGCATCAGCGTCCTGAATCACCCGCTCGATTTCGCTGCCGACCATCATCGGCGATCCGCCGACCGAAACCGAGACGTCGATGGGAATATCGTTGAAGGAAATCGGTCGTTCCGCGATGGTATTGCGTATTCGTTCGGAAATGGAAAAGCCGGTCGCCGGATCAACCCTGCTCAGAAACACGACAAATTCCTCGCCACCAAAGCGCGCGATAATATCTGCATCCCGCAATGTTGCCTTGATGCGCGATGCCACGTCCTGAATGACCCGATCTCCGGCGAGATGGCCATATGTATCATTCACTGTCTTGAAGTGATCAATGTCGATCATCAGACAGACGCCATAATCTTCGGATGCCGACTGCATCCGATCAAAGAAATAACGGCGGGTTCTGATATCGGTCAGCCGGTCGCTGTCCACAAGGCGTTGTAGTTTGTCACTGAGCAGCGTGTTCTTTTGAAGTTGCCGGGTCATAAGATACGTGAATGGCGTGGCGATACTACAGGTCAGGCCGAGGCCGAGCGTCAACTCAAAGGGCCATTCTGCGCGTGGATAAAACACCATAACGGTTGGTGCAACGATGGCACAACCAATGGCATTCATTGCCGATATCACAAGCCAGACCTGCGCAGTCGTCGTGATCCTCATCGAAGTCTCCGCTTCAGCCTTGTTTTCCCGGCACTGGGAAATATGACTGACAAGCTTCAATATTCGATGCCCGCATTACGAGTAAATTCCGATATTTTTCTAAAATTATTACATACATAAATCGATAAATCAGGATTTACCCCCCGAACGCATAGCCCGGAGGATAATTGTTTCAGCAATCGAAGACGTTCATATGAAGCGCGACCAGATTGGATCAGGAAACCGGCCAGAAGTCATGTATTTTCCGGCGCTCTGAAATCAACCTGATCGCTGGTCACTTCAACCGTCGATTCCCTCCATCAGGGAGTCTGCGCTTTCCATACCTTCCGGTTTGCCAACCACTACGACAAACAGATCGTCGGGTTTCAACAGCCGCTCGGCAACCCTCTTTATATCCTCCAGCGTTACCGCTTCGACCAGCCCATTACGGGTGTCGATATAATCAATGGGCAGGTTTGCCGATTGCGCACCGACGAGGAAGCTGGTGATCTTGGCATTGGAATCGAACCGCAGGGCAAATGAGCCGGTGAGGTACGTCTTCGCCGCCTCCAGTTCTTCCTGCGTCAGGCCACCTGTCGCCATGCGCGCCCATTCCTGCTGGATCAGTTCCAGCGATTTGGCAACCCGCGCATTCGCCGTGGCCACGCCGCCCATGTAAAGACCCGCACGATCCAGCGGATAGAGATAGGAATAGACCGAATAGGCCAACCCGTTCTTCTCGCGAACTTCGTCGGTAAGGCGCGAGGTCAGCCCACCGCCTCCGAGCACGTAGTTCATCACATAGGCCGGAATATAATCGGGATCATCACGCAGGATACCCCTGTGGCCAAGGACGACCGCGCTCTGGGGCACATCTTCCTCAATCACAACCAACCCGCCGGTTTCACGTACAGATACAGGGGTCAGGTCAAGCGCCTCGCCTTCGGGTAAATCACCGAAGGTTTCGTCCAGCAGGGCCGCAAGTGTCTCTGCGTCTATATCGCCCACGACACCGATTTTCATCCGCGCCTTCGCAACCATCCGCCCCCATGCCTCAAGCAGGTCGTCACGGGTCAGGGCTTTCACGCTTTCCGTGGTTCCCGTGACAGGGACAGCATAGGAAGAGTCGCCGAATACTTCAGCATACCAATGTCGGCTGGCCTGTGCCTGCGCATCGTTTTCCTGACTGCGCAGGTTTGAGAGTACCTGCTCACGCACCCGTTCGATAGCCTCATCAGTGAACAGCGTTTCGGTCAGGGCAACATGCAGCAGATCCATCGTCTCGTCGATATTCTCGGACAATGAGGAGACGCTGATGGAGAACCCGTCACGCCCGGCACTGAAGCCAATGGAGGAGGATAGATCATCGAGTTTGGCGGCAAACTCCTGATTATCCATGTCCCCTGCGCCCTCTTCGATCAGCCCGGAGGCGAGATTGACCGCACCCTCCTTGCCTTTCTCATCAAGCCGCGCCCCACCATCGAATTCGACCTGGACGGTGACGATGGGGATGGAGGGTTCTTCCACAAACCAGGCGACGATACCGCCGGGGCTGGTTACTTCCTTGATACGGGAAGAGTCTTCCTGCGCAATGGCAGGGAAAATGGCGAGGCTGGCCGCTAGGGCGAGTGCGAGCGTTCTCATCCGTCGGCTCCTTCTTTGCTTTCCGCTTTCATCAGATAGCCAGTGACAGAGCGTTCCGGCACCAGCACATCACGCGCCGCCGCCATCACATCATCAACAGTCACGGCCTCCAAACGATCGCGCCAGCTTTTGATTTCATCCAGTTCGATCCCGATGGTCAGCGCCGCACCATATTGCCGCGCCATCGCGCTTTGGCTGTCCTGTGCGAAGATTTCCGACGCAATGGCCGATTTCTTGGCACGGGCAAGTTCTTCCTCGGTGACACCATTCTCAAGCAGATCAGCGATCATCCAGTCGAGCGCGCCCTCCAACTCAGGCAGGGTCGTGTCGCCTTTTGGGGCCGCATAAAAGGCGAATTCGCCCATATCGCGGGCCATCCCCGAATAATAAGCGCCAGCATAGAGCGCAAGGTCGGTATCGAGGGTCAGCATCTTGGGCAAACGGCGGGTCGTGCCGCCTGACAGAATATCGGAAAGCAGGCTGAGTGCCTCGGCCTTGTTCCCTTCATCCGTCACGTAGGATGGTGCGATATAGCCGCGCCAGATGCGGGGTTGTGCCACACGAGGGTCGCTCATTTCCAGACGGCGGGCGGCCAGATGTGGCGGCTCGGTCGCACGCACGGATTCGGGCAGATCGACAGGCTCGATCACACCGTAATGTTCCTCGGCCAGTGCCTTGACCTCGTCGGGGTTCACGTCCCCGGCGACGATCAGGATCGCATTGTTTGGCGCATAAAAACGTTCGTACATCTCCAGCGCATCGTCGCGGTCGAGCGACTCGATCTCTTCACGCCAGCCGATAACGGGGATGCCATAGGCATGGTTGAGATAAAGCGCGGCCATGTATTGCTCGCGAAAGCGCCCACCCGGATTATTATCAGTGCGCGAATTACGTTCTTCGATCACCACGTCGCGCTCGGCGACAATATCTTCCTGCCGGATATTCACGTTCCGCATCCGGTCCGCTTCCATGCCCATCACGAGACCAAGGCGATCCTTCGCAATACGCTGGAAATAGGCCGTGTAGTCGCGGGAGGTAAAGGCATTGTCCTGCCCTCCATTGGCCGCGATGATTTTCGAGAACTGTCCCGGCGCAATCTTGTCAGTACCCTTGAACATCAGATGTTCGAGGTAATGGGCAATGCCGGTCTTGCCGGGGGGTTCGTCGGCGGAGCCAACCCGGTACCAGACCATATGGGTCACGACCGGCGCACGGTGATCTTCGATCACCACGGCGCGCATTCCATTATCAAGGGTAAAATCGCTGACAACAGGCTCGGCAAAGGCCGGGGTCGTCATAACGGCGAAAGCGGCAAGCAGGGTGCTGGCTAATCTCTTCAAGGGGTCACTCCGATGTGAGCATTTGCGGCGCGCGGACGCGCACCGGACCGATAGCCTGTAAATGGAGGACGCAGGGCGGTCTTTCCAGCCCTACGCCGTATAACATGAACGAGATCTTAATAAGGATTGCACGATCAGACTGACTGACAAGTGCCGGAACGCGCGATCACGGTAGATTTCCTGCCTTGTTGGATCACATCCCACGCGACCCCCGCGCCGCAGTTCGCGGCCGTGACGAAGCGTCGCAACGACCGCAACAGCCGTATTCGACAAGCAGAAAATAGAAAAAATCAAGAATCCATCAAAGTAACCCATCGCTTTTCCGACATCATATCAGGTGGCGTCGTCGCGAATGGCGATGATGATTTCGTCAGAAAGTTTGGCAAGGGCATCGGCATGAGCGCGGGTAAGGGCATCGAAATCTGTACCGGTTGTCTTTGCCATAATGTCAAAGCCCTGTGCCGAGACAGTCTTGCGATCATCGAGTCGAACGACCTGAAAATCCCCGCTCAGGGTGACATCGCCCCCCAGCGTACCGATAAAGCGGTCTACCGTGATGTCGATGCGCAGCACCGGCTCAACAGCGCGGCCCCATGGTTCAACCACCACCGGCGTGCCGAGAGCCTCACGCAGTGATCCGGCCAGCGCGCGGGTCGAGGCACGCGCTGGCTCGTCTGCCCAGCGATCTTCCTCGGCCAGCGCCACCGCGCCGGTCGCGTCAAGATAAGCGATCTCCGCAGCTCGCGCATAAAGCGGCAAGTCAAGTTCGCGCAAGGCCACGATATTATCCGCCAGAACAACTCGCTCGGTTGGCTTGACCTTGGGCAACAGGTAATAGCGTGTCGCGTCGTCGCCTCCACCACCTGCACAAGCGGAGAGAAGGACAGCGAGGATAAGCCACTGGAAGGTGCGAAACATCGTCATTTCCCCAGTAAGAGCGAGTTCGGACGCCGCTCGATAGTCGCCACGAGGGCGGTAATCGCACGGGCAGCATCCCGAATTTCGCGGATAGTCGTGATCGCCTCATAATTGAGTTCCGACCCGACATCGAATTCCGACAACACCGAGTCTGCGCGGGCAGCAAGACCAGTGATCTGTGGCAAGACGGCGTTTAGATTGGCGGACAAGCCCGTGAAGGAATTGGAGGCAGCGTTGAAGGAGATGAGCGTTTCGTTGAAATTCGCCGGAACATTGCGATTTTGGAGATCAGCGACGGTGATGCGAAGCTGATCGAAGGCGGCGGTGACGCTGGCGGGGAGTTGCTCGGCACCAGGCGCACGTAGAATTCTGTCGATGTCAGCGAGTACCTGATTGACCCAGATCAGCGTTTCGTCCAGCGGCAATTCACGGATTTTCGCTGCCAACCCTTCGATTTGCGTCAGAACGGCGGGGACGCCTTGTGCGGCAATGGTAATGGTACCTGCGGTACTGGTGGCTGCGTCGAGGGTCATGGCAAGTCGGGCCGTGATTTCGGCCTGACGCAATTCCCCCAGCAACGCATCGATATTCGCCAGCGTCGAACTGATCGAGGCAGGAACGCCCCGCACTTCGTCGGAGCGTACAAGCGCACTGACATCGCGCATAAGCGTATCGGTCGATGCGATGACCTGATCGAGAGGCAGGTTTTCGGCACTCTTGGCCACATTGGTCAGGCGCATGAGCAATTCGGGTGCAAATTTTGCGGCATTATCGATGGAGGCCGCTGCCTCGCCCGCCTGCTGCAAGGCAAGGGCGAGATTTTGCGCGGCCTTTGCGTCACGCAAGTCGCCAAGCAGGATGCGGATATCATCGATAGCAGCAGAAACATCCCCCGGCAGTTGCGCGATCTCTTCCGATCCAACGACAGCATCGGCATTCTTCACGAGGGCTGTTGCAGAAGCGATCAACTCGTCAAGGGGCAGACTATTGGCGGTTTCGCTCAGGTCAGCGAGATTGGCCATGAGAACCGGGGCGCTGTCGGCGGCGGCTCGGATGGACTTGGCGGCCTCTCCCGCCTCGGCCAGCGCGGTGGCGAGGTTGGCGGCAGCATCGGCATCGCGTAAATCACCCAGCAGGGCGCGAATATCCTCCATCGTTGCAGAGATACCATCGGGCAAGGCAGCAACAGCCTCAGACCCAATAACTGTATCAGCGTTTTTCACGAGAGCCGTGGCCGAGGCAACAAGGTCGTCCAACGGCAAGGCACTCGCCGTCTCTCCAATATCAGCGAGATTGGCCATCAGGGCCGGGGCGCTGTTGGCGGCGATACGAATGGATTTGGCGGCTTCCCCCGCTTCGGCCAAAGCGGTGGCGAGATTGGCGGCGGCGTCGGCATCGCGCAGGTCGGCCAACAGCAACCGTAGATCAGCAATCGTGGCGGCAAGGTCGGCGGGAATCGCCTTTGCATCGTCGCTGGCCACAAGCGCGTCGGCATTGGCCAGCAATGTTGTGGCCGCGACGATCATGGCACCCAATGGCAAATCGGCAACATTACCACTGAACCGGGTAAGATTGGCAACAAGCGGCGGCGTTTCATCCACCACCACACGTACCGATGCGGCAGCCTCGGTGACGTTCTGGAGGGCCGTCTGCAAGACCAGCGCGATCTCGGCTTCGTTCACTGCTTCAATGGTTTCGCGTGCGGCGGCGATGGCGGCGGCGAGATCGGCGGTTGCTTCGGTCAGTTTCGGATCACCCACGAGGGTGCGCGCATCGCCGAGCAAACCACTGATACTGCCCGGAATGGCGCGGGTATCCTCGCTCGCAACGATGATATTAACGTTGTCCATAAGCGCCGTTGCCGATTCCAGCAATTCCTCAATGGGCAATGCGTTGATGCGGTTGAGCACGCCTTCAGCAGAGGCCGCGAGATCGTCGAAATCCGAGGCGACGCTTGGCAGGCGCGGATAGGGGCGCGCCGTCTCGTCGATTTCCCTAGTCGGCTCACCGGGGCGATCCACCAGTTCAACATAAAGCGAAGAAGTAATGAGACTGGCACTGGCCAGCTTGGCACGCATCCCGTTGCGCACCAGCGTCTTGAGGAAAGCGAGGCTTTCATCTGCCTCACCCTTGGGCAAACCAAGCCGCGACGGTTGCAGCAGAATCGTCACGATCAACGATACCGAAGGCACGCCCGCACGGTCATCCACATCAGCGATCACATCGATCACTTCGCCCACGCGATAGCCGCGCAGTTCCACGGGCGCACCAACATCAAGACCCCGAACCGATCCCCCAAATTCGATGGAGAGTCTGATCTGCTCACCAAAATCATCGTCGAAGATACTGGCGCGGGCTTCCTTTTCGCCATCAAAGAGGCGGAAGAGATGGTATTCATCCACCTGCACGCCACCAACCGCCACCGCATCGAATGTGATGCCTCCGCGCAGGAAGGACGAGAAGGATTCAAGCTTGAGCTTCGCGCCCTGTGCGCCCAACTCCACGCTGACGCCGGAGGTATTCCAGAAACGGCTGCCCTGTGTCAGGCGGCGATCATGCGGTGCTTCGACAAAAAGATCGAAGACGACAGCCTCGCCATCCGGAGTCAGGGTCTTTGCTTCGATACGCCCAACCTCGATACGCTTGTAAAAGACCGGCGCACCGACGGACATCGACCCACCATCCTCGGCGATGAGGCGAACGCGCTTGCCGGGGGTATCCGGCGGCGTGAGAGGAGGATTCTCAAGCGCGGTAAAACTGTATACCGGGTCACTGATATCACTGTCCCACGACGCTTCGATATACGAGCCTGACAGTACCGTCTCCAGCCCGCTTATCCCCTCCAGCGTCACTTGCGGGCTGACCACCCAGAATTTTGCATCATCATCAATGAAATGCCCAAACTCCTTTTCGATCCGGGCGGAAAGAACGACTTTCGATCCATCAGCAGTAAAATCGACGTCTTCGACAATGCCAATTTTGACGTCGCGGCGCTTGATGATGGTTTTGCCCTCTTCGACGCCGGTTGCGGTATCGAGCAGAATTTTCACGACCGGGCCACGATCCGTATGCGTTTTCCAGGCGACACCAATAGTCAGGGCAAGGGCGACCAATGGTACGAGCCAGACGAGCGAGAACCCGCTTGTCGTGGTTTCGGCATCGTGAAAATCGCGCTGTTCAGCGTCTGGCACGGTCTTGAGGCTCCTCTAGGCTATCCCAGATTAATCTCGGATCAAAACTTTGCGCCGCAAGCATCGTGAAAACAACCGACAACGCGAATGCCGCCGCCGCAGGGCCGGGATTGATCGAGGCGATGAAACCCAATTGCACCAATGCGGTAAGGATGGCGACAACAAAAACGTCGATCATCGACCAACGCCCAATAAACTCCGTGATTTCATAAAGCTGCATCCGGCGATGGGCCGACAATCGGGAACCATAGCGCACGCCTAGCATCAACGCCGCGATGACAACAAACTTCGCAACCGGGATCACGACAGAAGCAACGATAACGACAACGGCCACGAACCACGCGCCGTATTCGAACAATTCGATAGCACCGCCAATAATGGTCCCTTCACTCACGCGCCCGAAGGTATTGGTCAACAGCATGGGATAGATATTGGCGGGTATGTAACAGATGATTCCCGCGATAAGCCACGCCCAGACCCGCTGCGCCGAGTGGGGGCGGCGGCTATGCAGCGCAGCATGGCATCGCGTACAAACAGCGCGCGATCCCAGTGGCGCAAGAGTGCCACACGTGTTGCAGGAGACCAGACCCGCCTCGCGGGCCGTTATCGTCTCTTGGGGTCCAGCAGTCGCCATATGGTCCATTCACACAGGGTCGTATTCTCGAATACCACAACAACAATCAAAGCCGAAAAAGCCCAAAAGGACGGCCCCAGCGATACGTCGGCCAGATCTGTAACCTTTATCAGTGCGACCGCCACGCCGACGATGAAGATTTCCGCCATGGACCATGGCTTCAAGGCCATTGCGAGGCGAAAACTGCGCGCCGCGCCCCCGGCGGGCCTGCGCCCCAGACGCAAGGGCAGCAAGGAATAGATCAGCGCGGCGGCGCGTGTCACAGGGATGACAACGATGAAAGCGGCGACCGCAATGGTCAATGGCGCACTCCACCCATCCGCAAAGGCTCCGATGGCATCCATGACCGAGGCATCGCGATGCAGCCCGGCTTCATCAAGCGCGATAAAGGGAAAGAAAATCGCCGCAACCATCAGAATCGCCGTCGAGACCGCCCCCGCCAGCGTATTGTCGATCACGTTACGCTTGTTTGAGATCAACAGGTGGTGGCAGCGCGGACAGCGCGCCACCTTCCCCGG
Source organism: uncultured Neomegalonema sp. (assembly GCA_937957975.1). GTDB lineage: Bacteria > Pseudomonadota > Alphaproteobacteria > Rhodobacterales > Rhodobacteraceae > JAHDDY01. The sequence goes on from CALFFK010000122.1 coordinate 21,165, forward strand.
AGGCGGAATCACCCGGTCGAGCAACAGGTCGCAAGACCGACATGCGATCAGGCTGTCAAGATTCTCCAGGATGGGATGACGTGTATGCATACGTGCAGAATAGAGCAGACAGCCAATCACAGGAAGTGTCTTCGCAACGGTGTACGATCACAGGGTATGACGATGTCGAATTATGTACATCATTAGGTCATAAAATACTTCACTGGACCACAAGTTGGTTAATAGAAAGAACCTCTGAATAGCGCTCCACGAACGGAATTTCCGATGACCCCTGTTGCTGCAAAATCCATAGACACGATGCTGCGCAAGCCGATTCAAATGAATATTTTCGCCAACATCGGTGCAATACCAACCAATCGGGGCGACCTTGCGGATACCGGCGGCAGTATTGCGGAGCAACGAGCGGAATCCTTACGGACAGTCTCGTCCAACAGGATCGACCGGCCTTCCACGGGCGGCATGATTGCGAAACCCAAACAAGGCGCGAAGTCGATGGATACCGACAAAACCACTATGACTGCCATCGCCGCTATGGCACAGAAATTTGCCGCCGCGCAGGAAGCCGCGCGACAGAATATCTAACTACCGCCCGGCACGTGCCCCCGGTGCCGTCATGGCGATCCGCATAAGCGCCCGTTCGATTACCGCGCGTTCGGGCAGGGTGCGACCACTACGCAAGTCCGCCTCCAGCGCCCCTATCTGGGCCAACGCCTCCTCTACCGCCTTGCGCGGCCATGCGCGAAGCTGGGCCGAGAACGTATCCTGCAATTTCCAGAAAATCGGTGGGCGCAGTTTTCGCATCGCCGCACCGGCATCAATCCCTTCAGCGTCCATCACCGCCTGTGCCCGATGAAGCCGCTGGAAATAGAGTGCAAGCACGCGGATCAACCCCGGCAAACTCGCCCCCTGTCCATACAGCCGATCCACCAGTGACGGGATCGCGCGGGGACGCCCCTGCGCCACCGCTTGTATTGCCGTGTCAAAATCGGCTTCGGCGGCAGGGGGCGCACAGGCAAGCACAGCCTCTGCCGTCAGCGCGTCTTCCTGCATCGTGTAGAGCGCAAGCGTCTCTGCGAATCGTTCCGCCTCTCCGAACTGGAACCCGGCCAAAACATCCCCCAGCGCGGCCCGCGCATCCGGCCCCACAGGCGGAGCGCCCAATCCGCCCAACATCGCGGAAAACTCTGTTTCCAACGCCGCTCCCTCAGCCGGATAGAACGGCAAGGCCACAGCATTAGCGGCCCCTTCGAACAATTTGCGTAGCTTGGAGGACGCCGCCAATTGCCCCGCCGTGACGATCAGCATGGCTCCACCCTGCATCGTCTCCAATGCTGCGGCAATTGCCGCCGTTGTGCCATCGGCGGCCCCGGCGAGGAAAATGACCCGATCACCCCCACCAAAGCTCATGCCGTTCACTTCATCGGCCAGCAATGCAGGATCACGGCGCACCGCATCTGCCTCCAGCCGTATAAAGCGGAACGGATCATCTGTCGCACCATCCAACAGCGCCCGCAGCGCCTCGTCCCTGCGCGCGGCCACCTGCGTGGCATCAGGACCATAAAGCAGCATCGCATGATGCGCCGGATCAGGTTTTTTCAGATAAGCGCGCGTCCTCGCGGCGGCGAGCTTCGCCACTGGGGATCAGGCCTCCCAGGCCGGATCATAGGCGAGGGCAATCCGCTTGACGATTTTATCCGCAATTTCCTCGGAAGCCCGGCGTACGCTCTGCCGCTCTGACACCAGCGTGGCATATTGCGATGCCGTCGCATTATAGGCGGCAATGGAACGCACTTCGCCCGTTGTCAGCGGCGTATCGGATGGTCCGGCCCCCGCACGGCGCAGAGTATAGCTTGTTATGACGCGCAGATTAAACCGCGTAACCTGATCGTCTTCTTCAATGGCGAGCTGATCGCGAATGAGCCGCGTTTTTGTTACCAGCACCATTGGAGCGTTCCCCGCGACCGGACGCAAACGTTCCACCAAAGATTCGTGCAACCGAAAACCCGCTTCGCCCTGCTCACGCTCAACCCGCACTGATTCGAACAGCCGTCCAGCCCCGGTGTTGCTTCCGCCACCATAGAGCGGCCGAAATCCGCACCCGCCCAGCACAGCCAGCGCCCCCAGCATCACGGTGCGACGCCCCTGTTCACTCATCTCCGGATACAGGGCTTCCCTGCGCAAATACCCCCCGAACCAACCGCGCGCCATCAGATGGCGCACAATATTCGGGGAAGCAGAATCATTTTTATCACAACACGACATTGACGATCCGTCCCGGCACAACGATCACCTTTTTGGGGCTGCCCCCGTCGAGCAGCTTCTGAATTGCATCATCGGCCAGTGCGGCCTCTTCTACAACCGTCTTGTCCGCCTTGGCATCCACCCGGATTTCCGCGCGTTTTTTGCCATTCACCTGCACCGGCATCGTGATCTGGTCATCGACCAGCAATGCAGGGTCGGCCTTTGGCCATGGTGTTTCGACCACCATCGTATCATGGCCCAGTGCCGCCCAGGCCTCTTCGGCCAGATGCGGGGTCATGGGGGCCATCAGCAGAATCAGAACTTCCACCGCCTCGCGCAGAGCCATCAGATCTTTGCCATCCGTTTGCGACACGGCATTGGTCAGACCGTATATCTGCGCCACCGCCTTGTTAAAGCGGAAGGCGGCAATATCGTCCGTGACCGCATGAATCGCCCGGTGGGTCGTCTTGCGCAGGTCGCTTGCACCCGTCGCCGTGCCCTGCGCACCATTCAGCTTCGCCGCCGTTTCCGTCACCAGCCGCCAAACCCGTTGCAGATGCCGCGCGGCCCCTTCGGCTCCGGCCTCGGTCCATTCCACATCGCGTTCAGGCGGGCTGTCCGACAGCATGAACCAGCGTGCGGTATCGGCCCCGAATCGCGCAATAATCGCTTCCGGGTCGATGGTATTGCGCTTGGATTTCGACATCTTGATCGTCGGGCCGACCGTTATCACCTCGCCCGAAGCATCACGCATAACCCCCTCTTCATCCCGACTCACCTCGTCAGGAGTAAAGAAAACATCACGCTCCACGCCCTCATTGGTCTTCACTGTTCGCGAATAGGTTTCGTGCGTGACCATGCCTTGCGTGAACAATGCCTTGAACGGCTCGACCGATTCCGGCGACAGATGCCCGGTCTTTGCCATGGCCCGCGCGAAAAACCGCGAGTACAGCAAGTGCAGAATCGCGTGCTCGATGCCGCCAATATACTGATCGACCGGCAACCAGCGATCAACCTCTGCCCGATTCGTCGGCGTCGTCGCGCGGGGTGAACAAAAGCGGGCGAAGTACCACGACGAATCGACGAAAGTATCCATCGTATCCGTTTCGCGTGTCGCATCCATGCCGCACGCCGGGCAAGCCACATGCTTCCACGTCGCGTGTCGTTCCAGCGGATTGCCGGGGCGGTCAAAGGTCACATCATCGGGCAGGCGAACCGGCAGATTCTCTTTTTTCTCCGGCACGATCCCGCACGCGTCACAATGCACCACCGGAATCGGCGCGCCCCAGTATCGTTGGCGGCTGATGCCCCAATCACGCAAACGATAGCGCACCTGCCCCGTCCCAAGCCCCCTTGCTTCCATCCAGTCGATAGTCGCATCGATTCCTTCGGCTGAGGTCGTCTCTCCCAATCCGGCGAAATGATCGACATAAACAACCGTTTCACTTTTCGTGGGCACGAGGGCTTCATCCCCCACATCCACTGATTCGCCCGGCATATGAAAAGCATTGGCGACTGGCAGTTCGTATTTGCGGGCAAAATCCAGATCGCGCTGATCATGTGCCGGACAACCGAACACCGCCCCTGTACCATAATCCATCAGCACAAAGTTACCGATCCAGACCGGCAGTGTCCTGTCGGGATACACCGGATGCACCACTGACAGGCCCGTCCCGATACCCCGTTTCTCGGCCTTTTCCAGCGCCTCTTCCGATGTCCCCGCCAAACGGCATTCGTCCCGGAAGGCCGCGATGGTCGTATCCGTTTCCGACAATGCCACACTCAACGGATGCTCCGGCGAGATCGCGATAAAGCTGGCCCCGCGCAGGGTATCGGGGCGCGTGGTGTAACATTCCACGACCTCCATTCCTTGCGCCGCATCCGTCAACGCGAACGGGATCTCGATCCCACGCGATTTGCCAATCCAGTTACGCTGCATCACGCGCACTTTTTCGGGCCAGCCATCCAGCGTGTCGATCGCTTCAAGCAGTTCTTCAGCGAAATCAGTGATGCGGAAAAACCATTGCGTCAGCTCGCGCTTTTCCACCGGCGCGTTCGAGCGCCAGCCGCGCCCATCCACGACCTGCTCATTGGCCAGCACGGTCATGTCAACCGGGTCCCAATTGACCGTCGCACTTTTGCGGGTCAGCAGATCAGCATCAAGAAAATCAAGGAACAACGCCTGTTGCTGTGCGTAATATTCAGGGTCGCAAGTCGCGAATTCCCGGCTCCAGTCTATGGCCAGACCCATTGCCTTGAGCTGCTCGCGCATCGCGTCGATATTGGCATAGGTCCATTTGGCCGGGTGCGAGTTGCGCTCCATCGCCGCGTTCTCGGCGGGCATTCCAAAGGCATCCCAGCCCATCGGATGCAGCACGGCAAACCCCTGCGCACTCTTGGCCCGTGCAACCACATCACCCATCGCATAGTTCCGCACATGGCCCATATGAATACGGCCCGACGGGTACGGAAACATTTCCAGCACATAATATTTGGGGCGTGTATCCCCGCCTGGAGACTCTATATCGGCAGTCTCGAAACAGCCCTTGTCAGTCCAGGCCTTTTGCCATTTCGGCTCGGCCACCCCGGCCTCATAGCGTGACATTCTCGAAACTCCTGCATGGTCCAGCGACTCGCGGGGTTTCGCATATCAACGCGCTATAGTGAAGTGCGATCCGTCCACGCCTGACAGTGTCGTCAAAATGAGCACTATCAGGCGCTTTGCAATCCGGGCCGCTCGCACATCACGGCAAATCAGCCATCCACATCCGCAATACGTAGCTGACGCGCACGGGTAAGAATCGCATCTTCCAATCGGCTGGCCGTAGTCGGATCAACATCCGCCGTTTGCCACACCCCGGCGGGCGACAGGGTCTCGCGGAAAACCGAAACATCCAGTGCCGTGGCCGACAATTCCGCATCACGCACAAAGGTCGTCACGCGCACCCGCTCGTTTGTGCCCCCCGCAGCAGCACCCCAATCAGTCGCGATGACGCCAGAGAACGTATCAACAGAGGCAAGGGGTAAAAACGAAAGCGTGTCCAGTGATGCACGCCACAGATACTTGTTTACTGGCAGGCGATTCTCGTCCCGTCCTTCGCCAAGCAATGTTTCCCGAATCGACTGACCTTCAAGAAAACTGCCTTGGTCGACACCCCCGCCTGTTTCGTTTGCATTCTTCGGGATGTCTTCCACGGTTCCACCCAAAGATGAACAACCAGCCAGCATTACGGCGCAAAATGCAGCGCCAATCAAATTGCAATTTATTGAAGTACGCAATTCTATCCCCTTTATCCCCAAGAAAACGAATGGCCCTAACGCCGTTATCGCTATTAGTAGGACTATCAAGGTGGCACAGCAAAGCCTTTATGCCGAACATCCAGCCTTCAGATATGTGGCGTATTTGATACAGCACAACGGCTTGCGCGCTACCATCCGACCGTTCTGGTTGACCGATGGCCCCGTTTTGCGGATTTTGCATTGCAGGAGGGGCATAAGGCCCATTCCGGAGTTTTGTGTGGCGGGCGACCCTTTAACAAGAAACGCGCCTCCAGCTTCACATAGGAACAGGTGAACGCATGAAAAAGATTCTCTTGGGAACCAGCGCCCTCGCCATGGCTGGCGCTTTCGCTGGTCAGGCAAACGCAGCTACATGGGACCTTGATTGGGGTGGATACTTCGAATCGAGCATTGGCTACGCAAGTGTCGATGGTCCTGCCGGTACGGA
>CALFFK010000123.1 GCA_937957975.1 uncultured Neomegalonema sp.
GGCGGCGGGAGGCTTTCAGCGTTCTCGTGAGCCGCTAACGTCTCATCGGCTACAGCCTTGTCATGTTTCAAGGCAGACGGGGGCGCACAGGACGACAGGATCAGGGCGACATACCAGCTGCAGGAGATAAACCGCATCAGGGCTCGCCCAGCACCGCCTTCATCGTGTCCTTTCCCGGCGAGACCGGAACGATCTCGAATTCGACCAGATCGGACCATTCCGTCACCCAGCGCTGCAGAAGGCCGACATCATCAGAGCTCATGATCTGAAAACAGCGTCCGAGGTCGGCGGTGATCCAGGAACCTTCGAAGGCGAGCCCGTCCGGAAGACTGCGCCCCTTTTCCTGCAGGCGCGTATAGATCGCCTTGGCGTCCTGATCACGAAAGGTTTCGATCACCATAAACTGCATGTCGACCACATCTTTCGTCAAAGATATCCCAAGATGACACCAGACCGTCCGACTTGGACCGCGACAGCGTTCAGCCCACGGGCGCCGCCCGCTAGTGGCCCAGAATCTGGGAGAGGAAAAGTTTGGTGCGGTCGTTTTGCGGGTTCGAGAAGAAGGGTTCGGGCTCGTTCTGTTCGACGATCTGGCCTTCATCCATGAAGATCACGCGGTTCGCGACGAGGCGGGCAAAGCCCATTTCGTGGGTCACGCAGATCATGGTCATGCCCTCTTCAGCAAGGCCCACCATGGTGTCGAGAACTTCCTTGATCATCTCCGGATCGAGCGCGGAAGTCGGCTCATCGAACAGCATGATCTTGGGGTTCATACAGAGTGAGCGTGCGATGGCGACACGTTGCTGCTGCCCCCCCGAAAGCTGACCAGGATATTTCAGCGCCTGTTCGGGGATCTTGACCCGTTCGAGGAAATGCATCGCGATTTCCTCGGCCTGCTTCTTGGGCATCTTGCGGACCCAGATTGGGGCAAGTGTGCAGTTTTCAAGGATAGTAAGGTGCGGGAACAGGTTGAAGTGCTGGAAACACATGCCCACTTCGCGGCGAATTTCATCAATCTTCTTCAGGTCGCCGGTCAGTTCGATGCCATCCACAATGATGTCACCTTGCTGGTGTTCCTCCAGCCGGTTGATGCAACGAATGAGCGTCGATTTACCAGAGCCGGACGGCCCACACACGACGATACGTTCGCCATGGTTCACGGTCAGGTTGATGTCGCGCAGGACATGGAAGGTTCCATACCATTTGTTCATATTCCGGATTTCGATGGCAACGTCATCGCTGACCTGCATCCGGGACCGATCGACGGCGGCGTTATCTGTCATTGTCATAATCGGGTTTCCTTATCTTGCGTGGCCACGGCGCAGACGGTTTTCCATAAACATCGAATAGCGCGACATGCCGAAGCAGAATATCCAGAAGATCGCGGCGGCGATGAAATAGCCGGTTGGTTGTTGCACAGGCGAGGCCCAGCTTGCATCGGTATTAGCGGCCTGAACCACGCCAAGCAGATCGAAGAGGCCGATAATCAGCACCAGAACCGTATCCTTGAACAAACCAATAAAGGTGTTCACAATACCAGGGATCACGAGGGTCAGAGCCTGAGGCATAATGATCAGGCGCATTTTCTGGCTATAGCCAAGACCAAGACTGTCGGCCCCCTCATACTGGCCTTTCGAAATAGCCTGTAATCCACCGCGCACGACCTCGGCCATATAAGCAGAAGAAAAGAGTGCCACACCGATCAGGGCGCGCAACAATTTGTTGAACTCCACCCCTTCGGGCAGGAACAGTGGCAGCATCACCGAAGACATGAACAGCACAGTGATGAGCGGGACACCGCGCCAAAACTCGATGAAACCGACCGAAAGCATCCGCACAGCAGGAAGCTGTGACCGGCGACCAAGCGCCAAAAGGATGCCCAATGGCAGCGACGCAACGATACCAGCGATGGCAACCACCAATGTCACGAGCAACCCACCCCACACCGAGGTTTCCACAACCGGCAGGGGCCATAATTCGCGCTCGATCTCAAAATCTGCGGCGCCTTCACCATTATGGTGCAGCAGATGCGGCTCTGAAAGAAAACTGTCGGTCTTGCCATGGGCGGCAAGCTCGATCAGATCAACAAACCAGTGTCCGCCGACAAAAGCGACTACTCCAACGATCAGAGCGAACAGAAAGATTGTCCAGCCCGTTCCCCGGCCAAATCCGTACATGGCAGAATGCCATTCATTACGGGAAAACCCGACAACGGTCATAACAATAAATCCGATCAGACCGAGTGCCAGCAACAACCAGATGAGCCAACCAACCGGCAGGGGCAGCGGCATCGTACCCGCTTCCCCATAACCGCCTGCAATCATCAGAATCGCTGGAATGGCAAAGAGAACCCGCATCCCAACGCCCAAAGTGCCACCAAGTGTAAAGAGAGCAAGGATCGCAAGGAAGCCGAGGCCACTCTGGATCATTCCGCCGGTATCCGCCGGAATTGGCAGATTAATAAGCATACCAGAGCTGGCGCGTCCAAAATCAAAGAGGGTCAGACCAGTGAGTGGCTCAAACAGGCCGTAAAGCAACACGGCAGCCGCCGCCAATGCACAAAGCGCGATCAGCGTCGCAGAGAAACCATTCTCGCCAAAAACGCGCGCAATGAGCCAGATCGCAAACCCAAAACAAGCCAAAACCCCAAGATTGATCCAGAACCCGGTCCCCCCTTCAAGATCACCACCCGTCAGCAGGACGAAGGCAATGACCGGGAAAACGGCAAGCATGATAAGCGCAACCGTTACCCTGCCAAACGGCTTGACCAACAGCAGGTAAACCGCCCCAACAGCCATGAGAATCCATGCCCCGATAGGGAAGGCCGTGAAAGTCTTGTAGAACGCTGTTTCGTGTATCCAACCCGTTTTCGCAGGGTTGAGGGTCATCACATCCTTGTCGTTCAGCAGCGCCACCCCGTCATTTGCGATTGTCTGAGACGACCACCACGCCAACGCAAGTCCAGCGGCAATCAAGATGATACCCCATAACCAGCGGCGGGGTACAGCATCGGAAACGAGCCACGCAACACCAATGGAGCCAAGCAGGAAAGTCAGGTTTACACGCCACAATTCCTCTACCGGATAGGAGGAATACATGAACAGCTTCCACTTCGCGTCCACGAAAGGCCAGCACGCCCCGAACCATCCTTCCTCGTGTGTACCACCCTGCGCGATGGTCGTGCAGACACCGCGTTTCAGGCCGTCAGGATCGCTCCATACGGCATCAATCAAGGTGAATTTTATCATGCCCCATGAGAGCATAACGCCACAGTAGAGAACCACCAGCGTCAGGATAATCATCAGGATCGACCCGATGGTCGCGCGTATTGATGAAAAATCGCTCATGGAGGCGAAGATATTCTGCCGTGCCCAGCCAACGAAACCAACTTCGCTGGCGGGAGGTGAAAGCAGCGGGGCTTCTTCCGTACGGACATAAGCCAGGCTGTGGGACACTTCGGAATGTAGATCGCTCATCGGTTTCCCCTCACCGCTCGACCAGACGCATACGGTCATTGAACCAGTTCATGAAGGCCGATGTGACCAGCGAGATGACGAGGTAGACCATCATCATCATAAAGATCATCTCGATCTCCTGACCGACCTGATTGAGCGCCGTTCCCGCAAACACCGATACGATGTCGGGGTAGGCGATTGCGACTGCAAGCGAAGAGTTCTTTGTCAGATTGAGATATTGCGATGTCAGCGGCGGAATGATGACACGCAGCGCCTGTGGAATGACAACGAGGCGCAGATTATGACCGTTGCTCATGCCAAGCGCCTTGGACGCTTCGGTCTGACCACTGGGTACGGCGAGAATGCCCGCGCGCACAATCTCGGCAATGAAGCTGGCTGTGTATAGCGAGAGGGCGAGCAGCAAGGCGAGAAATTCCGGTACGACCACCATACCGCCCAACTTGATGTCGTAGCCTGCCTGAAGCTTGCTGGCGGTGCGCCCGTTGGGTAATTCGTCACCTGCGTTCAGGAAGCGGGGATATTCAAGGTTCATCGGCTCACCGATCGAATGGAAGACGACCAGTGGAATTGCGATGATAAGAGCGACGCCAACCCAGAAACTTGGGAATTGCTTGCCAGTCGCTTCCTGCCGCTTCTTTGCGAGCCATGCGATAATCCATGCGAGGATGATCGCACCAATGAAGGCCAGAAGCACCGTGCCAATACCTTCGCGGACGACTGGATAGGGTGCGAATAACCCTTCGATATTCAGCCCGAATGCCCCGTTGAAGAGGGTATACCCCTCTTCCCGCTTGCCCGGAAGAATACGCAGCACAACGATGTAGAAGAAGAGAATTTGCAGTAGCAGCGGGATGTTGCGCAATAACTCGATATAGACAGTCGCAAAACCACGCAGAATGATATTCGACGACAGGCGAAAAATGCCGATCACAAAGCCGAGGATCGTGGCGAGGATGATACCTACCACAGCAACCGCCAGCGTATTGATGACGCCGATCCAGAAAATATCGAAATATGTCGCCACGCCGGGCCGGGACTCGATCAGATACGTGCCGAGAGTTGTGAGAATCTGAAACCCGCTGCTTTCATCAAGAAACCCAAAACCGGATTTCTTGTTCTGGGCCGCAAGGTTGCTCACTGTGTTATCGAGAATCCACGCGAAAAAGCCAATGACGGCCAGCAACATGATCGTCTGGAATAAAAGGCCGCGCGCCTTGGGGTCGTAAATGAGTGCGGCAAGACCGCCGTCATCATTACTTCCGTCTCGATCCGGCCCGGAATGATATGCCATTGCGTCGCGGCCCCTTCGCATTTTGTCGTCTTTATTAAATAACCAATGAAAAGGGCCGTCCCCGAAAGGACGGCCCGGATCGTTTTAGCGAATTGGAGGAGCGTACATCAGGCCGCCCTGTGTCCACAGTGCATTCACACTGCCATCACGAGCCAGCTTGAGCGGGGTATTCGCGCCCACATTGGCTTCATAGGTTTCGCCGTAGTTACCGACCTGCTCGATGATGTTTGCGCACCAGCCGTTCGAAACGCCGATATTTTCACCGAACGTACCTTCGGTGCCGAGCAGACGCTTGATACCGGGGTTATCGCTGTTCAGCATGTTGCTGACGTTATTGGACGTAACGCCCATTTCTTCAGCATTGATCATGCAGTTGAGCGTCCAGCGAACAATGTTGAACCACTGATCATCACCCTGACGAACGACGGGGCCAAGTGGCTCCTTCGAAATTGTTTCAGGCAGAATCGTGTGTGCGTCTGGATCGGCCAGCTTGAGGCGCTGGGCCGCAATGCCGGATTTATCAGTCGTGTAAACATCGCAACGACCCGAATCGTAGGCCGCAACCACTTCGTCCGCTTTTTCGAAAGCAACAAGCTCAAAGCTCATGTTGTTCGAACGGAAGAAGTCAGTGATGTTCAGTTCGGTCGTCGTACCCGTGTTGGTGCAGATTGATGCGCCATCGAGTTCGGTTGCTGCGGTAACGCCGAGGCTGTTTGGAACCATCATGCCCTGACCGTCATAGTAGTTGACGCCAGCAAAGTTGAGTCCGAGCTGCGTGTCGCGGGTCATGGTCCATGTCGTGTTACGCGACAGGATATCCACTTCGCCGGAGGAAAGCGCGGTGAAACGCTCCTTGGCGGAGAGTGGGGTAAACTTTACGGCCTGTGCATCACCGAAGACAGCGGCGGCAACACCACGGCAGAAATCAACATCGATCCCGGTCCAGTTACCTGCATCGTCTTTGTTGGAGAAGCCTGGCAGGCCCTGGGAGACACCGCACTGTACGGAGCCATTGCCCACAACGTCGGCAAGCGTATCAGCGGTAGCGGCGGAAGCGGTCATCACGAGGCCGAGCGCGGTCAGTGCACCCATGGCTGAACGGAGTTTCATGTCTTGCATCCCTGTTAGTTTCGACTGTTGGCGCATCCTGCGCAAAACCGATCCCCGCACCAATGCGGCAATCAAGGTCGGTGCGATTCTCTATCACCTTAAGAAATGCTTTCAACAGCAAACGGACTGAAATCCCTGATTGTTCTGGTTTAATGGTCCAGAATCCGATTTTGTAACATATGTTCGCGTTAACAGACCACATGGCTTGCCAACCTGCCCTAACGGCAGATATTCGCCTTAAGGGAGATCAATATACGATGAAAGACGCCACAAAAGCGACTCACGCCGGACGTCGCCCTCATAATTTCAGCGGTGTGGTCAATCCGCCCGTCATGCACGCCTCCACGATACTCTTTCCCACACTCGCAGCTCTCAAGGGATCGCGTCACATACGGTCGGGAGACCAGCACACATACGGCGTACACGGAACAACAACGACCTTCGCACTGGAAGAAGCGATTCGGGCACTGGAGGGGGGCTACCGCACACGTCTGCAATGTTCAGGGTTGGCCGCTTGTACGCTACCGTTGCTCGCCTATCTCGATTCGGGGGATCATCTGCTACTGCCTGACAGTGTCTATGGGCCTGTTCGGGCCTTTTGCGACGGGATGTTGCGGCGAATGGGCGTGGAAACAACCTATTACGATCCATTGTTAGGCGGAGAAATCAGGCAAGTCATGCGCCCGAACACGAAAGTCGTATGGGTGGAAAGCCCCGGTTCATGGACCTTCGAAGTACAGGACATTCCTGCGATTGCCGAAGTCGCCCATGCGGGCGGTGCGACGGTAATCATGGATAATACCTGGGCATCGCCGTTATATTTCAAGCCTTTTGAACATGGCGTGGATGTCTCCTGTCAGGCGGTTACGAAGTATATTTCAGGCCATTCCGATCTGGTCATGGGCAGTGTGACCTGCACCGAAGCGGCGTATCCCAGATTTCAGATGGCTCAACAGGAAACGGGAATATGCCCTTCCCCCGACGATACGTTCCTTGCCATGCGCGGCATCCGCACGATTCACGCCCGCCTTCCCCATCACTGGAACAGTGCATTGACGGTGGCAAATTGGCTGATGGGCCGGGATGAAGTGGCACAGGTACTCTACCCTGCCCTGCCGGATGACCGGGGCCATGCACTTTGGAAACGGGATTTTCTTGGAGCATCGAGCCTGTTCGGCTTCGTATTGAAACCAGCCTTCAGCGGCGAGACAGGATTGGCCGCGATGCTTGATTCCATGCGATTGCACGGAATGGGGTTTTCGTGGGGTGGGTTCGAAAGTCTGTTGATCCCGGTCGATCCACCGAAGATTCGCACAGCGACCCGCTGGCCGCGCAAGGATGTGGCCGAAGGGCAATTGATGCGTCTGCATGTGGGGCTGGAACATACTGACGATCTGATCGCTGACCTGTCGGACGGGTTCGACCGTCTGCGTGCGGCAGGATAAGACGCGCGAGTTCCGGGCCACACCTGAAAGATCGTGTCCGTCAGATTGAAGCAAAAAAGTATCCCGCCGATGCGGGATACATGAAACGAAGGCAATGAAGTGGTATGAGCCATCCGGCCCCGCACCTACTTTTTGTGCTTGCCGTGCTTTTTGCCTTTTGCGTGTTTTTGGCTTTTTGAATGCTTGCCATATTTGTGCGACTTGCCACGGTATTTGCCATACCGCTTTTTGTGTTTGTGGCGCTTTATATGCCGACGTCCGCCATGATAGTAACCGTCATCGAAAAAACGACGTCCCGAAAAAATAGAAAAGCCGAAAGATGATCGCCCGTAATAGGGATACGGGTCGTAGGCCCGCCCGTACCCATAAACCGGAACATAAACCGGCACGGTGCGGTAAATTACCTCTGGCTGCGCGGCGGCGGCATCAGCATTGGCAAGGGCCGGTTTTTCATATACCGCGGCACCGGATGGCGCAGTAGCATCGATGTAGGCGGCCGGTGGTACTGTCGCTGCGGCGCTTGGGGATGACGCTGCCGAGGCAGTATCGATAACTGCCGGGGTCGCCGAATAGGCAGTACCACCAGGCGCATAAGCGGCGGGAGGCGGAGCAGACGCACACCCCGCGACGAAAAGCATTATGCCAAGCGCCCCTATAGTGCGGAAAAATCCTGAACTGGTAATCATAACGCATAGTCCTTTGTCATATCGACCATGTATCCAACATAATATGGAACTGGGCGAAACAACGACAGCATCAATAGAAATACTTAATCGTCAACAAAAAACACGAAAACGCAACCTTTGATTGAAAATCATAATAAAAATTATGCTATAGATATTTTTACAAAGAAATACCCCGCGCGACTTTCGTCGCACGGGGTATTCTATTGAGAGTCTGGATTTTGAATTTACGCCAGATAGAGTTTAACTTCGCAGAATACCTAGGGTCTCGGCAACATTAGAAGCACTGTCACGCAGCTCAAACCGAATACGTTGCCCGCCAGACTGACCCAGTGTTGCCCCTTCGGACACTTCCTGCCCAGGCTGCACAACCACATTGCTGATACCAAGCGTCAGGCTACGCCAACCATCGTTATGCTCGACAACGACGAGATACCCGCGCGGTCCGTTCTGAACAGCGACCACACGCCCAGCGGCGGCGGCGACAACGGATTGCCCTACCGGGGCATCAATCTCGATCTCACCCTGCGAAAGGCGATAGACCTCGCCATGGATCGGCCATGAATAGGAACCGCGTGTCACGGCGACAGGCGTAGGGATAGATGTGAGGGCCACGGCGGGCGCAACGAGCGACCCTTGCGGTTCAGTGATGACCTCGGTCGGACGAAGATCGGGATGGCCACGCAGCGCAACCCCCGCTTCTGCACTGATGATCGGTATTCCCGCACCAGCCTGATTATTCTGACGCGCCCGGAACAGGCGGGCGAGTTCAGCAACATCTATCGTATCGGCTGACTGGTGGGTCAAATCAGTCGTGTAGGTGCTGGACGATGCGGCCTCAGCAGTCTGAAGGACGACGATTGGCGCATCACCAAGGGTCTCCGGGCCGGAGGTCATTTCATCTGCCGGAATGGAGATGACGTTCCCCGGATAGATGGTTCCCGACAGCTCAAGACCATTGGCCCCTGCAATGGCCTCTGGCGTGACGCTGTAAAGGCGCGAGATACTGTAAAGTGTGTCCCCTGGCCGAATCGTATGGTCAAGGCCGCCAAAAACGCGCGTCGATGCCTGGTCGAGTGAGTTTATCTCCGCAGCATCAAAGGCAACGGGCAGAGCGAAGGGTTGTACAAGAGCGGGATCAGGCTCAAATGCCGAGAATTGCGGGTTTTGCGCGACTGGCGCGACCTCGGAAAACGAGTTGCCGATGGACGGAAACTCATAGGTCGGGAAAAAGCCAGGAGGTAGCGCTTCATAGGGACGCTGATATTCCGTCGATGCCTGAGGCAGCGTAATGCCACGGCCATTGGGAGCATTATATACCTGTGCCGTCGTTTGAGGCGCAGGAGCAATCGCAGCAAAACCTGCTTCGGGTATGCTCTGCCCTGAATCAGGGCCACGCAGGTCATAATAATCGGCAACGCCCTGCGGATCATTACGCGCGGGCAATTGGCTCAGACCAGCAAAGGCTTCCGGCCCGGACTGTAGCAAATCCAGCGGCGTCGCCTCAATCAGCGGCGCAAGGGGCGCATTTTGCGGTACAGCTATGTCAGCAACCGGACTATAGGCCTCGGTCACGAAGTTGGTATAGTTACTGGTATAGCTATCAACAGCCACCGCAGGAGGTTGCGCAACCACTGGGGCAACAGAAAACTGTGATAATTCAGGCAGTTCACCCGTTTCGATCATGGCGATCGGTGGCGCTTGAGGCGCAACTTCGGCAATTACCGGCTCGACGAATGGAGTCGGAGCAGCAAGAGGAAGTGACTGCGGAAAAGATTGAGGTGTAGGCAAGTATTTAGGCACATCACTGACAACCGGAAACTGGTCAAAACCGATGGACCCTGCGCCAGGGGCCAATGTCGCAGTCTGGAAGCCCTCATAAGCACCCACATCGACAAAGCCATCACTGCGGAGGATCGTCTCGTCAGTCAGGATCTGGGCCTGTTCAGCAACACCGAAAGTCGGAAAACTCTGCTGTACGGGCCGAGCGTATGAATTACCCTGAATCGGCGCGAGAGAGGCCACCTGATTCTGTGGCGCATCGCGATAGACAAGCTGTGGCTGTGCCTGAGGCTGCGTAGAACCAACACCATAAGGTGTCGTGTAAACTTGCGTAGACTGGTAGACTGGCAACCCTGATTGCGGGTTGTAAACCTGCGGTGCATTGTCTGCATAGCTGCCACCCAGATCGACGGTAGCGTAAGACGAAGGTTGCGAACAACCAACCATCAAACCGAGGATAGCAACGACGCTCACAGAGGCATATGCCCGGCTTATTCCGTTGGGACGCTTGGGACGCAGCATGGAAGACCCTCTCACCGATAAGATGTTCTGAGTAAAACCTACCTGACCTAAGAAATGCTTAAACGGAAGAATTCTCGAATGAAGATTTTTTTACTGAGATCCGTTTAATAGTGGCACAAAACGCACAGGAATTAACTCAACATACGTGAATTCCTTAACACCGCGTGTCACTTTGATGAGTTGTTGCAGCGATCCTTCCTCGCCTATGGGCAGAATCATAACACCTCCGACCTTGAGTTGATCGAGTAATGGCTGTGGCGGGTCTTCGGCGGCGGCGGCGACAAGAATACGATCAAAGGGTGCGTGGAGCGGCCAGCCCTCTGATCCATCGCCGTGCGCGAGGATCACGTTCGATATATCGAGGGATGCAAGGCGTGCGCGTGCCTGTTCGACGAGGGTTTCATGCCGTTCCAGTGCATAAACCCGACGACAAAGCGACGCGAGGATCGCAGTTTGATAGCCAGAGCCTGCGCCGACCTCCAGAACCTTCATGCGACTGTCCAGACCCAGCTCCTGCGTCATCAATCCAACGATGGACGGCTGACTGATTGTCTGCTCACAGGCGATAGGCAGGGGCAGGTTGTCATAGGCACGATGGGCTAGCTGTGGCTCCACGAACTGCTCTCGCGGAACACGGGCCATGACATCCAACACTTTCGGGTCAGTCACACCATCATCGTGCAAACCACCCATAAACGCCTCGATCTCCGGCGTCATCGGGACAATGCGCCCATGAGAGGGCCAAGAGCGGCAGTATCAGTAAAATCAGCACGGATCGGCGTAACGGCAATCTGCCGCGCCGCCATCGCGCCAAGATCGGTATCAACAGGGGCATCCCCGGCATCGCGGCGGAATCGGACCCAGTGATATGGGCTGCCACGCACATCAACGCGGTCTTCGGTATAGATGTCATTCTGCGCGCGGCTGCCCTGTCGCACTACGGCAATACCGGCGACTGCTGCGCCGGAAACAGGCGGGAAATTGACATTCAGGACGATACCTTCAGACTGTTCAACCGCCAGAAGGGTTTTGAGCGTGGTAGCACAATGAGTGCGGGATGCGTCCCAGATATCATCTTCCTGTTCCTGCCCAAGGCGTTGATATGCCTGGGAAAGGGCAATGGCGCGAACACCGCTGGAGGCGGCGTGAAGGGCTGCACCAACCGTGCCGGAATATGGCATATCATCGGCAATATTGAAGCCCTGGTTGATGCCCGACAACACCAGATCAGGGGCGCGATCGAGAACAACATTCAGCGCCATCGTCACGCAATCTGCCGGGGTTCCATCCACGGCAAAGCGCCGCTCGCCCAGGCGCGCCATGCGGAGTGGGTCAATCAGGGTTACGGCCTGACTCTGACCGCTCTGCTCGGTCGCCGGGGCAACAATCCAGACATCATCCGAAAATGTGCGGGCGGCCTCTTCGAGAATGGCCAACCCCGGCGCGTCAATGCCGTCGTCATTGGTAATGAGAATGCGCATCCGTTTTCGCCTTTGTCCCTCGTTCGCATGATCTTTACAGGGAGCGATCCTGCAAGGTCACGGGAAAAGGAGTGACGGGATGAAAAGCCCTACAGTCCGCTTGTCATCTTCGCAACGCGCAGGAGGATGACTTTCGGGAAGCTTGCCAGAGATGATCGCGCCGGTCATGGGCCGGGTCCAAATGAACCCGGCCCACCATGATCAACTCCGCATACGCGAGCCATTGGCGTCGAAGAGTGGCGCTTCGGTGATTGTAGCCTTACGGCGCTCGCCGAGAATTTCGATCTCGAAAGCACCATCGCCCGCATCATCCGCTATCTCTTTCGGGACATACCCCATCGCCACCGATTTTCCTGCCGCATGGGCAAAGCCGCCGGAGGTTATCCAGCCAACCGCTCCGTCGCCTCCGTTGTGGAAGACCGGCTCGTCACCGATAGCATCAGCATCCTTCGCATCCACGACAAAGGTTTTCAACCGCAGTGTCGCGCCGCTGTCCTTTGCTTCTTCAAAGGCCGCGCGACCGATATAGTCGGCGTCCTTCTTCGTTGAGCAAAAGCGGTCAAGTCCACATTCCACAGGCGAATAAATAGGTCGGTATTCACGACCCCACGTCCCGAACTTCTTCTCAAGCCGCAATGACAGGAAGGCCCGCAAACCGACATTGCGGATACCGCACTCCGCACCCTCCTCATGCAGAAGATCATAGATACGGCGCTGGAATTCGGGCTTCATCCAGATTTCGTAACCCAGATCGCCAGTAAAACTGACTCGGCCTACGATGCAGGGGATGCCATCGAGAGTCATCTCACGAATATCCATAAACTTCATCGCATCATGCGACACATCCTCATCCGCGATCTTCGCCAGCAGGTCGCGCGATTTCGGGCCAGAGATCGAAAGGCCGTTCATCGCCAGACCGAGCGCGTCGATCTTCACCGAACCGTCATCAGGCAGGTGCTTGAGGAACCAGCGCATATGATACGTCTCGGCGTTCCCGGCCCCAAGGATCAGGAACTTCGGCTCCTCGCTGGCAGCAGACAGCGGGTTGCCATCGCCGATAGCGGCGATTCCTTCGGAGACTCCCGCCTTGGGTTTCGTCAGGTTGGCGAGGGAGAAGTCACCAATTACCTTGCCGTCATGCTTGAGCATCGGAGCAAGCGTCATGCGGCCCGGTTTCGGGATACGGCAGGCGAGCATTCCATCCAGCCATGCCTCGGCCCCCTCCCCCGTTACGATGTACTTGGCAAAGCCTGATGCTTCGACAAGCCCTACGCCATCACGCAACGCGCGGCATTCCGCGCCCACATGGTCGAAATCGGCGGAGCGGCGGAAGCTGTGTTCATCTTTCACACCTTCGGGCGCATACCAGAGCGGCACTTCGAGACCCCAGCCGTCGCCCATCTGTGCGCCTTCGGCAATCAGCTTGTCGTAGATCGGTGTCGTTTTGCCAGGGCGTGCGGCCCACAGTTCCTCGTTCGGGAACTTGATCTGGAATCGTCGGGAATAGTTTTCGCGCACTTTCTTGTTGGCGTATTTCATCGTGGTCCAGTCGCCATAGCGCGCGATGTCCATGGCCCAGATATCCGCCCCCGGATCGCCATGCACCATCCAGTTGGCCAATGTCAGACCAACACCACCACCTTGCGAGAACCCTGCCATGATCGCGACCGCACACCAATAGCCCGGCATCCCGCGCATCGGACCAATCATTGGGTTGCCGTCGGGACCAAAGACGAAGGGGCCGTTCACGGCCTGACGGATACCGGCTTCGGCATAAGCAGGGAAGTGCTCGAAGATTTTCTCCAGACTCGGCATGATCCGGTCGTAATCCGGTTCCAGCAATTCAGAGCCAAAGTTCCACGGCGTCTCCCTCGGCTGCCATGGTTTACAGTTTTTCTCATATGTGCCGATCAGCACGCCGTCGCGTTCCTGCCGTGTATAAAGTTCTGCCGAAAAATCGACAGCATGGCCAACCTCACGGCCCGTGCGCTCGTTAAATTCGGCAACGCCGGGGATCGCATCGGTCAGCAGGTAGTGGTGCTCCATGGCAAGGATTGGCAGTTCCAGCCCTGCCATCCGCCCGACTTCTCGCGCCCAGAGGCCACCACAGTTCACAACATTCTCGGTATGGATATTGCCCTTGTCGGTCACGACGGTCCATGTGCCATCACCGTTTGGTATCGTGTCGATTACCTTGGTCTGCTCATGGATTTTCGCACCGAGAATCTTCGCGGATTTCGCGTAGGCATGAGTGACCCCATAGGGATCGAGATGGCCATCAAGCGGATCATAAATGGCCCCAACGAATTTCGATTTATCGAAAAACGGGTTCACCTCCAGTGCTTCATCAAGGCTCATCTCACGCAGATCAAGGCCAAGATACTTGCCGCGCGCGAGGGACATGCGCAGCCATTCCATCCGCTGCTCGTCGGCGGCCAGCATAACGCCCCCGGTCTGGTGCACGCCACAGGATTGACCCGACAGTTCCTCGATCTCCTTATAGAGTTCGATGGTATATTTCTGAAGCTTGGCGACGTTGGGATCGCCATTAATGGTGTGAAAGCCCCCAGCAGCGTGCCAGCTCGACCCGCAGGTCAACACATCACGCTCCAGCAGCATGATGTCGGTCATGCCTTCACGCGCAAGGTGATAGAGGACGGAAGCGCCGACGACGCCTCCACCGATGACGACGGCCTGTGCAGTATTTTTCATATTGTCCTCGCGCATAAGGGCGACCCGTCCCGCGACGGTCTTCTCTTTACAATCGACCATCGCACGATGCCGGGCGACACGTCTAAAAGAGACATGTTTTGGTTTGGCTGGTGTTTTTGACCATCAAGGTGGCCGTTCAGCCAAATACAGACGGATCTCAAAGCCGAATCGACTGGAATCAGCTCAGCGACTGCCGGGAATTATGCCCATATTTCGAGTCGTCTGCGACGTTCAGGATTTCGGAATGCACATTATAAGACTCAAATTTTAACGTTATTCGCGACGATTTTGCCACGGTTCCGTCACAATCGGACTATGCGACATCCTGCCGCACTTGGTTTAATTCCCTTTATAAATCAACGGCCCGTGAGAATTATGACACAGTTTGCAATCCGGCGTGAGTGGCTGACGTGTCCTTTTTTATTACCCTCTTTACCCATCATCACGTACAGAAACTGTCATAGCCACTTGATGAACGAGTGGTAGTCGCTCCAAACGAAAAAACCTAACTTATGAGTGACATCAGATCATTACAGGCAGGAGCTAACCCGTGGTAAAACTCTCTTTCGCGGCTATCGTCGCTGCTACGACCATCGTTTCCAGTGCTGCTTTCGCGCAGGAAGTCACGACCGTCACCAGCCCCGAAACCGTTACCGCGCCCGTCTACGGCTCCGGTGATGTTGTTGTAGCGATCCCCCAGGTAAACGAGTCTGCAATTCAGACAATCGATCCAGTCGAGTATGTTGAAACTGCAGCAGCACCCGATCCTTCAGCAACCCTTGACATGACCGGTGCCGACGGTTCGCTTCGCGCATGCTACTCGAATGGCGGCATCGCCAAACAGCTTGAAGACTTCAGCTATGTCTGCAACTACGAGAAAAACGAACCACAGGAAGCATCTTCTTCTGCTTACACGCTCGCCCAAGGTGAAGAATCCTCTTATCAGGGTACCACGGACATCGTTGATGACGCGCTTCTGGATTGCGTGAAACGCGGCGGTACGTTGATCCAGCTTGCAGCAAATGAGCAGTTTGCCTGCGCCATGTAATATTCCTTCGCCGGGTTATATGGACCTTGCGGATTACGAATGATACGGCTCTCCCGTGCGATTTTCGCACGGGAGATTTTTTTGTTTCACACGCGACCTACTGCTGCCGTCGGTTTACGCATTGGCCTTCTCGGCGGATCGTTTGATCCCGCCCATGACGGCCATCTCCATATTTCACGTATTGCCCTGCACCGGCTTCAACTTGATCGGGTTTGGTGGTTACTTTCACCCGGCAATCCGCTGAAATCCGATGCCCCCGCATCACTGGAACGGCGTCTTGTGGCGGCAAACACGCTTCTCGACGATCACCCAAAAATCGAAGCAACGGGAATCGAACGCGAACTGGGTACGGTCTACACCGCCGATACCGTCCATGCGCTTCAGGCGCGGTATTCAACAGTACGGTTCGTGTGGCTGATGGGGGCGGACAATCTTACGCAGTTTCATCGCTGGCAACGGTGGGTCCAAATCATGCATACCGTGCCAGTCTGTGTTCTGGCGCGCCCCGGCGAGCAGGTACGTGCAGGCCTGTCCCTTGCTGCGCGCCGTTTTGCCGCCATGCGTTTGCCTGAATACGAGGCTACCGTTCTGCCCTTTTGTACCCCCCCCTGCTGGACAATGCTCAGTCATCCGACGTCACCCCTTTCCTCGACTGCCCTACGCGCCAGTGGAGCGTGGACATGACGTCGCGGCGGCAATTCATCGGTGGTGCGATGGCATTTTCGGCCTCCCCTGTCCGATCTTTGGAGGCCAGCACATTACATCCCTCCCCCGGACGAACCGGCTATATCCTGATGGATGCGGAAAACGGAAAGGTCATCGATTCCCAAAATGCCAATGACGAGTTCATCCCGGCCTCGACGACAAAGGCGATTACTGCATTCATAACCCTGTCCACCCTGCCTCCAACAACGCGCTTTCTCACACGCATTCATGCGAGGGGAACGTTGAAAAAAGGGATTCTGGATGGCGATCTGTTGCTTGTGGGTGGGGGAGATGCCGCCCTTGATACCGGCGACCTTTCCCAACTCGCAAAAGCGTTGCGGGGAAAAGGATTGCGCCGGGTCACAGGCAATTTTCTGGTTACGGGAGTTGAGGGGCCGAAGCGGGCTGTATTAAACTCACAGCAGCCACTTCAGGCCAGCTATAACCCGGCTATCGGGCCATTATGCCTGAATTTCAACCGTGTCCTGCTCCGCTGGCGTAATCGCGGTGGCAGACAGGTGCTGACAACACACGCCCATGCAAGCAATCGTTCCGTCCCGGCGGAAGCCATCGCTTTCCGCGCCCTCAGAACTGGCGGTGCACTGCATGGGCTGGAGGAAAAGCGTGAAGTCTGGGCACTCCCAGCACGCGACATGCGGCGTGATGGAGAACGATGGCTTCCGGTACGACGGCCATCGCTCTATGCCGCCACGGTGTTCCGCACCCTTTGTGCAGCAGAGGGAATCGTCATGCCGGAACCGGGTATGACATCGGAGATTCCGACAGATCCTCCACTGGCCCTGCATCGTTCGGATGTCGTCTTCGCACAGATAAAGAAGATGATGAAATATTCGACCAACCTGTCGGCGGAAATGCTGGGTATCGCTGCTGCACAGCAGATCGAAGGACCACCGGAAACAATTGAAGCCGCCGCCCGGACGACGGCAGACTGGCTGAAAAGCGAAGGTATCGTGCAGGATAAGCTGTTATTGGAAAACCATTCCGGCCTTTCGACCCGCACCCGCATCACACCACGACAAATGGCCGATATTCTGCGCGCTGGGCATCAGCGGTTCGGCAGCGGCTTTAGCGGATTACATACCATAGGCCGATTACGGGGTACCCAGACGGGTTTACCGACCTACGATTTCCGCAGCAAGACCGGCACGATGAATTTCGTGCGCTGCCTGTCGGGATTTCTGGAGGTCGGTGGGCGGCAGGCCGTCTTCGTCATATTCAGCATGGACGATGAGCGTCGTGACATTCTCGATGCAAATTACGCCCCCTATGACGAGCGTAAACCACCCGGTTCGGGGCGTTGGTTGCGGCAAGCTCTCGACCATGAAAATGCATTATTGCGTGATTGGGTTACGCGCCGCCTTCTGTGACACACGGCGGCAATGCCCTACATGGCCACCGACCCAACCAAAGGAAGAAAATCCATGACCTGGACCGTCTATCTCTCCGGTGAAATCCACACTGACTGGCGCGAGCAAATCGAAACCGGCGCGCGAAAAGCGGGCCTCCCCGTCGAATTCACCGCGCCTGTCACGAACCACGAAGCTTCGGACGATTGTGGCGTGACGATTTTGGGCGCTGAAGACAACAAGTTCTGGCATGACCACAAGGGCGCAAAGCTCAACGCAATCCGCACCCGTACGCTCATGGAGCAGGCTGATGTGGTCGTCGTGCGGTTTGGAGAACAATACAAGCAGTGGAATGCGGCGTTCGACGCAGGAATGGCGGCGGCGCTTGGCACACCCCTGATTGTGTTACATGGGCCAGATCACGCCCACGCCCTGAAGGAAATTGATGCGGCGGCATTGGCCGTGGCCGAGCACCCGGAACAAGTGGTTCAGATGCTCGATTACGTCATCAACGGGGCATTACCCACAGGATAACCACCCGGCGCACAGGCCGGATGGTCCAGTCGTTTGTCATATCAAACGCCAGGTAACTGCATCAGAATGAGTGTTTGAACACGATGCTGGCCGTGTAGCCATCCACACCATCCTGACCGATCACCGTAGATGCGCCAAGGTTCAGCGATGTGCTGTGCGTCAGCTCCTTGACGATCGTTGCGGCAAGAAAACCGTATGAATCGTCGGGGCGCGGGGCGCGCTGCACATTCAGGGGAACATTGCCGACGGCGAAGGGAACTTCGACATCATCATCGTTGAAATCATGCTCCCAGGATGCACGCAATCCAAAGGTCCAGTCCGGTGCGGATGGCGGGCGATAGAACCCGCCAAGGGCGAGCGTACCGCGATAGCCGACATATTCCAGATCACCAACCGTCGCTTGAGTGGCCCGTAATGTGTCGCCTCTCGCGCTTTCGCTGTACCCGTCAATATCAACGCGCTCATAAGCAAATCCAACGCTTGGGTTCACAAAGAAGCCGTTCCCAATGGGCAATACCGCGCCGAGATTCGTGCGGGCGATGAAATATGTGCCATCCGTATCAGCCTCAAATCTCTCATTCGCCAGAGTATTGCCGTCCAGCCCCCTGATGTCATAGCTGCGATCAATATCAAAGACATCGATCAGACCCCCACCAACAAAGGCGTTGGCATAGACACCGGGAATAATTTGCGCGACACCAAAGACACCACCGACATAAAGCCGCGAGTCAAAGCCCCCACGATTGTCATCAAAATTAACCTGTCCATGGTCGATACTACCACCGATACCAAGCATGACGTTCGGCGCAACCATCACGTCAGCGGCGGCCTTGACCACCTGCGTCGTCGCATCAAAGCCGGGGACGACCTGCTGTGCATCGCTCTCGTAGAAACCAGCTTCAAAGCCGCCATAGACCTCTACATTACCGACAGGGCGGCGGATACGTTCTCCGGTATCATCGTTGATGAAGAAGGCTCCAAGATTGAGACGCTGCTCAAGTCCAAGGGACTGCTGACGCAAAGCCGAGATCGTTGCAACAGGCATCACACCGATTTGCCCAATATCAACAAGGGCCGCCGCTGCAATCTGCCCAAGCACCAAATGCGCCTGCGTGGACGGGTGGACCGGATCAGCAAAGACACGGACATTACCGTCATTGTTGGTCGTCAATCCGTCGATACAATTCAACGCGGAGCCGGTACATGCCACCGTCGCACGCTGGTTTATATCAGCAAAGCCATACCGGGTCGGATTGTCGAGCACCCCGCTAAGAACAGCATCAGAATCCACCAGGGTAACGCGTCCACCGATACCATTGACGAGGGTATCGTTAAAGGTATTGGTCAACCCCGTAAGCACAGCAGCGCCCTGTGGTGTCGAACCCGTTCCAAGAGGCGTATTGGCACCGATATCAGGGACTGTGACGACCACGACATTCGAGGCACCACGATCCAGCACGCGCTCTACCTGTCCAACCATCTGGGTGGCAGCTACGCCAACCGCCTGACCAGCATCCTGGGGCGACCGAAGACCACCGCCCACCAATTGGGCATTGGCCAGCACATCGTTTGAGCCAGCCCAGAGAATGACCAGATCATTCTCGCCAAAGCTGCGGTCATTGGCGAGCAGGCGATCAATCTGAACCGACACAGGAGTCTGGGTAATCCCGAAAGGCGCATTCTGCGCATCGTCTAGTGCTGGCTCCGTTACCCGCGCACCACCCTGCGCGAAGTTTGTGCCGCCAACATTGATGTCATTGGCCAAACCCGCCAGAGGTGTGCCTGCAACAGCCGGAACGCCGGTAATGAGATTGGGTTCGAGGGTCAGGCCAAGCTCATTGGCAAGAACTTCGGCATAGGTACGGCTGGACCCGTCCGCACGGTTATCGGTGAAACGGTAGCGAATATCCGGAACCGCCTGGCCATTCTGCGCGGCCCCCGCGGCCACCGCCTGAGAGTAGGTTCCGCCGTCACTTAGGCTGTCACCAAGGACAAACAATCGATCAAGACGAAACTCCTGCGCGATAGCCGAAGTGGAAAGGGTCATCGCGAGCGCGGTACTTGCCAATAATGCTCTGGTCCTGAAAACCATTCTGTTCTCCCGTTCTTTCCGTCTTTTTTTGACAGATTTTTGTTACCCGCCTTCGAGTTCACCGAAGGGTATGCATCTTTTCATGCCGTATAGTCTGTCGTTGTACAGACTAACGTTGGGTCAAGCACTTGACGGAAGGCGTTTCTGCTCCGCGCGCGCGCAGAAATGTCACACTCGCAAAGGTGGGCCTGCAATGGACGGGACAGGGTTTGGTATCATCGGCGGGATCGGCATTTTACTTACCGCCGCACCAGCATCCGGCTTTATAGAAAGTCCCCCGGCGAAAACCGGGGGGAGAGAAGAAATTACGCCGCCGCCTGCTGCGGCTGGAAACGCCCGTAGAAAGTATCTCCACTGGATGCAATCTCGCGCAGCAAGACTGGCGCTTCAAAGCGGTCGCCGAACTTGGCCGTCAACGCCTCGCAAATCGCAACGACTTCTTTCGGCCCCGTCAGGTCAATCCACGACATGGGGCCACCGGACCATGGAGCAAAGCCCCAGCCGAGAATTGCGCCCACATCGCCCTCACGAATATCAACCAGCACATCCTCTTCCTTGGCGCGCACAGCCTCCAGAACCTGTGACAGGATCAGACGGTTCTTGACCTCATCAAAATCAGGTTGTTCTTCCGAGACAGGGAAATGCTTGCCCAGGTCAGGCCAGAGCATCGTGCGTTTGCCCTTTTCATCGTAGTCGTAAAAGCCCTTGCCGTTCTTGCGCCCTGCCCGGCCCGCGCCTTCATAAAGAGCGGTAATAACATCATCGGCTCCGGTGCCGACATAGGCATCGCCCATCTGTTCTTTCGTTGCGGACATGATGCGATGGCCGAGTTCAAGCGAAGTTTCATCCGTCAATTGCAAGGGCGCAACGGGCATCCCGAT
>CALFFK010000124.1 GCA_937957975.1 uncultured Neomegalonema sp.
CGCTTGCTTGATGTGATCTTTTCCGAGTTCTGCCTTGGTAAATAACGCCCACAATCAGGACGATTTCATGTAGGGTGTGGTTACAGATCATTCATAGGCTGGATGTTTCACGTGAAACAATTCGATTTTGACGTCATCATCATCGGTGGTGGCCATGCTGGCAGTGAAGCGGCGTTGGCTGCCGCGCGTGTTGGCGCACGCACCGCACTTGTCACACACCGGAAAGACCGTATTGGCGAGATGTCGTGCAATCCGGCTATTGGCGGTTTGGGCAAGGGTCATCTCGTGCGTGAGATTGATGCGCTTGACGGGGCCATGGCGCGGGTTGCGGATGTGGCGGGTATTCAGTTTCGCTTGCTCAATCGTTCAAAAGGCCCAGCCGTGCGAGGACCACGTGCGCAAGCGGATCGGGCGATCTATCGTCAGGCGATGCAGGCGGAATTCGCGGCATCTTCTGTAGTGGTGATTGAGGCAGAGGTAAGCGATCTGTTGGTTAATGGGTCTCAGGTAGAGGGAGTTGTTACGCCGCGCGGTGAATATCGGGCTGCGGCAGTCGTGTTAACCACGGGTACTTTCCTGAATGGCATCATGCATATCGGTGATCAACGAACCGCCGGGGGCCGTGTTGGTGATCCACCAGCCAAGGCGCTTGCGGCGCGACTTTATGGCATGGATTTGCCAATGGGGCGTTTGAAAACCGGAACTCCTGCGCGCCTCGACAGCCGTACGATTGACTATAGTGGTCTTGACCGGCAACCCGGCGATACGGACCCGATGCCATTTTCGTTTCTTACTGAAAACCTGCCTGTCCCGCAGCTTGATTGCCATATCACGCGCACGACGCCTGAAACCCATGCGATTATCGAACAGAATCTGTCACGCTCGGCGCTGTATGGCGGGCGCATTGACGGGATTGGGCCGCGTTACTGTCCCTCGATTGAAGACAAGATCGTGCGGTTTGCGGAGAAGGACAATCACCAGATTTTCCTCGAACCCGAAGGACGTAATGATCCAACGGTTTATCCGAACGGGATTTCGACATCCTTACCGTTAGATGTGCAGAAAGCGTTCATTGCCACGATACCGGGGCTGGAAAATGCGGCGATCCTACAGCCGGGTTATGCCATCGAATATGATTACGTTGATCCGAAATCACTCGACCCGACATTGGCGCTTGGTCGTGTGACCGGGCTGTTCCTTGCCGGGCAAATCAATGGAACCACAGGGTATGAGGAAGCGGCGGCGCAGGGGCTGATGGCCGGGCTGAATGCGGCGGCTCATGCGTCCGGCTCGCAGCCCTGCATGATTGATCGATCCGAGGGCTATATCGGCGTTATGATCGATGACCTCGTGACGCAGGGCGTAACCGAGCCATATCGTATGTTTACCTCGCGGGCAGAATATCGCCTGAGTCTGCGGGCGGATAATGCGGATCAGCGATTGACGCCGAAAGGTTTGGTGTTCGGTTGCGTCGGACCTAGACGGGCGCAGATGTTTCACGTGAAACAATCGGCACTGACCGAAGCGCGCGATCAATTGCAGACGATTCTGCTATCGCCCAAAGAGGCGGCTGAACGCGGGTTGCCTATCAATCAGGATGGGCGACGACGCAGTGCGTTCGAATTGATGGGCTATGCGAAAATAGACGATTCGACCTTCATTGCGGCGATTCCCGAAGCGGCGGCGATTCCTGCTGCCACGCGCGAGCAATTGCGGATCGAAGCCCTTTATGCAGGGTATCTGGATCGACAGACTGCTGACATTGAAGCCTTTCGCAGGGATGAAAACCTGCATCTGTCGCCAGACCTTGATTATGCAGAGATTGGCGGATTGACCGGGGAAATCGTGGAAAAACTGGCAAGTGTACGCCCCATGACACTGGGACAAGCATCAAGAATACCGGGGATGACTCCGGCGGCGCTGACGGCGCTACTGGCTTATGTCCGGCGCACACAGATGCACGTGGCGACCGGATGACAGGTCAACTTTTTGACGATCTGGATGTTTCACGTGAAACAATGGAGCGGTTGGAGCGATATGTTGCGCTTCTGAAAAAATGGTCGCCCGCGATTAATCTCGTATCGAAGGCAACGCTGGCAGATGCCTGGGATCGCCATGTACGCGATTCAGCGCAGCTGTTATCGATGCTGCCTGCGAACACTGCGAAAATTATTGATCTTGGTTCAGGCGCCGGGTTTCCGGGCCTTGTTCTCGCGATTCTGGCGCATGAGCATGATGCGCCTTTCGAAGTGTTTTTGGTCGAGAGTGACCGCCGGAAGGCAACGTTCCTGCGTGAAGTGATCCGCGAAACAGATGCTGTTGCAACGGTATTGGTTGAACGGGCTGAAACGCTGGATATGTCTGTCGATGTCGTGACCGCGCGAGCGTTTGCGGCGCTCGACCCGTTGCTGGGCATGGCGCATCCCTTGATTGGTAACGATGGTGTGGCTTTGCTGCACAAAGGGGCGCGGTATGAAAGCGAATTGACCGACGCCATGGAAAACTGGCACATGGACGTTGAGCAGAAGAAAAGCCGGATTGATCCGGCATCCGTAATTCTTCGCATTACGCGGCTGTCGAAGCGACAGGATAAGCAATGAGCGATAAAAAAGGCCGTCGCGTTCTGGCGGTTGTGAACCAGAAAGGCGGGGTTGGCAAAACGACCACCGCTGTAAATCTTGGGACGGCACTGGCCGCTGTCGGCAGGAAAGTTCTGGTTATTGATCTTGACGCCCAGGGCAATGCCAGTACGGGGTTGGGCCTGCCATCCGGGGACCGGGGAAACACATCCTATGATGTGCTGACAGGTGCATTGCCTTTGCGCAACACGATTCATGAGACGAGTGTGCCGGGCCTGCATCTATGCCCTGCATCCCCTGACCTTTCCGGTGTTGATCTGGAAATTGTAGAGAATGAACGTCGAGCGCATATGTTGCTGGATGCGCTGGCGAAGGATACGGGTGTTTCCTATGATTATGTCATCATTGACTGCCCGCCATCCCTGAGCCTTGTGACGATCAACGCCATGACGGCGTGTCATGCGGTGCTGGTGCCGCTGCAATGCGAATTTTATGCGTTGGAGGGGTTGAGCCAGCTTTTGCGAACCATCGAGCGAGTGCGCGGATCGCTCAATCCTGGGCTGGAAGTACAGGGCATCGTGTTGACAATGTATGATGCGCGCAATCGTTTGTCGGCGCAGGTGGCGGCGGATGTACGCGAGCATATGGGCAGCATGGTCTATAAAACCGTGATCCCCCGCAATGTACGGATTTCTGAAGCACCATCCCATGGCAAACCTGCGTTGCTTTATGACCATGCCTGTGCCGGAAGTCAGGCGTATATCCAGCTTGCCAGTGAATTGCTGCGCCGTGAACGCGACCGGATCGCCGCATGACAATCAAAGGATCGCCTCCGATGTCTACGAAAACTTCCCGCAAGGGTCTTGGAAAGGGTCTCTCTGCTCTGTTAGGCGATGACCCGGTGCAGGTGTCGAAGAAGACGCGGGATGTCGAGATTGTCTCGCTGACCGATATCCAGCCAAACCCGGATCAGCCGCGCAAGCGATTCACGCCTGATGAGGTCGCATCGTTGGCCGCGTCGATCAAGGAGAAGGGAATCCTGCAACCAATCCTCGTACGGCCCAGTCCGCGTGAGGGCGCACAATACGAGATCGTGGCAGGGGAGCGCCGCTGGCGGGCGGCACAACAGGCGGCGCTGCATGAAGTGCCGGTCCTTGTGCAGCATTTCTCGGATACCGAGGCGCTGGAAGTTGCGTTGATTGAAAATATCCAGCGGGTTGATCTGAATCCTATGGAAGAGGCGGAAAGTTATGCGCGGCTGATTGATGCGCATGAATATACGCAGGAGCAACTGGCCGAAGCGGTCAGCAAGTCGCGCAGTCATATCGCCAATACGCTGCGATTGATGAAGTTGCCGGTGCGGATTTGCGATGCAGTGCGAAAGGGCGATCTGACGGCGGGTCATGCACGGGCATTGATTGGGCATCCAGAGGCCGATGCCATCGCGCGGGAGATTATCGCGCAAGGATTGTCGGTGCGGGAAACCGAGCAACGTGTCTCGGCACAAAAGCGTGTGAAGCAGAAGGTCGCGAAACCAGCCAAGGATACGGACACGCTCGCCCTTGAAGGGGATCTTGGGGCGGCGCTCAAGGCCAGGGTGACAATCAAGCATGGTACGTCAGGGAATGGAATGATCCAGATCGCCTATGAGTCATTGGATCAACTGGATGAATTATGTGAACGCTTTGGCCTTTGAATGATTTCTGGATCTATTAAAGTGTCTATCTATTTGAAATACATATATTTTTTATTCTGTCTTACCCTGCGACAGTGCTCGTACCGGAATCTGCGGGAATCGCGACTGATTTTAATCTGATCTCGAATTGTGCGCCGGTTGTGCCTGGCAACAGGCGGAGCGTACCGCCAAAACGGTCGATAATCGCGTGGCTGATGGCCAAACCCAGTCCGGCCCCCGGTGCGGTTATTCCTGCGCGCCCGCGTGAGAACTTGTCAAATATGGTGCGGGTTTCGGCCTCTGGTACGCCCGGCCCGTTATCAGCGATAACGACGATATAATCAGCCCCGTCGATCCGGCTTTCGACACGAATGACCGGATCGGCGTTGGTGTCGTATTTGATGCCATTGGAGATGATATTGATGAAGACCTGAGTAAGCCGGGTGAGGTTGCCCATAACATGCACGGATTGCTTTGTGCGAGCCGCCACTATGCGCACTCCGGCAGTATGTGACAGGCCGAGACAGGCATCGAGAGCCTGATCCAGCGCATGTTCGGGGTCGATGGGTTTGAGAAGGCGCTCTGCATCCCCGCTTTCGACCACGGCCATATCGAGGATTTCATCGAGCAGCGCAGTCAGTCGGATGCTCTCGGCATTGATGATACCGATGAAACGCTGGCGATCCCCGGCGTCGAGATCGGGGGTTCCGGCAAGGATTTCGGTGAAGGAACGAATTGAGGTCATTGGTGTGCGCAGCTCGTGGCTGACATGGCTGAGAAATTCATCCTTTTGCCGATCCAGCGTTTTCAGGCGTTCGTTCGCGGCTGTAAGCTGGGCGGCGGCGCGTTCGATTTCGTCGGATTTGCGGGTGACTTCGGCGGTGTATTCCATGAGGCGCGCGGTTTCATCAGCGATGCGGACCAGCTCATCAAGGCTGATTGTTTCGCTGCCCGTGGCGCTGAGGATCATGGCGCGGGCTGATGCGGCCCCGACGCTTGCGGCCATGCGCCGTTCGAGATGGGCGATGAAAGCATCATCCACGAGGGGGAACTCGGTGGTTTCGTTTTTTGACACTGCATAGTTACGAAAGATGCCATAGGCGCGGTCGGCCCCCATGATCCGCTGGGCGAGGTCGAAGAGTTGGTCAGCGGAAGCCGCGCGGCCCCGCCGTGCGCCTGAACCACCCCGGTCGCTGAAAACGCGCACGAAGAGGGCGGCCTGTAACCGCTCAATGGGAGTAGGCAAGCGCGAGAGTGACCCCGCGATCAGAGCGAAGGCATTGACCAGCAAGCTCCAGAACAAGGCGTGCATAAGGGCGTCGTCGTTGGTCTCCAGCCCAAAGAGTGCGCCGGGGCGCAATAGGGTAAGGCCGAAGGGGCCATCTGCCGCGAGGGTATCCCACCATGCTACGCCCTGAAGGAGATTGGGCAGGAAGAGGGTGTAGGCCCAGATCATGCCGCCGGAGAATAACCCCAATATGGCTCCGCGTCGGTTTGCACCCTCCCAATAAAGGGCGCCGAGAAGAGCGGGGAGGACTTGCGCGGCTCCGGCAAAGGCGATCAGGCCAATGGAGGCCAGACCTGCCCCGGTGGCCCCGGTGCGCAGGTAGAGAAACCCCAGCGCGAGAATGAAGCAGATTGCGATGCGGCGGGTAATCAGCAGGAATCGCTGCACATCACCGCTGCCCTCGCGCCATTGATGCGAGCGCAGGGCCAGCGGCATCAGAATGTGATTCGAGATCATGGTCGAAAGCGCAATACAGGACACGATGACCATGGAAGTGCCGGAGGAAAATCCACCGAGAAAGGCAAGAAGCGCAATGTCGGTGCGCCCTGCCGCGATAGGCATGGTCAGCACGAACATATCGGGGTTCGAGCCTTCGGGCAGGATTGTCTGTCCCATAATCGCGATGGGCAGTACGCAGAGGCTGAGAACGAAAAGGTAGAGCGGGAACAGCCATGCAGCGGTGAAGAGGTGTGTTTCGTTCTCGTTCTCGACGAAGCTGACCTGAAACTGCCGGGGGAGGCAGACGATGGCTGCACCCGACAGGACTATCAACCCGACCCAGCGCATCCCGAACTCATCACCGGAATGGGCAGTGCTGGCGGTCATGCGGGCGAAAACCTCGCCGGGGCCATCGGCCACGCCATAAACAGCAAGCAGACCGACGGCGACGAGGGCAATCAGTTTTACAAGAGCCTCCACGGCGATGGCGGCGACGACACCGAAATGTCGCTCACGAACATCAACCCGGCGCGTGCCGAAAAGGATCGTGAAGAGAGCCAGTCCGACGGTGATCCAGAACGCGATGACGAAATCCGGGGTCGCCGCCGCAGAGCCGGTGGGGTCTTCGCTGGCCGCGCCCAACACCTGAAAGCTGGTTGCGATGGCCTTGATCTGGAGGGCGATATACGGGGCGGCGGCAAGCAGGGTGAGGATGGTGACGATGGCGGCGACCGAATCACTCTTGCCATAACGGGAAGAAACGAAATCAGCGATGGAGGTGATGTTGTCGCGCCGGGTGATGCGCATGATCTTGCGCAAAAGGGTCCAGAAGCCAACAAAGACAAGGGTGGGGCCAAGATAAATGGTGAGGTATTCCAGCCCGTTGCGTGTGGCCGAGCCAACCGCGCCGTAAAAGGTCCAGGAAGTACAATAGACCGAGATGGACAGGGTATAGACGAGGGGGGAGGCCAGCCAGCGGGGGCGACCCCCCCGGTCGCCCAGAAAAGCGATGAGGAAGAGGAGGAGCGCGAAGCCAATGGCCGCGAGCAGCGCGAGTTCGCGCAGGGTCATGGGTCGTCAGGCTGGATCGCCCGCTTGAGACGGGAAGCGACGACCATCGCTATAAGGATCAGGGCAAGCCACAGGCCGAAGAGATAAACGACAATCAGGGGGATGCCGAAGATACCCGTTTCAGGCCGCGCGAACAAACCGATGAGAGGGGGCATGAGAGCGATGACGCCCAATACCGGCACGATCAGCGCGAGGTCACGCGCCCGTCGCCCGGACACTTGACGTTCGGATATTGGGGACGACCCATCGTCAGCCACGCTCTGCCCCGTTCAGCAGTCGGGCGACAGTGGCAATTACATCGTCATTTGCGAAGGGCTTGGTGACGAAGGCATCGACGCCGAGGTCTTCCGCAGCTTGCTTGTCATTGGCCTGGCCCTTGGCGGTCAGCATCAGGATCGGCAGGGTTCGGGTCTCGGCTTCGGCGCGCAATTCCTTGAGGACATCAAAGCCGGAAAGTTTGGGAAGCATCAGGTCGAGGACCAGCGTATCGGGCCGCGCCCGCCGTACCATGGCCAACGCCTCCGCACCATCATGGGCGAGGCTGACCTCATGCCCTGCGCGCGTCAGCAGAAACCGTAACGACTCCGCAATATTGCGTTCGTCCTCCGCGATCAGCACCCGTTTCGGCACGGCATTCCTCCCCCGTAATCCATTTCGCCAATTCTGACGGAAAGGGGCGGATTGTCCAGTGTTTCGGCTATAAGGTGAATCGATCAGGGGTGAGCGTCGTTGATGGTTTTTTTCGATCAATTCGCGAATGAGGCGCTGAAACTGCTTTTCTTTTCGGCGCGCGATGGATGGCCTTGCGGCTGGTTTCAGGGATAGATCAAGCCCGAACGCCTTTCAAATCCAGTGGTGGTGTCGGGTAATCCAGCATGGGAACCGATAAATCATTTGCACCGTGAATAATCCGGGGTAAGTAGGCTGTGGGGGCTAAATTCATTTAGGTGAATTAATGCCTGAAATTTTTCTCATGGAAGATTCGCGACCATTGCGGCGCGTTCTGACGGCTCAACTGCGTGACGCCGGGTTTAATGTCACCAGTTTTGGGGATGGGGTTGCATCCTCTGATTCCGAACTAATCGCCAATGCTGATGTTCTAATAACAGATATTGCGATGCCCATTGTTGGGGGTGAAAAGGCAATCGAGAATGTGCAGCGGCGATTTCCTGATCTGCCTATTATCGTCATAACAGGTAATTTTCTTAGTGAGTTCGATGATCTGGATGTGTTTGGAAAACTCCAGAAGCCATTTCATAATTACGAGTTGATAGAGTTGGTCTGGAAGGCATTGAAAAGCCAAAATCCGCGAGAATCCTTGGACCGAAAACTGCCAAGATCCAAAAGGCAGGCGGCTTCGTAACTCTCGCAGAAATCGACGAGGAATAGACCTCAGCGGACATCAAATTAACAGACGACGGGCGTTATCCTATTTGATGATGCCACAAGCAACGCGTGCGCCGGCTCCGCCAATTGGCTGCGTAATATGGTCATCCGCTTTCTCATGGATAATGAAGGTTGATCCATTCGCATCGAGCAACGTTTCATCGCCTTTAAGCGAAACCAGTGTGGTGAAAGCTTCCATCTCTCCCGTACCATCGGCACCCACGAAAATATTAGGCAAGTCGCCAGGCTCTGGACCTTTCGGGTTCAGCAGGCCATGTGCCCCTTCAACCTTACCAACATGCCCTTTCGCCGTTTTAAAACCGGCTCCCGGCTCGCAAACACCGTGGCTATGTAAATGAAGTCCATGTTTTCCGGGCGTCAATCCAGACACTTTTACATGCAAGAGAACCCCGTTTGGCCCCTGAACAAGATGAGCAACACCAATCTCCTTGCCTTCAATATTAATGAGGGATGCCGAGGCTTTTTCAGCAGCCTGAGCCGCAGCAACAGAGAATGAGGTGATAATGAGCGCGGCAGCGATGCTTCTGATCATGCAACTCTCCAAGGGGTTTAATTTGTTCGGAAATGATACAGGCAAGCCGCATTGCCTACATTCACAAAATCCAGGAGCAGCGTAAAAATCGTGTGATTATGTTTAGAAACACCGGCGATCAGGTTGGGCCAAAAGAGTGTCTGGAAATGCGTGGTTCCTGATACATTACTGGCCTTTATCCCGGACGAACTTCTGGTACATGCCTGTCTTACCGTCCCTCCATGCGCCACGCCCCGATCAACAACGCCGCTGCGATCAGCAAGGCCAGCCATCCCGGTGCCAGCGGAGTCAGGCGGCTGTCGCGGACGATGTAGGCTCCGCGTTCGCGCAAGCCGATCCAGTTGGGGCCGGAGGCACGGCGGGAGCTGCTGACCCGGCGCAGGGTCGGGGTTCCGGTATCGCGGAGCATCATCATGGCCCCGCCCGTTGCCTCGGCCACAGGGCGCAGCAGGTCAAATGTGGCCAGCGGATTCTCGAATTCCCTTGGGCTGGCGGGGCCAACGGCAGCGGGGGTTTCCAATACGCCATCAGTGATGGAGTAGAGACCCTGTTCCCCGGCCTCGAATTCTGCGCGCCAGCGGCCCGGTCCGCCGGGGGCGAAGGGGACGGACAGGCGCTCGCCGGAAGGGGTGACAATATCGGCGGCCTCCGGGGCTTCGCCCAGGCTGCGGCGGATGATCTCGACATTGGCGCCGACGGCGCTGGCGGTGAGGGCGTCTTCTTCGAGCTGGGGTTCCTTCATCAGCCAATGAGCGACCCGGCGCAGCATCTCGGCCAGCGGTCCGCCGCCTTCGTAGCCGCGCGACCAGAGCCACGCGGTATCGGTGGCCAGCATCGCCACGCGACCTTCACCAACACGATCCAGCACCAATAGCGGCTGTCCGTTCTCGTCCGACATCAGGATATTACCGGAGCGCGGGGCGATCTCGATAAGGCGCATCCAGCGGCCCCAGGTGGGATCAACCGCATCGGCTTGTGGCAGGGTGGCCGTGACAGGGTGTTTCTCGCCAGTTTCGGTAAGTAACGGCGTGAACAGATTATTGAGCGTGCCACCCGTGGGGCTGGCCGGCATGATTTCAGCGAGGGGAGAGCGATACAGGCTGCTCGGACCACCAAAATCAGGACCGGCAGCGATAAGGACGGCGCCACCCCGGCGCACATATTGCGTGACATTGGCGAGGTAGGCAGGG
>CALFFK010000125.1 GCA_937957975.1 uncultured Neomegalonema sp.
TTTACCTCAACCATCCGCGCCAGCTTGCCCCCCACCAGCGTTCCCTTGACCGAACGACAGCCGGATTTCGTTTCAACCTCAATGGAGATCAGCGTTTGATAATCGCTGCGCGTTTCGGCCCTGGTGGAGGCGACCGTAATCTCGCGTTCCTTGGCGACCTCCAGCGCATTGACCATATTGATGCTGTCCAGCTTGGTCCCCAGCACCGATTGCACCGCCGTTTGCACCAGTGGCGGATGGGGCAGCGCGGCGGCATCCCCCTCAAAAGTCACCCGGATGGCGCGGATTTCGTCTTCTGTTACCTGACCGGCAAAGGACGCGAGTTTTTTGACCAATCCCAGATACGGGTCGAGCAGTTTCGCCTCCTCCGCCGTCAGGGAAGGGGCGTTCAGGGCGTTGGTCACGGCCCCGTCCAGCAGGTAATCGGCCATTTGCTCGGCCACCTGAATCGCCACTTTTTCCTGCGCTTCGGTGGTTGCCGCGCCCAGATGCGGGGTGACAACGACATTCGGATGCCCGAATAGCGGGTTTTCCCGTGCCGGTTCCTCTGCGAATACATCAAAGGCCGCCCCCGCCACATGCCCGGAATCAAGCGCCACGCGCAGGGCCGCTTCATCCACGATCCCGCCCCGCGCACAGTTGATGAGGAACATGCCTTTCTTCATCTTGTTGATCGCCGTGGCGTCGATCAGGCCCGCCGTATCCTTGGTTTTTGGCACATGGATCGTCATAAAGTCGGCCTGGGCCAACAGGTCATCAAGCGTCACCTTGGCCACGCCCATCCGCTCCGCGCGTTCTTCGGACAGGAACGGATCATAGGCCACGACCCGCATTTTCAACCCCTGCGCCCGTTGAACGACGATAGTGCCGATATTGCCAACCCCGATAATCCCCAGCGTCTTGCCGGTGATCTCGGTCCCCATGAATTTCGATTTCTCCCATTTGCCTGCATGGGTCGAGGCATTGGCAGCGGGGATTTGCCGCGCGACCGCAAACATCATGGCGATGGCATGTTCGGCGGTGGTGATCGCATTGCCGAAGGGCGTATTCATCACGATGACGCCCTTCTGGGTCGCCTTTGGCACATCGACATTATCAACGCCGATCCCCGCCCGGCCAATCACCTTGAGATTGGTCGCGGCATCAAGAATCTCTGCCGTCGCCTTGGTCGAGGAGCGAATACACAAGCCATCATACTGGCCAATGGTGGCTTTCAGTTCTTCAGGGGTGAGTTTGGGGGTGACATCGACATGCAATCCACGGGCGCGAAAAATATCAGCGGCCTTCGAGGACATGGCATCCGAGATGAGGACTTTGGGAGTGGTCATGGTGGTGCTTCCTGCAAAAAAATTTGCGCGACCCCGGTGACTGCGCGCAGCATCCGGGGCCACGGGGGAATTCAGGCGGTGGTTTCACCCTTCGTCGCCGCAAAGGCCCAGTCGAGCCATGGTGTCAGCGCCTCAATATCAGACGCCTCCACCGTTCCCCCGCCCCAGACGCGGAAGGAGGGCGGAGCAGAGCGATAGCCTTCTATGTCAAAGGCCACGCCTTCTTCGGCCAGCCTCCCCAGCATCCGCTTGACGAAACCCCGTTGCCCCGCCTCGTCCAGCGCATCGAAGACGGGGTCCGAGATGGTCACACAGATCGAGGTAGTTGAGCGGGTCGTCGGGTCGGTGGCCATGAATTGCGCCCACGGGGTCCGTTCGATCCATTTGGCCATGGCATCGAAATTCGCCTGACTGCGGGCGATCAGCCCGTTCAGCCCGCCGATGCTTTCCGCCCAGTCCAACCCTGCAAGATGATCTTCCACGGCCAGCAGGGACGGGGTGTTCAGCGTTGCGCCCTCAAAGACGCTTTCATTCAACCCCGCGCCCTTGCGGATGCGATAGATCTTCGGGATTGCGCGGTCGGGCGAATAGCTTTCGATCCGCTCCACGGCCCGTGGGCCGAGGGCCAGCATCCCATGTGCCGCCTCGCCGCCCAGCACTTTCTGCCATGACCATGTTACGACATCGAGCTTGTCCCAGGGCAGGTCCATCGCGAAGGCCGCCGAAGTCGCATCCGCGATCACCAGACCGTCGCGATCATCGGAAATCCAGTCCCCGTTCGGAACCCGAACGCCAGAGGTGGTTCCATTCCACGTCATCACGACATCATGGGCGAAATCGACGCTGGACAGGTCGGGCAGATCACCGAAGTCGGCCTTGATCGTGCGGCCTTTCAGTTTCAGTTCGTCAGTGACATCAACGGCCCAGTCCTTGCCGAAGGCTTCCCAGACCAACACGTCCACCGGGCGCGGGCCGAGCAGGTTCCACATCGCGCATTCGACTGCGCCGGTGTCAGACCCGGCAATGATCCCCAGCCGCCATCCTTCGGGCATACCGAGAATGGCTTTCGAGCGGTCTATTGCTGATTTGAGTTTTGCTTTCCCCACCGCAGAGCGATGCGAGCGGCCCAATGCGGCCCCCGCAAGATGGTCTGTGCTCCAACCCGCAAATTTGCGCGTAGGTCCGGGAGAAAAGCGCGCGTCCACAGGACGCGAGACGGGCGCACCCGTCGCGGTATCAATCGTCATCATTCCAACCTCTAGTTGGCAGTGCGTTGCTGCACCAAGCCCGGCCCGTATACATGGGCAGAGGGGGAAGGTCTATGGAGATGGCCATGTTTTTTGGTCAGGGGCAAAAAAGTATGGCGTCATTTGATGGGCATTAACCATACGCTGAATTTTATACATTGGGCGCATTTTCCAATAATCCCCGTGGCCAAACCGGCCCCCCTTGTGGCAGGGTCCGCGCGATTCAACCAAGGCGACAGGGCAATTCCCATGCGCTACATCCTTATCCTTGCGGGGCTGGTCTGTGTCGGGCTGGTCGCGTTCCTTTTGTATGACACCCCACCGGAGACACCCATGGATTATCTCGCCGAGAACGCAAAGAAAGACGGCGTGACCGTCACGGCCAGTGGCCTGCAATATGAAGTGCTGCGCGAGGGTGACGGCGCGTCCCCTGCTGCGACCGACAAGGTTGAGGTCCATTACGAAGGCACGCTCACCGACGGCACGAAATTCGACAGCTCTTATGACCGGGGCCAGACCATCGAATTTCCACTCAATGGCGTGATCCCCGGCTGGACCGAGGGTGTGCAGTTGATGAAGGAAGGCGCAAAATACCGCTTTACGATCCCGTCTGACCTTGCTTATGGCGCACGCGGCATCCCCGGCACGATCCCTGGCGGCGCAACACTGAAATTCGATGTTGAACTTATCAAGGTGAAGTGATGGCCGACCGCCCCGCCGAAAAAGCCTTCATCGTGAGTTGGGATCAGCTTCACCGCGACGCCCGTGCGCTGGCATGGCGGCTGGACGGGCAGGGCAGCGGCCCCGACGGCGCGTGGAAAGCCGTCATTGCCATCACGCGCGGGGGCATGACCCCCGCCTGTATCGTTGCCCGCGAATTGAATGTGCGCACAGTCGATACCATCTCGATCCGCTCCTACTCGCATCAGGCGCAGGGCGAGGCCAAAATCCTGAAAGCCCCCGATGCGGGGATTATCGGGGATGGAGAGAATGTGCTGATCGTCGATGATCTCGTGGATAGTGGCAAAACGCTGGAAGTCGTGCGGAAGATGTTCCCCAAAGCCCACCTCGCCACCGTCTATGCCAAGCCCAAGGGCCGCCCCCTCGTACAGACCTTCATCACCGAAGTGTCGCAGGATACGTGGATTTACTTTCCGTGGGATCTGGAACTGCAATATGCCAAGCCCCTGCGCGGGGACGAATAAGGTAAATTGCTATACGCCTCCCGGCAGCGGCTTCACTCCGTGCTGTCATGTCGAAAGCCCACAAAAAAAACCCGCCGTGAAGGCGGGTTTTTTGCGGATTTATAATCCGGGAGTATCTTTTCAGGCGCTTGCGGCCTCAGGCTTTTTGTCTTCCTCGACCTCACGCAGCACGTAGCCACGGCCCCAGACAGTCTCAATATAGCTGAGGCCACCAGTGGCACTCGAAAGCTTTTTGCGTAGCTTGCAGATAAAGACGTCGATGATCTTCAGTTCCGGTTCGTCCATCCCGCCATAGAGATGGTTGAGGAACATCTCTTTCGTCAGGGTCGTGCCCTTGCGAAGCGAGAGAAGTTCGAGCATTTGGTATTCCTTGCCGGTCAGGTGAACCCGGCTGCCATCAACTTCGACCGTCTTCGCATCAAGATTTACCTTGATGAGGCCGGTCGTGATGATTGACTGGCTGTGACCCTTGGACCGGCGCACGATGGCGTGGATGCGGGCGATCAGCTCATCCTTGTTGAACGGCTTGGTCATGTAGTCATCGGCCCCGAAGCCGAAGCCCTTTACCTTGTCTTCGGTTCCCGAAAGGCCCGAAAGGATAAGGATCGGCGTGGCAATCTTGGCCACACGAAGCTGTCGCAGAACGTCGTAGCCGTTCATGTCGGGCAGGTTCAGATCGAGCACAATCAGATCGTAATCATAGAGCTTTCCGAGGTCGATACCCTCTTCGCCAAGGTCAGTCGTATAGACGTTGAAGCCGTCTTGCTTGAGCATCAGCTCGATGCTCTGCGCC
This sequence comes from uncultured Neomegalonema sp., assembly GCA_937957975.1. GTDB lineage: Bacteria > Pseudomonadota > Alphaproteobacteria > Rhodobacterales > Rhodobacteraceae > JAHDDY01. The sequence goes on from CALFFK010000125.1 coordinate 4,574, forward strand.
ATGGCGCTGTCGTCTTCAATCAGGAGAATGCGCATTATATCCCTCGGCAGCGTTCAGGTTAATTATCATCGTTAAGCAAGCTAGAAAGCAAAGGTAAAAATTTCCTCACCGGACGTTGATAATATTGGCATCTTGTAAGACGTATGCGGAGCATTTTGCTGTAATCCACAGATAGTACACGCAAAACCCTCTCTATTCATTTTTTTACCGCAGTACCAAAGCATAGCGCCATTGTGTTTTTTACGATGATACCCACTGATTCGGTTTCAATGAATATAATAGATTATCCGTACGCTGTTGATAAGCATTTTCCCAAATGGAAAAAGCCGCCACACCTTTAGGTGGGCGGCTGCGTGTTGAACAGGTCAGTGACTATCGCCGGAAAACCGTTCAGCGTATCGCCAGGGAAAACCGTTCAGCGAGCATCGTTGCCGTTATCGAATGCCAGATACCCTGATTTAAACACTGACCGGCAAAGGCCCAGCCATAATGATATGCTGCATCGAGCATAGCACCGAAATGTTCGGGTGGTTGTCGGCCCGAAAGGATGACCCGTTCGATCCCTGACAGGCGCTCGGCATCCAGCATCGCGCTCTGACCGTCCTGCACATAGATCGCCTCGGCATTGAGCGAGAGGGTCAGCATGGGCAGCGCATTTTCCGTATCGTGGTCATCGTCAAGGCAGGATGCTTCCACGATGGCAAGTTCGGCGGGTTCCTTTACCCGGACGGCATCAATACAGGATTCGACTGATCCGACATGCAGGATGTCGAGACCACCGCGATAGGTCGCCACTGGTTGGGCAAGCTTTCCGCCACGAAGGGAATAGAGAGCCACCCGGCGACCAGAACGCTCGGTTCGTTGCGATAATGCCAGTGCTGCACGCATCCGCGCACTCTGAGATCCCCCAACCAGAATGATCGGGTGTGCGGTCGTTGCGCCGATTGGTTCGAAGTCGAACAACGCACGCATCGCGCCCGTTACGGTTTCGTGCCCAAGCAGCGGTCCCCCATTGGAAAGCAATTCAACCGAGATCGCCTCGAACATTGAGGCGGAAAGATCAAGCTTACGGCGAATAGTGCGGAGTTCGTTACGGGAATGATCCCTGCGGATAGTGCGCGTCAGATCGCCGGTCGGTGCATTCCGACTGGCGCGTGGCTCGTGCCTTGTTTCGGTCGGTACCCCACCGAATTGAATGACAGGCTCTTCACGTTCGCGCAGGCTGATCATAGCTGATGTGGCCTGTATTTCTTGATCCGCGTGGTCCGCAATCCCTGAATCCCATGGCGATCAATGGTCTTGCGCCAGCATTCAAATTCCTCATGGCTGAGGTTGTAATACTCGCACGCCTCATCAAGTGAGAGCAGGTCGCCGCGCACAGCTGCCACGACTTCGGCCTTGCGCCGGATTACCCATCTTTTCGTATTGGCCGGTGGCAGGTCATGGCGTGTCAGCCGTTGTCCATCCGGGCCGATTACGGATCGGGGTCTTTCTGTGATCGTCTGGGTCATCGGCTTGTCCGGTATATCCGTCATAAGCACACTCTACCTGCGGACCTCTAACAAATCGGAAAAGTCTAGCATTTTAAGTGTGTTAACCGATATTTCTGGTAACTATTTTCCTTAACCCATTGATGTGACTCTTTTTCTGCGCCGCTTGACGCAGGGTCCGCAGAGCGCGATATGCGCTCCATGGATACAAATGGAACCATCGACACGCCCAATGCGCTTGGCTTTACGAAGCCCTCTGACGCCACCCGCGTTGCCGTGGCGATGTCAGGTGGTGTCGATTCCTCGGTTGTCGCCGCCATGATGAAAGAGGACGGCTTCGATGTCGTCGGGCTGACAATGCAGCTTTACGATCATGGGGCCGCGCTGGCGAAAAAGGGGGCGTGCTGCGCAGGAGCAGACATCCATGATGCCCGCAGGGTTGCCGCGACGATGGGGTTTGCACATTACGTCCTCGATTATGAAAACCTGTTTCGTGAAGCGGTGATGGATGAATTTGCTGATGCCTATCTGGCTGGCGCAACACCGATCCCCTGTATTCGCTGTAATGAGCGGGTGAAGTTCAGGGATTTGATGCAGCTTGCGCGCGATCTTGATGCTGACTGCCTTGCGACCGGACATTATATCCGGCGTATGGAAGGGCCGAACGGGGCAGAGTTGCACCGCGCGGCTGACCCGGCAAAGGATCAGAGCTATTTCCTGTTCACGACGACACGAGAGCAGCTTGAGTATCTGCGCTTTCCATTGGGCGGAATCGAACGCAAGGCGGAAGTGCGGGCGATGGCCACACGTTTCGGGTTGGCCGTTGCGGATAAACCCGACAGTCAGGATATTTGTTTCGTGCCGGAGGGTCGCTACACGGATGTGATCGAAAAATTGCGTCCCGGTGCTTCTCAGCCGGGGGAGATCGTGCATCTTGACGGGCGTGTGCTCGGCGCGCATTCGGGCGTGCTGAACTATACGATCGGTCAGCGCCGGGGCTTGGGTATTTCGGGTGGTGATCCGCTTTATGTGGTGAAGCTGGATGCAAAAGCGCGGCATGTGATCGTCGGTCCGCGTGAGGCGCTGGGCGCGACCGAGGTGCGACTGCATCAGATCAATTGGCTGGGTGATGCGGCCTTCGACGATGCACCGGAAGGCGGATGGGACGTGGCGGTGAAAGTTCGCTCGACGCGGCCTGCGAGTCCGGCGCGAGCTGTCCCCGGAAAGGACGGAACCGCGACTGTGTTTCTTAACGAGCCTGAAGACGGGGTTGCGCCAGGTCAGGCTTGTGTTTTTTATGCGCCCGACAGTACCCGCGTTCTGGGGGGCGGCTGGATTACCGGGCGCGGATAATGTGAAGGGCGATCAGTGCAGGTCGATCATATCAAGGGGCATGATTAAATTGCCATTCGCGTCAAGCGGCCCTGAATTACCCGCCCCGTTTAACAGGACTTCGCCACCATCTTCGGCGTTGAAAGGGCTACGCACGAATTTGTCGTTTTGTTTGTAATCGCGCAAGTCCAGAGTGTATTGGGTTTTGGGGTCGCGCGATTTGTAATCGGGATTGCGCGGTCCAAGTGATTCCAATGGTGTGTCCTGTACAACCGGATCAGTATTTACTGTTGTATTGGTAGTGATAGCCGGGTCGGTTTTTGACTTCCACCATCCCGGCGCTTGCCAGATTGCCACAACCAGAAGTATTACCCAGGACGCGAGGGTCAGTTTCTTTTCCATGAGGCCCACTCCGCAATATCTACGGATTGGTCATAGGGTAAAATGTTTAATGCTTCTCGAAGCGGGTTGGTTATTTCTTTTTATCGAGCTTTTTCTGGATCATTTCGACCGCCATTTCGGGGGTCACGTCTTCGGGTTTTGTGTCTTTGGGTATGGTCGCATTGACCTTTCCCCATTTGACATAAGGCCCAAAGCGGCCTTCCAGCACCTTCATATCGCCCCCTTCCTTGGGGTGTTCGCCCAATTCCTTGAGCGGTGGCTTGGCGGCGGCACGGCCCCGGCCCTTGCCGGGGTTGGCGATCTTGTCGGCGATCAGGTCCACAGCGCGATTCAGGCCGACCTCGAATACATCCTGCCATTCGGGCATGTTCGCATAGGTCTTGTTATGCTTGACGTAAGCGCCATAGGGGCCGATGGCCGCGATGATAGGCTCATTGTCTTCAGGGTGCAGACCGACCTCACGGGGTAATGACAGGAGGTTGAGGGCCAGTTCCAGTGTGATGGTGTCGGGCGTCACGCCGTTCGGCAGGGATGCGCGGGGAGGTTTGGTTTTCTTCTTGCCCTCGCCTTCCGGCTCACCAAGCTGGATATAGGGACCAAAGCGACCAGAGCGCAGATTGACGGGTTTGTCTGTCTTGGGGTCGATGCCAAGCTCGACATCGACCGAGGCCGCAGCCAGTTTCTCTGCTTCCTCATCCGAGACACCGAAGGGCCGGGTGAATTTGCATTCGGGGTGGTTTGAACAGCCGATAAACGCGCCGAACTTGCCGGTCTTGATCGAGAGTTGGCCGTCTGCGCGCCCCTCTTTGCCGCAAATCTGACAGGCGCGGGGGTCAGAGCCGTCACCCCGGTCGGGGAAGACATGCGCGCCCATCGCTTCGTTGATGCTGTCCAGAACATCGCGGACGCGCAGCTCCTTTGTCTCTTCAACTGCCGCCGAGAATTCCTTCCAGAACTTGCCGAGCAGCTTTTTGTAATCTGCATTCCCTGCAGAGATGCTGTCCAGCTCCTCCTCCAGATCGGCAGTAAAATCGTATTCGACGTATTTCGGAAAATAGTTTTCGAGAAAGGCGGTCACGAGCCGTCCCTTATCGACGGCGATCAGGCGATTGCCGTCCTTATCGACATAGCCGCGATCCTGAATGACCGAGATGATGGAAGCATAGGTGGAGGGGCGGCCGATGCCGAGTTCTTCCATCCGTTTCACGAGGCTTGCTTCGGTGAAGCGGGGGGGCGGCTGGGTGAAATGCTGGATGGCCAGCGCGGCCTCGTCTTTTGACAGAATAGCCGTAAGGCCGGTTTTGGCGTCTTCTTTCTCGACCACCTCATCCGTCTCAGGGGCTGATTTGGCGAAATCGGCCTGCATTGCGCCCGCGACCTTTTTGAGTGCGTCGCCCCCGGCCATGGCGGGAAGAATACGGCTGTCTTCGTCCTGTACGTCGTCCTTGCCTTCCTCATAGACGGCGAGGAACCCGTCGAATTTAACGACCTGGCCGGTTGCCCGCAGGCCGACTTTGTTATCGGGGCTGGCGATTTCGACCGTGGTGCGTTCGAGCCGTGCGCTTTCCATCTGTGAGGAGATTGCGCGTTTCCAGATCAGCTCATAGAGGCGTATTTCCTCGCCCGACAGGGATGTGTCCTTGGGGGCTTTCGAGAAATCTGTGGGCCGGATACATTCATGCGCTTCCTGCGCGTTTTTGGCCTTGGATTTATAAACGCGCGGCTTGCCGGGCACGTAATCCTTGCCATAGCGGCTGTCGATGGTTGCCCGCGCTTCCTTTACCGCGTCCGGGTCCATGTCCAGACCGTCTGTTCGCATATACGTGATGAAGCCCTGTTCATACAGACGCTGGGCCACCTGCATCGCGCCCTTTGCGCCCATGCCAAGCTTTCGACTTGCTTCCTGTTGCAGCGTCGATGTCATAAAGGGGGGAGAGGGATTACGAGTTGCAGGCTTGGCTTCGACCGAAGTGATGGCGAAGTCGCGGGCGTCGATGGCGGCGATAGCCTTGCCTGCATCATCTTCGCTGGCCAGATCAAATCGCTCAAGCTTTTTGCCGTCCAGCACTGTCAGCCGCGCTTCAAAATCAGCGCCTTTTGGGGTGGCGAACCGGGCGCGCGCGCTCCAGTATTCGCGCGGCTTGAACTGCTCAATCTCTGTCTCGCGTTCACAGACGATCCGCAAGGCAACGGATTGTACCCGCCCCGCCGAGCGCGAACCGGGCAGCTTGCGCCACAGCACGGGAGAGAGGTTGAAGCCAACCAGATAATCGAGTGCGCGGCGGGCGAGATAGGCCTCGACCAGTGGCATATCCACATCACGCGGGTTTTTCATCGCCTCAAGCACAGCGGTTTTGGTGATCGCGTTGAAGACAACGCGCTCGACCGGCACGTCCTTCTTGAGCGACCGGCGTTTGCGCAGCGCCTCAAGCAGGTGCCACGAGATTGCCTCCCCCTCGCGGTCGGGGTCGGTTGCGAGGATCAGCTTGTCGGTGCCTTTCACGGCATCGGCGATGCTCTTGAGTTGCTTGCGGGAGCGTTCGTCGCCTGTCTCCCACTTCATCTCAAAATCATTGTCAGGCAGGACTGAACCGTCCTTCGAGGGCAAGTCGCGCACATGACCGTAGGAGGCGTGAACCTCGAAACCCTTGCCGAGATATTTCTCGATAGTCTTTGCTTTGGCAGGAGATTCGACGATGACAACGGCCATGATGCCTCCTTGTACACGGATAGATCGGGACGCAGGGTAGATGGTCGATACGTCCTGCGAAGTCAACGCGCCTTACTGCGTGCAAGGGGTACGCGCAAGCGAAGGCGTGATTGGGAAGGGCGAAACGATGCGGGCCGTCACCGTCTTGCCTCGTGCCCTGGTGCGCCAGTCTCCGGCGATAACGCGAAAAGTCATGCCCATAAGTGGGCCAAAAAGCATACCGAAAAGATAAAGGATGCCGAACCCGAACGGCAACGAGACGATCAGGGCAACGAGACCCATCTGGAATCCGCCCGCAGCGAAATCATAAAACCCATCGCGGCCCGCGCGCAGCATCCGCCACGCAAGATAAAGGCCGGGCAGTATCATGGGCGCACCGAAAAGCCCGGCCCCAAGAACGGGGACGAAAAGCAGCAGGGTCAGCGGGGCAGCCATCCAGAACCGGAACAGATGCCATGCATCCGGGGCGAAGGGGGCGTTGGGGTCGTGCCTTTCCTGCACTTTCCTGTTGGAGTTGGGCCTGTTGGAGTTGGGCCTGTTGGGGTCGGGCCTGGGGATTTCGCGAAGGGGCGCATGACGCCCCCACGTATCGTCGGGTTTGGTGGCCGCGCTCATGCCACAGCCTCCTGTATCGGAGCCGACGCATTCTCGCGCATTTCGCGGCGTGCACGGGTCAGGGCATCACGCAGGGCGGTGGCGGCGATGGAAAAACCGATGCCAAGCATGACCGCTGCACCGCCAATCGAGACGAGGGCGGTGGGCAGGCTGCCAAGGCTCAATTCGCCCGCAAAGGCAGCGAACAGGGCAACGATGCCGAGGCCCATGGACGCGAATGCTCCCAGTACGCTGAGGGTCGCAGCCCCCGCCGCTGGGCCACTGATAGGGCATCGACGACATTCCTTGCCAAGTTCGAGCAGCAGGGCAGACAGTGCCAGAACAAGGGCACAACCGAATGTAAGGGTGATGAGGGTGAGGGTCATATTTTTCTCCTTTGTCAGTTGTTTCAGTATGGACAGAAATATAAGGGCAAATTTTTATCCCTTGTCGCTGGTTGGCAGCAGCTTTGCGATGCGTGCGCCCATGCGTAGCAAACCTGATTGGACCTTTGGTGACAGGGCGTTCATCTCGCGATACCAACTATCGGCCTGTTCCATTAGAGCCAGGGTTGATGCCATTCGGTTCGCGGACTCGCGAGAGGTCGCCTTATCGGCCTTTGCGGCCTTGACCATGCCTTCGAGGGCCGACAGGGTGGGCAGGAATTCCCGCTGGCGGCGACCCTCCACAATGCGTTTCGCCATCTCCATGCCATCCGCAATTGCGATGAAATGGTCGCGCCGGTCGCCAAGGACGCTGGTGGTTTCGATCAGCCGCCAGCCTTGCAATTCACGCAAGCTGTTCGAGACATTCGAGCGGGCGATGGAGAGGGTTTCAGCAATCTCCTCTGCCGTAATCGGTTTGCCCGCGAGATAGAGCAGCGCATGGATCTGGGCCACCGAGCGATTGACCCCCCAACGTGAACCCATCTCTCCCCAATGGAGGATGAAGGATTGTTCCGGTTCGCTGAGGGTCATTATGGATTTCTTTTTTCTGTTTAGACAGAAATTACAGAAATGCACAGCGAAGTCAAGTCCGCTGTTATTCCCATGCCGGAAAGCCGGGAAATTCATGGCTGGCAGCCTGGTTCGCCATGCCGTCAGGTGCGACGAAAGCCTGCTTTCAGTTCTGCCAATGTGAACGCACCGAGTATCCGGGCCACCAGCGCATAGCTGGCCATGCCCAGAAAAACGAGGCCCAGTAGCGCCGGAACCCGCGTCCAGCCGCTTTCAAACCACGAGGCTCCGGCTTGTGCGGCGATCCAAAGCACCACGCCCATCGCGATGCTGGCGATGAATAATCGGGGCAGGCGATGTGCCAGCCGCGCATCCAATGCGTAGCCACGCCTGCGAAGCAATATCCATAGCCATGCAGTATTGACCCAGGATGCAATCGCCGTGGCGACCGGGATGGCGACCCATCCGATGGTCAGGGCACCACCGATGGCGAGTACCGTGTTGATCCCCATTGCCCAGAGCGACAGGCGCAGCGGCGTCTTGCTATCCTCGGCGGCAAAGAAGGCGGGCGTCAGCGTCTTGTTCAGTACAAAGGCGGGCAGTCCGGTCGCGAATAAGGCGGTTGCCAGCCCGGTCATTGCGGCATCGCTGGCCGTATAGGCTCCCCGCTCAAATACCGCCCGCGCGATCTCGACGGGGATCAGCATCAACGCGACAGTGGCGGGCAAGGTGAGTGCCAGTGCGAATTCTGCCGAGCGGTTCAGGGAATGAACTGCCCCGGCCTTGTCATTCAGCTTCAGGCGGCGCGAAAGGTCGGGCATCAAGACGATGCCTACCGCGATCCCCACCACGCCAAGCGGTAATTGATACAATCGGTCAGCATAGGTCAGCCACGCGACCACCCCGTCGAAGAAGGATGCGATCACTGACCCGACCATAAGGTTGATCTGCATCGCTCCCCCGGCCAGCGCGGCAGGGGCGGCCAGAGCCAACAGCCGCCGCATATCGGGGGTCAGACGCGGGCGTCGAAAGGCGAAGCGCATCCCCGCCTTGCGCGCTGCGCCCGCCACCAGCACAAGCTGCGCAATTCCCGACAGTGCAACCCCAAGGGCCAACCAGACCTCTACCTGCCAGCCCATCAGGAGCGCGGCCCCTGAAAAGGTAATCATAAAGAGGTTCAGGATAATTGGCGCCCCTGCCGCCACTGCGAATTTTCCGAGGGCGTTCAGAACTGCGCTGAACAGGGCCGTTAGCGAGATGAGCAATAGATACGGAAACATGATCCGCGCCAGCAGCACGGCAGTATCGTATTTCGCAGGTTCACTGGTGAAACCCGCCGCCAACGCCAGCATTAGCACCGGCATCCCCAGCGTCGCGATCAACGTGAAGACAAAAAGTGCGCTCGCCAGCATCGCCAGTGCTTCCTCGCCAAACCGCTTTGCCGCTGCGTCACCATCTTCGAGCGTCTTGGTGAACAGCGGCACAAAGGCCACGCTGAACGCACCTTCGGCGAAGATCCGCCGGAACAGGTTGGGCATCCTGAAGGCGGCATAGAACGCATCTGCCGCATCTGTCGCCCCAAGGCTGGCCGCAATGATAATCTCACGCACCAACCCCAGAAGCCGGGACAACAATGTCATGCCTCCAACCGTCAGAAACCCGCGTCCGAGACTCATGGGAGAAGCCCGTCTTCCCCGGCAAGGACATCCATGATGGTGGCAGTGATGGTCTTATGGCGTGTTTCGCTGGTGATCTTCAGGCCGAACAGGTCTTTCACATAAAATGTATCCACCGCCCGCTCACCATAGGTTGCGATAACGGCGGAGAAGATGCTGATCCGCTGGTTCGTGATCGCATGGGCAAGGTCGTGAACCAGCCCCAGCCGGTCACGCCCCGTCACCTCGATGACCGTGAAGAGTTCGGAAGCGGTGTTGTCGATGTTTACTTCGGGCGGCACATGGAAGTTGCGCTCTGGCGATGACAGCGCCGATTCCTGTCGTTCCTGCAAGGCGAGATGGGGCCGGATGTCCCCTTCCAATACCCTGCGGATCGTCTTGTGCAGTCGGTCGAGGCGGTGCGGGTCGTCATAGACCTCGCCCTCCTTGTCCTGCACCCAAAAGGTTGCGAGGGCCGTGCCATCCGTTGTCGTGAAGGTTCGGGCATCGACAATGGAGGCTCCCGCCAGCGAGACGGCCCCTGCAATCCGCGAGAACAGGCCCGGATGATCGCCCATTGCCATGGAGAGGCGGGTCGCGGCGCGCTGTGGGTCGCCCGATACGTCAATGGCGGGGGCATCTTCCTTCTTGTCGCGCAGGATGCGGGCGTGAACCTCGTGAACCGAAGCGTCCAGGCCCAGCCAATAGGGCGGATAATGCCGATCCATGAAGCCGTCGAGCCATGGATCGTCCCAACCACCCAGCCGATCACGCAGGGCTTCCTTCGCCTGTTCAATGCGCTCCTTGCGGCTTTCGGACAAGGCTCCGTGTCCGGCGGTCAGGACCGCCAGTGTCTCGGTATGCAGGGTGCGCAGAAGTTGTGCTTTCCAGTTATTCCAGACCCCCGGCCCAACCGCGTAAATGTCACAGGCGGTCAGGACGAACAGCATGTTGAGCATTTCGCGGCTTTGCATCGCATCGGCAAAGTCGCGGATTGTCTTGGCATCGGCCAGATCACGCTTTTGCGCGGTATCGGAGGCAAGCAGGTGAAGCCGTACCAGCCAGACGACCTTTTCGACCTCGGCTTCTGACAGGCCAAGCCGGGGGCAGACTTCTTCTGCGATCCGCGCGCCCGCGATGGAATGATCTTCCGGCAGCCCCTTGCCAATGTCGTGCAGGATCAGCGCGATGTAGAGAACCCGCCGGTTGATTGGCGCGCCCATGATCCGTGTTGCCCTTGGCATCTCTTCTGCCAATTCACCGCTTTCGATGCGCGCAAGAGTGCCGACCGCCCGGATTGTATGTTCGTCTACCGTGTAATGGTGATACATATTGAATTGCATCATGCAGACAATTCGCCCGAATTCCGGCATGAACCTGCCCAGCACATCCGCTTCATTCATCAGACGCAGGATGCGTTCGGGGTTGCCTGTCTCCAACAGCATGTCGAGGAATTCGGCGGTGGCCTCCGGGTCATCACGCAAGGTATCCAGCAATGCGAGGTTGTTGCGGATCAGCTTCAGGGTCATCGGATGGATCGTGCCGTTGGTTTCCACGGCAGTGCGAAAGACGCGCAGGATTTCTATGGGACGCGCGTGAAAGATTGCCGGATCGCTGATCAGTAACCGCCCATGTTCTATCCGTATGGTTTCGTCGCCATCCTCTTTGGCGAACAATCCAAAGAGGCCGCGACTCGTGCGGCGTTTGGGCGTGATCTGTTGGGCTTCCAATGCAGCACAGAAAACGCGGGTCAGATCGCCGACTTCCTTGGCAACACGGAAATACTGGCCCATGAACAGCTCAACACCGCTTTGCCCGCCATCGCCCGCAAAGCCCATATTTTCTGCAATCTCAATCTGCTTGTCGAAGGTTAGCTGCTCCTGGGCGCGGCGCGAAAGATAATGCAGCCAAAACCGCACGGTCCAAAGAAAGCGCGCTGACTCCATGAACCGGGACAGTTCGTTCCTTGTGAAGACCCCGTGATCGATCAAATCAGCGGTACTTTCGACCTGATAGAGATATTTTCCGATCCAGAACAGGGAATGCAGATCGCGCAGCGCGCCCTTGCCTTCCTTGATATTCGGCTCCAGCAGATAGCGCGTATCCCCGACCCGTTCGTGCCGTTCGCGCCGTTCCTCCAGTTTGGCTGTGGCGAATTCCGTGCCGGTGCTGGCGAACAGTTCGTCGCGCAGCCGCGCCCGCATTTCTTCATAAAGATCGGCATCACCGCATATCAATCGCGTCTCCAGCAATGATGTGCGGACCGTCATGTCCTCGCGCGCATAACGCAGACAATCATCGGTGGAGCGGGTGGCCTGTCCTACTTTTTGTTTCAGATCCCACAATCCATAGAGGACGGTTTCGATTACGGATTCCGTCCAGCCGGTGCGTTTGTAGGGAGTCAGGAACAGCAGATCTATATCCGAACCGGGGGCCAAAGCCCCGCGTCCATAACCGCCAACTGCCACGACGGCGACCCGTTCGGATGAGGTGGGGTGGGGCAGCGGGAAAGCCCGGCATCCTTCCTCAAAAAGGGTGGTGACAATGTGATCCTGTAAGGCGGCAAGGGATTTGCCCGCCGCAAGCCCGGCCATTGGAGTGGTTTCAAAAGCGGCGCGGGTGCGCTTTTGTCCTTCTTGCAACAGGTTGGTCAAAGCCTTTGGGACTGTTTCCCCGGCTTTGATCCGCGCCGCGTAGGTGGCGATGTCTTCCGCTGTCGGGCTGACCGGAAGCGGTGTGGCGGTGTCTGGATTGATCTGTTCAGATTTTTTCGGGACTACCGCCGTGGTGCTGGCTGTCACTGACTATATCCGGTGATGCTGGACAGGCGCTGGCCAAAGGTGGTCGGGGCCGGATCAACCATCTCGAACTGTCGCCGCCCGACCTTGAGGATCGACAGAAGCCGCTGGTTCCGCCCGTTGGGCAGGAAGCGGAACAGGCCGCTCATCCCGCGAAAGCCGGTCGGGGTTTCGATGTTCTGGATCGTGAAGGGGGGCTGTCCGGTTGATTTTGCTCTCTCAAGCAGCGCCCCGGCGATGGCGACCCCATCATAGGCGAGGGCGGCCACAGCGGGTGGTTTGCTGCCATAAGCACTGGAATACCGGCTTTCGAACTCGGCTTTCAGGGCCGGATCGAGACCGGGGAACCAGCCACCGCGCAGGGTTGCCTCGCGGAATGTCTCTGAATCGTCCCAGATACCGAGGCCCATATACTGCACCTGACTGGGTAGTACGTCGTTATAGGCCAGATAGGCGGCGATACCTTGCAGGGCCTTGCCATTGGTCGCGATCAGAACGCCCTGTACATCGGGATTAGTGCCATAGAATTCGGCAAAGCGTTTGCCGGTTTCAGCGGCCTGGGCGAAGTTTGGGCTGATCGGCTGGACCGTCGCGATATTCACGCCATGTCCCGTCGCGGTATTTTGCACAGTGCGATAGACGATGCCGCCATAGGGCGTATCGGGCGAGAGCAATCCGATCTTGCGGATGCCGCGTTTGGCCGCGAAGGAGAGCATCCGCTCCACTTCCGCATCGGGCAGATAGCCGACGCTGTAGATGCCGCGCCGCAAGACGTCTCCGTTTGTTGTGAAGGCGATAACGGGAATGCCCGCGCGCTGGGCGATGGGGGCGACCGCCGCTGCTGAACTGGAAAATAATGGCCCGATGATGAGCTGCGCGCCATCCGAGACCGCCTGTTGGGCCGCCAATTGCGCTTTTTCCGGTGAGCCGCCAGTGTCGTAGCCGCGCAGGACAAGCTGTCGGTTTCCAAGAGTACGTGCCGAGAGGGCGGCGGCCTGGGAAAGACCTTTTGCAAGCGTGCGGATCGAGGGCCGGGAGTCGCTGTCCGGCGTCAGGATCGCAACTGTTACAGGCGCATTGGGATTATAGCCCCGTCCGGCGGGGGCTGGCGCAGCATAGCCAAAACCGGGTTGGGCCAGTTGGGCCGTTTCATAGGCTTTGTCGTCTTCGAACCCGCCGGGATAGGGGTTTTCCTCTGCTTCCAGAGTTGGTTCCGGCGCTGGTTGTACCTCTTCTTCGATGTCAGCGGGCAACAGTGCGTTCGCGGCCAGTGGTTGGGCTGGTTCAGGGGGGGTATTCCCTTCTGCCGCTTCGGTCTCTTCTGCCGCTGGTTCAGGGGCGTCCTCTTCTGTTTCGCCCCCACCAAAGAGGCTGGCAAATGCGGCGAGTGGTTCGTAGGTTTTTTCTTCCGGGGTTTGCTCTGCCGGTTCGTCTGCTTCTGCCGGTTCGGACGCGCGTGAGGAGGGGGTGTCCAGCGACACTGTTTCAAAGGTGGGCGGCGGTGGCGAAGCCTCGGCAGCCGGAGTTTCCGACGGTTCGTCAGCATCATTCAATGCGTCGATGTCGGGCGCTGTATCGGGGGTCGGGTTCGGCCCCACGGTGGAGCTGTAATCCGGGCTGACGGCCTCTGCGACCCGATATTGTTCGGGCAGTTCAGCGGGTTCGTTCAACGCGACTTTTGGGGCCGCCGCTTCCGGTTCTTCGGTGACATCATCGGCCTGCGGGGTGCTTCCCCGCAGGAAATCAAAGAAGCCGGATTTTTCTGGCTCTGGCTCTGGTTCTGGCGTTTTCGCTTCCGCAACCTCGGTTGTTTTCGGGGCGGCAGGGGGTTCTGGCGTGGCGGGTTTGGCCACATTGGCCACAACGGATTCAGCGGGTTCACTGGCCTGAGGCGGTTCCGGGGTGGGAGGAGCCTCGGCGGTTTTTTCCGGTGCGGGGGGAGCGATCTGTTGGGCGACGGGCTTTGGGGCCGGTTTTGGGGGTGTCGCGACCTTGGCGACCGGGGCCACTGGCTTTGCAGGGGGGGCGGGAGGCGGAGCCTTCGCTGCCGGTGCTTTTGCGACTGGAGTTTTTACAGCGGGAGCCGCCGGTTTTGGGGCAGGGGCTTTACGAACAGGCGGTGTCGCCGCCGGTGCGGGTGCGGCCTGCGCCACTACTGGTGTTGGGGCGACCTGTGCTTGCGCCACGGGAGGAGAAGCGCGCTGTGCGCAGGCTCCGGTAGTCAGCACCACCAGCGCCGCGACCATTGTGCTGCGCTTCCAACCTGTAAACCGGTCCATGCTTGCCTCCGCTCGTTCCATGCGTCTTACATACCGTATCACGAAAAGCCTGTATGCGGTCTATGCTCTTGTGAGTGACCGGATGATACGACAGGATAAATTTTTCTTAAGGCCCAGCGCCTTCCCTGAGAGGTGGCGGCACACTGTGGCAAAATCGCAACTACGACCCGGCCTGACCCTGATTGCAACGCCCATAGGAAATGCGGGCGATATTACCCTGCGGGCGCTGGATGCCTTGCGTGATGCTGATGCCATTGCCGCCGAGGATACGCGCGTTGCCCGGCGGTTGATGGATATTCATGGGGTGTCGCTTGGGGGGCGACCCCTCATCCCCTATCACGATCACAATGCAGCGAGCGCCCTGCCGCGTTTGCTGGAATTGCTCAGGAATGGCGCGCGGGTTGTCTTTTTGTCGGATGCGGGCACGCCCATGGTGGCCGATCCGGGCTATCGCCTTGCAAAAACCATCCTTGCCGAAGGTATTCCGCTGGAGGCCACGCCCGGCCCCTGTGCCGCGATTATGGCGCTGACCCTTTCCGGGTTGCCGTCGGATCGGTTTACCTTTGCGGGATTTCCCCCCAATAAACGCGAGGCACGGCGCAGGTTTTTGCAGGAGCTTGCGCCCCTGCCCACGACATTGATCCTGTACGAGTCGCCAAAGCGCCTTGCGGCCTCGCTGGCGGATATGGCGGAGGTGTTTGGCCCCCGCGATGCCGCCGTGGCGCGGGAATTGACGAAAATGTTTGAGGAAACCCGCCGGGGGACGCTTGATGCGCTGGCTGTGACCTATGCGGAGGATGGCCCGCCCAAAGGCGAGATTGTCGTGGTTGTTGGCCCCCCGGCATCGCCCGAACCGGCAGGGGAGGCCGATATTGATGACGCCCTGCGCGATGCCCTGACCACGATGACCACGAAAGACGCCGCCAAAGCGGTGGCCAGCGATTTGGGCCTGCCCCGCAAACAGGTTTACGAACGCGCGCTGGCCCTGAAATCAGGCTGATCCCGCTTCCCTTCAACCGTGTACCCCGTTAGGTTTTGCAATGGGGAGGATAGTGGATGGAACTGATAATCGGGATAATCGCAAGTATAGCGATAGGGTGGTTCTTCTATTGGCTTCCAAAGCGCGATGCCCAGAAAAAGCTCGAAGAAGAGTCGGAAGCTCCTGAAATTACTGACAAGCCAACTCTGAATTGGCCGTTGTATAACAACCTTCCGGCTGCGCCGCGTAAGATCGTCGGGCGTGATAAGGAAATCGCGTCACTTGGCGAGTTGATTGAGGAATCCAAACTCGTTGCGGTTAATGGACAGGCGATAACCAATGCCGTGCGTGGCCCCGGTGGTATTGGCAAGACGGAACTGGCCACTGAATATGCCCGCCGTGCGAAGGGTGGGTATGAGGGGGTTTGGGTTGTTCCTGCCGAAAGTGAGGCGACCCTGCATAATGGTCTTGCGGAACTGGGGCGCAAGCTGAATTGCCAGCCAGCGAACACGCCGAAGCAAACGGCCCTTGATGCGCTGTATGCAGCGCGGGACCGGGATACACCGTGGTTGATCCTGTTCGATAATGCCACCGATCAACAGAGTATCGCGCCATATCTGGTGGCGGGGGAGCGGCTGCACTGCCTCATCACGTCGCGTCATGCGACATGGCAGGGGATTGCGGATTTCGCGGTCGATACCCTT